>JBBWZK010000306.1:0-40022 GCA_039648975.1 Blastocatellia bacterium
ACGCTCAAGATCGTCAGATTCGCGCCGCCGTCGCTGCGATTGGCCGGATCGAACAACTCCGTATCATCGCCGTTGTACACCACTGTGGTCCTCAGCGGGCTTCCCACCCCTGCGAGAACCTTCCGGCGGCTCAACTCGCTCACACAGATATTCTGATGCGCCTGTCGATAGGTCGAACGCGTCACACGGTTGCACCACCAGCGCGACAAGCCTGTCTCCCGGCCTGTAGACATCACGTCGACGCCGTGCGTCGTGATGATGAACGGAATACGCAACTGCTGCGACAGCAACGCCGCCGCATGGCCGCACGGCAGAGCCGCATGTGCATGGATCAGATCAATCGGCTGACGGCGGTGCAGGCCGGCGACCAGACGCCGCAGGCGCGCATACATAAACCAGCCCCAGCTTCCATAAGCCGCCTTGCCCGGCAGTTCAAGATGGCGCACCCAGATCGGCCTGGGAAAGCGCTCGGTCGGCGTGACCGCCGGGATTGATATGGGCTTGGCGGCGATGACCGTCGAGGCGATGTTGAATTTCGACAGATGCACGAGCGGCTCGGCGACGAAAGGGCCATCGGCTTCATTGCCGGCATGCGGATAAAACGGCGTCAACGTCAAAACATGCAGGGGTCGCGTCTCACAAGCGTCGCTCATGGCCTCAGCAATATAGCCTATCGTTGAAAGTTCTTCCAATGTGATCGATCAAACACGCATAAGCGATGGCTATCTGTGCTATACTGTGCCGGCCTCGCGCCGTAAATCTGAGGAGGGTAAGGCAATTCCGGGCAGCTTGCTGCGCCTCCTTTGCCTCTTACTCCTTCGATACCTCGCAGCTTGCTGCGAGGAGATTCATTTTCAAAAACCGACTCTGCAAGGAGAGATTGAGTGGCAGGCGGAAACGGTTTCGTCGATCAGGCATCGAGCACGGCGGTCTTTATTGCCGGGTCAGGCCGCAGCGGCACGACCTGGTTGCAGGAGTTGATCAATCATCGCCGCGATCATCGCGTCATCTTCGAACCGTTCACCAGAGCGGTCGTGCCGTTTTGCAGCCACTTCAACTGGCGGCAATATATCCGCGAGGCCGATGACGCTCCACATTTTCTCGACCCGGCGCGCAGGATTCTCAGCGGCGATTTTCGCAACGATTGGACGGATCAGTACAACCAGCCCAAGGTCTACAAGAAGCGCCTGGTCAAAGACATTCGCGGCCTGCTGCTGCTACGCTGGCTGCACAGGCGCTTCCCGGAAATTCCCATCGTTTATATTATGCGCCATCCTTGCGCGGTGATCGCTTCACAGTTGCGCATGAATTGGCATCTGAACGTCAACATTCTATTAGAGCAGCGCGATCTGGGAGCCGACTTCCTGAAGCCTTACGAATATCTGATGAGCCGCGCGCTGATCAATCTCGATCATCTGACGTTGATCTGGTGTGTTGAAAACTACGTTCCGCTGAGACAATTTCGGCGGGGCGAAATTCTGCTGGTCTTCTATGAAGAACTTCTGCAAAACCCTGAGCGCGAAGTTGAGCGCATCTTTCGCTTCATCGGCCAGCCGCTGCGGTCGAGCGCCTTCAAACAACACCGGCAGCCGTCGGCTGAAGCGCGCGACTGGAGCGCCGTTCTGACCGGCGGCGATCTGCTAAATTCATGGCGCAAGTATCTGGACGCCTTTCAAATTTCACGCATTCTTTACTTCGTCGGCTTGTTCGGTCTTCAACGGATATATGATGATGACCCTCTGCCACACGCTGAGGCCGCATGGACTTAAAGCAATTCGCAATGAATGTCGCGCAAGCCGTTAGATGGCGTCCTCTGGCGCTGGCTAAACCTTTGGCGCGACACTGGCAGCGCGTCGATTACAAGAAAAAGTATGACATTTTCATCTGTGGCGGCGCAGAGCACTTCGACATGCTGCGAGCGCTGTTGCCGAGGCTTTCTCCATTCGGCAGGCTGCATCTGGCGTCGATTACGCTGACCGAAGCCCAGCTCAAAGACCTGCGGCAGTATTATGATCACCTTTACAAACCGCAGCACGACCCCGATGGCTACTTGAACTTCAACCTATTTTGCATCCGTGACCTGCACCGCCATGCGCAAGCGCCTTTCTTTATCAAGCTCGATGCGGACGCCGCTTTGCAGGATGACTGGATCGACTGGGTAGAACGCAGCGTGGCCGAACATCCTGAAGCCGTCCTTCTGGGAATCAAGGAAGGCGTGGCGAAGATCAACTTTGAGTTATACGGCCCGCTGGTGCGCAAGAAACTCGGAAGCGATATACGCGTCATCGACGGGCAGAAAGTGATCGGCGGCTTTTGCGTTGGGCAGACGGCTTTTTTTCAGCGGCATCATCGCTTCATGCAGATCATCCATGAGCTATGCTATTGCTTTGAAGATGGGCGGCGGCATCGCCCCAGCCCGCAGCCTGAAGAATGGTGCGAAGCCGATGGTGCGGATACATTAGCCTTTCAGTTGGCGGGCGATTATCGCAATTTGCAGATTCTCGGCAATGAAGATACCTTGCGCTCGCTCGTCGTCCATGCGCTGGGCGCGGCAGACCGCATGCTGGTGCTCGATAGCCAGGAGGCGATACGCGTGCCGCACGGCCCTGGATTCGGTCACCCGCGCAACTGGACTTAGCCGCCAGCGCGGCTGATTGACGCAGGGCTTGCAGAAATCTCTTTGCCCGTCAGGTGAAATCATGGGAGTCCTTCGCCAATCAATCGCTGCCGACATCGCCAACCTCAAAAGCCTCTTGCAAGCCGATTATGATGTACATTACGACGAACTGCTGAAGGGCAAGACGATTGCCATCGCCGGCCCCGCCGAGACACTGATCGGCACAGGCCAGGGAGAGTTGATCGACTCTTATGACCTGGTCGTGAGGTTCAACACGGTCATCCGCTACCTGCCGTTTCCTGATCAACTGGCGCGCGATATTGGCACAAGAACCGATCTGTTGTATGCCAACAATGAAGTAGTGCTGGACGGCATCGTCGATCAAAGGGACGTGTCACACAGCAAATTCGCAGCGTTATGCGATCAGCTTGCCATGAAATATATCGTCGGCACGAACAATGATTTTACCTGCAAAAACTCGCGGCAAGCGCGCCAATGCATCGCCGACAGCGAAGCCGTCAAACGCTTCCTTCGCGACCAGAAAATCAAAACCGGCTTTCGCATGTTGTTTGCCACCAGCGACCTCATGCGTAAATGGTTAAGCGGCTATATCGGCAGGACAGGCTTTCTTGCCATAATCGATCTGCTGGCTTATGACATCAGCCGGCTCTATATCACAGGCATGACGTTCTATCACCAGGGCGGTCATTTATTCCTGGCAGATCACGCCAGTGAGTTGCATCCGTTGAAGAATCATCGCGGCGAACTGCCGAAAGACGGAGTGATGGGCCATAATTCATATCTTGAACTGGAGTTGATGCGCATCCTTGCCGCTTCATTAGGAGAGAAGCTGAAGTTCGACGACCGCTTGCAAAAGCTCATGGAAGATCACGTTGATGAGTGATTAGATCGGATTGCGATGGGATGTAGGGCAAGCGGTGCAATTTGGAGTGCGGTGAAGTCACCGCTGTGCAGCATTCGTATGCAACAAAGCGGCGACCAGTCACCGCACTCCAAAACAGGCCGCTTCTCCTATGCCCTACACCGATCTGAAATCCGATCTAAGGAAGCCGATAAACCGGCTTGAATCGACTTTTCAGATAGACTCTCAGTCAAACCGAAAAAACCTAATCCGGCTCGATCCATTTGCTCACAGGGACAAGCCGATGCGCTTGTTTATCGATGGTGACGACGTAAGCGCCGGCAGCGCCAATGCGCCGGTTCGGGTTATAGGTCAGCGGCGGAATCAATCCGGTCTTGAACTGATACATGCCTTCCAACGCCTCAACCAGCTTCTGGCGGCTGGCCTCTCTACCGACGCGCTTCAATCCTTCGACCAGCGTCTTGGCGGCGGCGAGCGCTTGCATCTGGCTCGCTACATGAGTGGCAGGCAGCTTATAGGTTTCGGCCAGTCGCCGATATTCGATTAAGGCTTCCGTCGTCTGATCCGACGGTAGAGACGAAACCGATAAGAAGACCTGTTCGGCGGCGCTCTCGGTTATGTCCATTACTTTTCGGCCTGCGACGAAACCGGGAATAAAGTAGGTAGCGCGCCAGCCCGTCTTCTCTGCCTGTTCCAGCATGGCTTCCTGTATGTCGCCGGGAGCGAGCAGAAAAACCACACGGGTGGCGTGGCTGTGCAAAGCTTTGACCACCGCTTCGGCATTGAACTTACCGGCTGGCGCTTGAACTTCTTCGACTGCCGGCCAACCGGCTTGCGCGCAACGGCTCTTGATGGCCTGCACGGCGGCGCGCGTCGGCAGGTCGTTCGTGTAGATGATGGCGGCCTGCGGCGGCGGCGATGGAAATCTCTCGGCGGCGAAAGTCGCAAGCACACGGCACTGGTCTTTGAGACCCGCCGTGAGGTAAAACGCAAAAGGGTTTGGCGGCAAGCCGACCGGCGGAGAAAGCGTGAATGCGCCGACCAGTGGCACGGCTTTTTCTTTGACCAGGGCAGCAAATTCTTCTTCAGCGCCGGCCATAAAGACGCCGACCAGAGCGAACATTTGCTGGTTATCAATGGCGGTGCGTAGCGCGTTCACGCGCGCTTCCGGCCCATCGACAGAGGCGACGGATTGCAATTCGATTCGCCGATTGAATACGCCGCCTTGCTGATTGAGCAGATCAAAATAGGCGGCCAGGACGGCTTTGACGGATTGGCTCATTTCGGCAAATGGCCCTGCGTTGATGACGGTCGTGCCAATCCTGATCTGGGCATCGCTCAAGCCTGGATCAAAGGATTTGCCAAGCACCTTGAGATAAGCAATCAGGTCATCGGCATCTTGATAAGCCAGGCGATAGCGCGGCATAAGCACATGAAGCTTGTTGCCTGCGGCATCAATCCCCAGGGTGATGGCGCGCTTGAGCAACTGTTCGTCATAAGCCGGATGGCTCCTGCCGCTCGCGCTGGTCGCGCCGTAGGGTCGAGTGAGCGCTTGCCAGGTAATGTTGGACGGCGTAATGCCGCCTTCGGCCTTGCCTGCGCCATCGCGCCCATGACAGCTTGCGCAGGCGAGGTAAGCGGCAGGCATCTCCTCTGCCGAGTTGCCGGTGGTCGCGACCACATCGCGGCCCGCCGCGTTGCTGCCATGCAGGTAGATCTGCTGGCCGCGCTGCTGCTCAGGCGTCAGCCCGCCGCTCTGAAGACGCGCCGATGAATTCCCGCCGGCGGCGTAGATCGCGATAATGACCGTAGCAAGAACCAGGAGCAGTTTTAGATAACGTGAGGACGAGATAAGAAAAGCCCTGAAGGGGCGAAATTCGATAGTCCGGCGCAACGCGCCGGGTACACCGATCAAATTGATAGCAAAGCCCTGAAGGGGCGAAATAAACGACGATCTATTTCGCCCTTTCAGGGCTTGTTGATCTGGCGTTGGTCTACACAGGGCGATGCCCTGGGCTATTGAATTGCGCCCCTTCAGGGCTGTTTGCTCGCGCTTCTTCTTATGTCGAACTGATGTTAGCTTACTTCTCACTTGGTATCCTGCGCTCTGAAGGTCAGCCGTTGGCCGTCTTTGAAGGTCAGCCCCAGCGCGGGCGATTCCAGATAGACATAGTAAATTCCAGCCTGCGGCGGCACGAAGGCAATCTCGTAAACCCCTTCATCGGTTTCCTTGGCTGGCAGCCGCGTCTGCCAGATGCCGGGAGCGAGAAAAACCAGCGCACCAAGATCGCTTAAGCCGCGCTTCTTCTCTCTGGTCTCGACATCAGCAATCTTGAATCGCACTCGAACATGCTGGCCGGCCTGCACGTCACTATCTGTAATCAAAGTCTCAATCGTCACCTTGCCGACTTTTCTCAACTCAGCCAGCTTCGGGTTTTCGTTGACGAGCAGGCCAAAGCAATGGGCGATGCGCGGCGAGTCGAGAAAGAAAGCCACATCTTGAATGCCCGCACCAGGCAACTGGGCAGTCGCTTCATAGACGCCGGGCGCGCGTTCCTTCAAGCCGCGGTCGACGACGAGCACGGCACGCGGCTCGCGTTTGTAATTGCTGAAGTTTCCCATTGGCGCGGCCATGCCTTCTTTATAGTAGTAGATCGTTTGATCCATCGGATTGGCCACCAGAACCGCACTCGGCTCAGGCAGGCGAATCATCGTATCCGCGAGGCTCGGCCTCGACATCTTCCCGAGCGGCGACCGGCCGCCCGGAAAATCCAGCGTCGGCACCGCCTGTCCCTCTTTGCCGAGTTCATCCAGCGGAATCATGTAGACAAATTCGCTGTCGCGCGTCCGCACATAAGCGAGCGAGTTGGAAAAAGTGAGTTGCTCCGGCTTGCCTTTGATATGGGCAACTTGAATGATGCGGTTGACCGCAGTGTCGAGGATGTAGACCAGATCATTTTCCGGATTCGCGACAAAGCCCAGGCGGCCACCCGGCGCAAAGCGTATCTGGCCGAGCCCTGGCTGCGCCTTGATCGTCGACAGGACTTTATACTCCGCCGCATCAATCGTGATGATCGTGCCCTCTTCCTGGTTGACGACGTAAACCGCCCTGGCTTTATCGGAATAGGCAATGGCGACGGGCTTGCGGCCCACCGCAATCTCCTTGATTTTTTTCAACTCTCTGATAGAGATGACGGACACCGTGCCGTCATCCTGATTGGTCACGAAAGCCAGCCGGCTGTCATCGCTGAAGGCGATCTCATGACGGCCTCTGCCGGTCGGTATGCGCGCCACCACTTTCAATCCGGCGGTCGTCACAACGGCGACGCCGGAGCTTGCCCTATCTTTTTCGGAAGCACCGTAGGCAACCCATAGGTATTGCTCATCGGGCTGCATGGCGAGGCGCGTCGGATGGCCTTCGACATCGAGACTGGCGAAGACTTTCCAGGCCAGGCTATCGACGACGGCAACCTGATTGGCGTCAGGCAGCGAGACGAACAGCTTCGCCTGATCAGCAGTCAGCGTCCAGTCTTCGCCATTACTTTTCAAGGCTACTAAGGCAAGCAGCTTGGTGCCGCCGTAATGAAACAGCGGATCGACGACGCTGATCGTGGCGTCGGAGTTCAGCGCCAGAACATAGTAAGCGCTGAAATCGAGTTGCGGGCGCGCCAGCAGGCTGCCGCCCAAAAAGGCGGTGATTTTTTTCGAGCAATCGCCCGCTTCATTGTGACGCCGCATATCCATCCAGACCGCCGGGCGCAGTCCGGTCAGCGGCGTTCCGCTGGCGGTGTCGGTGATCGTAAAGCGAAAAGCGGCGAGGTCGCCCTCTTCGACGATGCCTGATTTTTTCTTTTGCGCGTCCAGCGGCTCAAGCTCAAATTCAACGGCGATGCCTTCGTGAACGATCTTCTTTTTTGCTCCCTTTAACTCATCGGTTGCTGGCGATGGCTTCTGGCCTGCCTCTACGGCGGATTGTGCAAACAGAGAGGTCGCCCCGGCCAGCAATAAAAGTATCGTGCAAGCCAGCCTGTCGCAAGCAATGAAAAAGCCACGAAAATCCCGGCTCATATAAATGTTTCTCCTTGCTTTTTCCTGAGAGTGTTATCTTAATATCAGTCCCGGCGAATATAAACAAGGTGTTCTGCTAACAACGCATATCAGGGTTGCTGGCATCATCAGCCCAGTCGGAGCGCAATGTTTATAGAACCGTGTCGCAAAAAGAATTCAAGCTCCGTCGGGAGCGCAATGTTGACATTTCGCCCCTACGGGGCTTGGTGTTTCATCAACAAGGTACTATAAACATTGCGTCCCTACGGGACTGGCCTTGAACCGAGGCCGGTGTGTTCCAGTAAATATTACGTGCATCGGGAACCGCAGTGAGAATCACTTTTGTCATTTCTTCACTTGGCGGCGGCGGCGCAGAGCGCGTCGCCACCGTCATGGCCAATTACTGGGCGGCAAAAGGCTGGCAGATCACGATCCTCGCGGTCAGTTCCGGTCGCCCGCCCGTCTATGACCTGCACACCGATGTCGTCTATCAAGAGATGCACGCTTTATTGCCTGCCAGGTCTTCGGCATGGCCGCAAGCCACGCTCACGAGGTTAATCAACGATTGCTCGACCGCCGAGCGCGCGGTGATCGTCGCCGACCTCGGTCTCATCCTGGCGCTCGGCCATGCGATACGAGTCACCGCCCCTGACATGATCATCTCTTTCCTGGACATCACCAATCTGCGCGTGCTGCTGGCCACGCTTGAAGCGAATCTGCCGGTGATCGTCACCGAGCACAGCGATCCGTTTCATAACTCGATAGGCGAAGGCAGAGAAAGGCTGCGCCGGCGACTCTACCCAAAAGCGAAATACGTTACCGTGTTGACGGAAGAAGCCGCCCGCTACTTTTCAGCCACCGTGGGCGACCGGGTTCGCGTGATTCCCAATCCCGTGCTGGCTCCCGGCGACGGTTTCGCTAATCGAAAAGCTCGCGGCGCGCGCCTGCGGCTTCTCGCAATGGGACGTTTATCGCCCGAAAAAGGCTTCGATCTTTTGCTCAGAGCGTTTGCCCGAATAGCCGACCGGCAGCCGCGCTGGCATCTGGAGATATGCGGCGAAGGAGCGTTGCAGCCATATCTGACAGAGCTGGCCGGCGAGCTTGGCTTGGCCGAGCGCGTCCGCTTGCCCGGATTTACCAGGACGCCTTATGAAGCGATGCGCCAGGCTGATCTTTTCGTCGTCTCGTCGCTCTGTGAAGGATTCTCGAACGTGCTGATTGAAGCGATGGCCTGTGGGCTTGCCGCCATCAGCTTCGACTGTCCGAGCGGGCCTCGGCACATCATCAGGGACGGCATAGACGGCCTGCTCGTGCCGCCACGCGATGTGGCGGCGTTAGCGACGGCGCTGGATCGCTTGATGGCCGACGAGGTTGAACGTCAGCGGCTGGCCAGCAGGGCGGCGGAAGTGATAGAACGCTTTGGCGTCGAACGCGTCATGCGAATGTGGCAAGCGCTGGTTCTCGATCAAGACGTGTAATCCAGGCTACGGAGGCGAATTTCATTGGCGATGACCGACAAGAGCAACCGAATCGTTCAAGGATTGTGGATCGGCTCAGAGTTGTCTGCGATGGAGCGCATGTCGATCAATTCATTCCTGATCAATGGCCACGAGTATCACCTGTATGTCTACGACGACATCAAGCGAGTTCCCGCAGGCGCGGTCATCAAAGACGGCAACGATATACTGCCGTCATCCAGAATTTTTTTATACAAGGACTATGCGTCTTATTCGGGCTTTTCAAATTTCTTCCGCTATAAGCTGCTGCTCGATAAAGGCGGCTGGTGGTCAGACACCGATCTGATTTGTCTCAAGCCATTTGATTTTCAGGACGAGCAGGTCTTTGCCAGCGAGAGAATCCACGACGACGTGTTGATTACCAGCGGCGTCATCAAAGCGCCCGCCAGCAGCCGCGCCATGCAGTATGCATGGCAGGTCTGCCAGACCAAGAATCCGCAGCAACTCGTGTGGGGAGAGACCGGGCCGAAGTTGATGGCCGACACGGTCAGGGAGTTTTCACTCGAAGCCTACGTCAAGCCGCCTGCCGTCTTCTGTCCTTTGAGCGTGCTCGACTGGCATAAAGTGCGCGAGCCGGACGGCGACTTGAGGTTTGCCGAGACGACCCACGCCATCCATCTGTGGAACGAAGCATGGCGACGCACCGGACATGATAAGAATGCGACGTATCACCCGGACTGCCTCTATGAAAAACTGAAAAGAAAATATCTCGATCAATAGAGGAACGCATAGCGCTCAAGGAAATGGGCATGCGCTTCGACCGCCGAGAGATGTTCAAAAACAACCTTCTCGGCATAGCCCTTTTTAACCAGGCGATCACGGGTGCTTTCCTTCCAATCAGCGACGGCTACGGGGTCGTGGCGAATCTTCAAATAGTCTGCCGCGATCATATCCCAATCGCGCAGCCGATCTACGAACGTCGCGTCAAAGAAGCGTTGCAACTCAGGGTTGCCGGCGATTTCGCGTTGCGTCTGCTTGTATGCTGCCGCCATCGCCCGGTCAAACATCTCTTTGCCCTGAGTTGAGAGGCCATCGTCGACCCGGTATATCTGATTCAGATAATCGACCGCGCCGTTGATGTATGATGCGTGACTCTGAGTTCCCCAGATAAAGACATCGTCCGTGTCCATACACGAAAGCGCGCCCAACGCTTGATAATCCCTGAACGACTGGCTGACGACGTTGAGGTTGTCGTGATCCATGAAGATGATCTTGATTTGCCACTGGCCGCCTTGCCAGACGCTGCGCAGGCCAACGTTTCTGCCGACAAACGATTCGCCGAGCGAATGGCCGCGCACCGCCAGCAAGGTGCCGCGCACCCTGCCGAATTCTTTCATGGCCGACAGATAATTTTGATCGGCGCGCGCGCGGTTCTCTGCCACGGCGAAGGCGGCTTTGACATATTGCCTATGGCTTCGATAGGCGACCGCAGGCGGGCGATAAACGCAGAGGATTTCTTCGAGGATTTCATCAGCCAGCAGTTTCGCATCGAGATTGGCGTAGTCGACATTCAGACCTTCTTTGAAGTAGACGGTCGGGCCGCGCTCGGAAAGGTACAAAGCCAGCCGGTCTAAACGAAACGAACTGGTGCCGGCAATGATTGCCTGCATGGGGGTGATGTGCATGAGAAAGCGTATGGTGAGCCCTAAATTGCCGGGCATATCCAGCGGAATAAAGCGCTCCTCGGCGTTAAAGGCATCGACTGAGGCCTGCATCGCGGCGCGCATTTCGCGGAAGCCCGCGCCGAAGATGCGCGCCTCAGTAAAGTAATTAAGCAGCCTTTCTTCAGTGTCGCCCACCGGCAGGTTATAGACGGAGAATCTGGAGACGATGATCGACAGCGGCGCGGCGCTTTGATGCACCAGGCGATAAATGCGCATGAACTTCGGCGCCATCTCGGCTTCCCATCGCAGCATACGCTGTCTGGTGCCGCCATCGAAGCGATGTGGCGGCGGCACCATCGCGCCATTGCGTCTGAAGACGACGTTGAGCTGATTGCGTCCACGGCGACCGACGCGCTTGATCTCGAATTCGATGTCGCTGCCGGGCGGTTTGATGGCCAGCGCCACGGTGGTCAGGGGATACTCAACCAGCGAGTTGATCTCCGAACTGGTCGTCTCCGTGACCCAGTAGATGCCGGCTTGCTGGCGCAACGCCCGCAGAATGTGGGCTTCGTAATCGGGCAACTGCGCGATGCTGCGCTTGATCTCCTCTTCGATGTAGGGGGGCTGAAAAGGGTCTAAATCGGGAAGCCCTCTTGATAGCCTGATCTGTTTGAGAATGCGTTCGACGACCTCTTCGGGCTGAAACAGGTAGCGCGCCAGCAACAGCTTACAATCGCGGCGCGCGGCGCGAATAAAAGCGAGCAGCGCATGTCTGGCGCTGCGCTTGCCGGTGATCTGGTCGTGAAGGCTTTTGCGCCTCTCCAGTCTGCGCCGCAACTGCCGGCTGAATTCGCGCCAATCGGTTGTCGTGTAGCCCTCTTTCAATACCGACTTATTGACGGTCGCGGACGTTCCAGAGGCCGCCTTGAGATGCAGTTGACCCAACAGCCAATCCCACTCGTCACTGTCCTCAGAGGGGATTTTCAACACCTGATTTTCGAGCATCAGCGTGGCCAGTTGCCTGACTTCCCAGCTATCGCCGGCTTGTCCGCGCGCCACTGCAAGCAGCCTTATGGTCAGGCTTCGAGAGTAGGACGGGTGGCCAAGAAACTCGCTGAACAACTCCGCGACGCGATCCGCGTCGGCGAATTCACTGTTGATGATACGGAGATGATGCGCCGGTAGACGCGCAGATGATCTGACTCGCAGAGGCTTCATGCCATTTCCCTGAACCGGTCGCTACGTCCCTGGCTCGCCGTTGGCGATTTGATAGAGCGATTCTTAGAAGTCAGCTCCGTTAGGAGCGCAATGTTTATAGTAACCATTACACATGCAATATCAAGCTCCGTTAGGAGCGTAATGTCGACATTTCGCCCCGACGGGGCTTGGACTCTTTTCTACGTCTCCAACTATAAACATTGCGTCCCTAACGGGACTTTTCAAAAACACTCCATAAGCAAACAGCTACTGAGCCTCAAGCATCGAGGGCTCGATTGTGATGTGGAGTACAGATTTAGGCAGGCTGGATTTCCGTCAACCGGCAGTCAGCCCTTCGATGATTGCGGCTCATATGCTGGCGGATCAGGGCGCGCCGGCTGGACTGGGGCTTCCCCTGCCGCCAGCCGGCGCGCCTGCTTTATCCCCTGATGTTCAGCTTGACTGATTAGCGGATGGAGAAGCTTACTTGCCACCCGTCTTGCCGCCGGTTTTGCCACCGGTCTTGCCACCGCCCTTGCCGCCCTTACCACCTTTGCCGCCCTTGCCGCCTTTGCCGCCGCCACTTGGAACGATGCCAAGGGCGATATAAAGCGCGTTCAGCAAGTCCATAGCGGTACTTCTTTGAAGGACTACATAAACAACATCCGATCCACCGCCGCCGCCACCGCCTTTACCACCGCCACCTTTGCCACCGCTTTTACCAGCGCCTGTGCCACCCATAGCTGTTTCTCCTTCGAGTCGAAATTAAGAACCGGACATGCTGATTTGTCCTGAGTCACGGCGCTTCGGCTATCGTTTGTTGAGCCTGAAGCCGCTGATCAACCACGATCAGGGAGAGCTTGCCGGATTCGCCTGATCCATCTCCGGCAAGCTCTCCCGAATAAGTCATCCCCTGCCTACTGTTCCTTCGCCCCAGGCTTGGGCCGGAAGCGTTCCAACCCGTCTGGCTTACCGCCATGCGGCGGTTCTGCTGATGGAATTGTCCCCGGCCAGCAGAGGTTCTTGACTGGCGAAATCGGCGGTTTGCCGGTCACCACATAGCCGTCCGTCGTGCGCACACGGAACACGCCCCACAAGCCATACTGCGCTTTGGAGGGCACGAAGACCGTGTACAGATAGTCGCCGGGAACCTGATTTTCTCCGCCGGCTTTGTCGAGCAACACATCGAAATGCGTCGTCGAGCCGAAGTTATCTATCGAGCCGATCCATTGCGACAGCGGGTTGCTGCCGATGCCGGTTGAATTATTCACATAGGGCGTCTTCTGCCATACGTGACCGCTGAGCGTGAAGACCTGAGCGATGCCTGTGCCGGGCGAATGCAGCATGCGCAATCGCGTTGGCGTCCCGGCCAGGGCGGTGAAGATTGGCGTCTTCGGGTCGCCCATTAGAATCGACGGCGTCGACGGCGTGCCGGCGAGCGGCAAGGTGTTGGACACGGTGCAATCCACAGGCGCTGACTTTTTGCCAATCGTCGCGAACTGGCCGGGATTGGGTTTACCAAAACGCATGTAGGTCGGCTCTGTGCCATAGTTGACGCCGCTGATTTCGACCTGCGAGTTGCCGCTGCCGTTCATCTTCAGGTCTTCAGTCATCATCACGGCGAAGTCGCGGAAGGCAGACTGGCCTGCTCCGCTTACGGTTGCCGAGGCGCGCGACATGATTTGCGGATTGACTGGCGCGGTCGGCGGCCAGCAGTCTACCTGCGTCGGATAGCCTGTCTTCGGATCGGGCGGCCCGTCGCATGTCCATGTCGAATTCGCCGGCTCGACGATGACCGCGCCATACAGGCCGTTGATGTGCTGCAACAGCGGGTCGGAGGGGAAGAGGCTGGCCGCGCCCAACTCCATCGACGTGTATTTCAGATTACCATTCGAATCGCGGTCAATCGCCCCTGCATACCACTGATACCTGACCGGCGTGACGTAGATGTTCTTCTTCTGAATCACGTCGAAGAAGGCGACGCTGCCCGCCTGCTGTGTGCTGCTGCCGATGGACGCCACCTGATTGGCGCTGGTGTTGTAGCCGACGTTGATGCCGTCGCTGGTCGTCACATCGTAGGCCAGCAGTTCGGGATGCAAGCCAACTTTTTTCGACGGCGACAGGTTGTTGTAAGGCGCTACGTCAAACGGCGGTTGCAGCGTATATTTCTGCGTCAGCACGGTCGCGTTCGGAGAAATCCCGTTCGTCAGCGTGACGTTGATGCAATCGCCCGCCGCCGCACGCAACACGATGGGCTCAAGCGGGGCGTTGCAGACCGGCCTGCCGTCGGCGTCCTTTTTACAATTGAGCTTGCCGTTGACCAGGTCTTCCGAGCGGACATACATAATGCCCTGCGAGTTGCCGAGCAAGCGGTAGTAGTTGAGCGGCAGCGCGCCGCCAATATCGGCAAGCGCCTGCTGTGTGGTGATCGCCGTGATGTTGAAGTTGCGCACCTTGGCCGCCGGCTGATTGCTTGGACAGGTTGTGTAATTCGTCTTACTGCTTGCCGAGACCTGATTGTTGGGCAGCGGCGCGAGATTGAGCGCCGGCTTCGTCGGATCGTAAGCTCGGAAGATGCCCCACAAGCCATTGGCCAGTCCCATGTCGCCTGAGTTGGCAACGTAGAGGTAATCGGCCACCGCGCATGAGGAGGTCGCGTCGTTGGGCGTGTCCGGGCATGGCGTGACCATCTGCACCGAAGAGGGCGGCGCTTTGAAATCCATGTGGAAGTATTCCGATAGCCCCATCCCCTGACTGCTCTTGTAACCGGAATTCGTCCAGGCGTATTCCGACAGCCACTTCATGCCGCGAATGTTGAAGAAGGCCGCCAGTTCGTGCGCCCCCACCAGCGTGCGCACACGCACGCGGTCGTTCTTGTAAGCCCGCAGCAAAGGCGTCGACGGGTCGCCGTTGGCATAGGGGACTTGCGGCGCTTTGGCGGACAAAAACGAATAGGACAGATCCTGCGCCAGATTCATGCGGAAGCTGATTGGCGCTTGCTGGTAATTGAGCGACATCGTGCCGACCAGCACCGGAACGTCGAAGCTGGCGCTGATCAACTGCGGCGTCGGTGGCGTGACGCTGTTCGACGCATCAATTTTTCCATCCGGTTTGCCGTCCAGGACATTATCCCAGTACTTATTTCCGTAGGTATTCACCAGCCTGAAGCCGGTCGCCGGGTCCGGGCTGGGATAGGTCGGTGGCAGCCCTGTCCCGCCTTTCGCATAAGCCAGTTGGAAGTCCTGAAACTCCAGAGCAAACTCGCGGTAGCTATCGGCTTTGTTGGGCGTCAGGATGTTGGCTTGCCAACTGGTCGGGCCGCCATCGTCGCGGTTGCCGAACGTCACTTTGCCGTCGAGCGATTGCCAGGTCGAACCCGCCGGCTCGGCCAGCAAGCCGCCGTACAGTCCCGCCTGTTGATGCGTCGACGGGCCGAAGTGATCATGTGTGAAGACCGTTCCCAGGGTTCGTTCCATGCTGCTGTTGTCCGGCAGCGGCTCGGCGTACCAGCGCTGTATGGTGGTCTGCGCGCCCGTCCACTCCTTGCACAAGGCGGCGTTCGCGGAGTTGCTGCAATCGATGATGCCGGCAGGCGGCGGCTTGGCCACCAGTGTTCCGCGCTGGCCGTTCCAGGTGCCGCCGGTGTTGTTGACCGCGTGAATGATCTCGCGGACTTCGTCTGGACTGAATGTGCCGTCTTCGTAATTGAAGCCGTTGGCCGCGCCGTCAGCCGTCATCACGTCGAACTTCACCAGATGGATGTGCTGGCCGATAATGTCTGTCGGCGTGCGCACCTGAAAATCATCCACCTGATAATAATTCGGCACCAGATTGGTGTGCCAGAATTCGATCACCTCGCCTGAGTTGGTGCGCATGAATAGCGGCTCAGGCGTGCGCTGTTTGTTGAGCGTCGGCACGACATCTTTCCACAAACCGAGTATGCGCTGTTGCGGATAATGCCAGCCCTGTGTGTTCAACGTCACATCCATTTGAAAGGCCGCGCCCTTGTAGATGCGCGGCGTCTTGCCGCCGGCCACCGAGCCGTTAAGGTTGACGCCTGGGTCTGCGAACGGTGCGCCTCTTTGCGAGCCATAGGCGTTGACTGCCGTATAGCCTGCGGAGGGTTTGCGCGGCAGGCCGTTGACCAGGAAGGACGCTGGCGTGTTGCCCTGTGTATAAGAGGGATGCTGGCGTGTGCTGTAATACTTCATCGCGGCGTTTTCCGCCGCCGTCCCTTCCTCTGGCAATTGCACAGCATTCAGATAGCCATGATGGTCTGTATTCTTCGTCGGGGTCTTACAGACGGCATAGTATGGGGCCTTCAGCGGATCGGCGCAATCGATGTAGAAATCTTTGCTCCAATCGAACTGCGTCTCTTGCTGATTGACGACCTGGCCGCCGACGACGATGTGACGCGGCAAGCCGCCATCCATAACGATGGGGTTGGTGCCAGGGGTGAAGCCGGAATCCGGCGCAAAGTCGAAGGGCGGATGCGGCGCGCGCGTGCCGGCGATGCCCGGAATGTAGAACGGGTAGCCGGACGGCAGGCCCTTATCAAAATCGTCTTTGTTGATCACGGCCATCGTGCCGATGGGCGTGCCGATCAGCGCCGGGCACTCCGTGCCGACGGTCTGGCTTGGGCTATAAGATGAATCGGTCGGGCAAACCTTGACCCGCGCAGGCATCGGCGCCATGGCGATGGTCGGCATAGGCACCAGCGCAGGAATCGGCGTGCCTGTCTTGATCTCGCCATCCGGCAGGGCGCGATTCCAGACGCCCGCGCCGGACTGCGGCTGGCCATTGTTATTCAGCAGGGTGCCGCTTTCAAAGACATCGTGAACCCGCCACATCGCCCACATGCCGCCGGCGAAGTGCGGATAGAAATGGCAATGGAAGATCGAATCGCCGACCGTCTTGTTGAGATTGCCGCTGCCGTTATAAACCATCTCCAGCGTATAGCTCGCGCCGGGGGTGATCATCTGGCTGTCGAGGTAGTTCGATTCCTGGCTGTTGGGCGAGGCGAGCCACTGCTGCGCATGCTGATGATGTACGTGCGTCACGCCCATGCCGCCGTGCATAATCCTGAACTTGACGTGATCGTTCAAGTAGCTGTGAAAGACGTTCGATGGGTCATCCGGGTAGAAGGCTTTGGTGGCTTTGAAACCCGCCGGCGGGTCTTTGGTCGTCGTCGGCGTGCAAGGCGTGGACGAACTATTGAGCGTTTGCGGGGTACACGGCGGCGGTGGCGGCGGCGGCACATAATTGGCCGGCACGTCGACGACCATCGCCGGGTCACCCACGGTCCAGGCGCTCAGGAAGAACTCTTCATACTTGCAGGTGACGCAATCGGCCATCGGCCCAACCTTGATGCGGTTGGCATAAATTTCAGCGGCGATGCCGCCGGTGCCGTAATTGATGGCGAAGCCGTCCTGTCCGGCGATCACCGTCGATTGAATATTCGGCGTCGCCTTGCCGTTTTGCACAGGGAACGCCTGCACGGCAGGATTGAAGACCTCGTGATAGATCGTCGTGATCTCGCGATAAGGTTGTTTGCGATCCGGCAACAGGTCGTTCTTACAAAACATCGCAAAGCGCGGATCGGTGGTCGGCGAGCACGGCGGATCGTCCTTATTGGGATCGCCGTTAGCGCCGGGGAACCTGCCGTGTTGCGGCCCTGTGATGACTGCCGTGAGATCGCTATGGGCGATGCGGTTGTTGGCATCGAGCATCTTCAGAATCGGGCCTTGCTGGGCATTGCCCGGCGGATAAACAGCGTCGTAATTCAGGACCGGCTGGCCGCCCGGCGTGAACCCGTTATTGCCTTTGTTGCGGTCGATGGCCATTTGCAGATCGGCCTGCGTCACCTGGCTGCGATACCACTCGGCGCCCGCCGGCTGGACGTTGACCGCGCCAAACAATCCCAACTCAAACTGGTCGCCAGAGGTATTGACATCGCCCAGGCTGTAGAGCAGAAACGTCCCTTCCTTGGCGGCGTAAAGGTGATAGATTCGCGACTCGCCGGGATTGACCAGCCCTGAGTTGTTCGCGCCGGCAAACGAGCCATCGTTGGTGGTGCTGCACGGCACCGTTCTCACCGTATTGTTGCTGGCATCGACGACCGTGCAGTCCTGCTTGTCGGCAGTGTTGACCAACTGCATCCCCTGCACATGCACAGAGACTTGCCGCGTGCTGGGCGAAGTTGAGGTCGCTGATATCCAGTTGAACAGCGTGATGTCAAGACAATCGCCCATGTTGGCGCGCAGCACCAGCGGGCGGGCGCGCTTGTAGTCCTTGAGCGTCTTGCTGGTCGCGTCGACGTCGCTCTGCAAAGCAAAGATCACTGCCGACGGCATGGCCGTGCCCAAGCGATTGAGCATATAGGGCTGCGCGATGGCGACGACATTTGCGGAGATGGTTCTTGTGCAAGTCGGCAGCGGCTGCGCCGGGCTGCCGGCCTTGCTGACCGGCGCGGCTGAAGCTGAAGCTGGCGCGGCACTCGACTTCTCGGCACTCGCTGCCGGATGATCTTCGGTGGCCGCAAGCGGCGCAGAGGCTCCGGCGGGTTGCACCTGTTGGCCCGTGACGCCGGCTTCCTGGGCAATCACCGAACCGGATGCAGCAAGCACGATCAGCATTGCGATGAGGCTGAGTAAAAGACGCAACAGAATAGGTCTGCCAGTGGTCATGGTGCTTCTCCTTAGCGGTCAATGAGCATCAAAGGGGACTTCCAGGCGAAACAGCCTGGCCGTTCAGTTTGTGTTTTTACTTATGTTGAAAGGCCTTCGGGTTAATGAGTCCAGTGTGAAGCGATTATTAAAAATATAAGCAGCAACTGGCTAATGCCAATAGTGAATAAAGTCTTCGATAATAAAACGACTTGGCTTCCCCTGAAGTGGGCGCTATGCTACCACACCCGATATGCCGATGCAAGCATAGTGATGATGAAGATCACAAAAGCAAGTGCGGTTTCTGTCGCCGAACATAGGAACAACTGTGACTTCCCATCGCCGATTGATTGACTGGTTAGCCGCTCAGGTTTGCCAGAGACGCGGCGGCGATAAGCCCTGGAGAGCCGGACGATGAAGCTCCTCATTTCTGAAATGAATGCCCTGGCCAGATATGTCAGCCGAGAATTTTACTACGTCATGCAGGAACTCATTCACCGCTATGGTTGGCAGCACCTGGAGATGGGGGAATTGTTCAAAGGCACGAAACCGCTGAAAGCCAGGCTGCGGGAATTACTCGGCGGCCTGCCCGACGCCATATTGTTTTGGGAAGGCTATCATGTGCTGCCTGAACGCGCCAAAGACCTTCTCGAACTGGACTGTCACAAAATCATCTTCGCCGACGATTTGCACTGGTGGAATGAGCAGATACGCTATAGAAAGGTTATCTCTTATCTGTTGTGCGACACGATTCTGGCGACATACGCGGATGTGTTCGAGCAGTTCTACCCCGAGGTGGCCAGAAAAAAATCGCTCGTATGGGTGCCGCATTCAGCCGGTCGGGATTTCTTGCTCGAGTTTAACCCGCAGGCCGAGAACACTATTTTTCTGAGCGGCGCAATCAATGAATACTATCCGCTGCGTCAGCAGATGAAGCGGCTTTATGATGGCCAGGGCTACCCCATCGCCTATCAACCGCACCCCGGTTACCATTGTGGCTATGATTACGGGAAAGATGAAAACGTCGGTCGTGCATACGCCCAAAAGATCAACCGGTACCGCGCCGGGTTTACCGATGGCTTGCGATTCAAATACCTCGTCGCCAAACATTTTGAGATACCGGCTACCGGCGCGCTGCTGCTGGCAGACGAGGCCGTGAGCGCCTCATTCAAGCGGCTTGGATTCATCGACAGGCTGCACTATCTGCCGGTCTCAAGCCGCAACCTCGAAGAAGTCATTCGCTATGTGGTCGATGAAAAGAATCATCAGGAACTGGACGAGATCAGGCGGCGCGCGCAGGCGCTGGTGTGGGAGCGCCATCAAACGGCTGATCGCGCCAGACTGATTGATGAAGCTTGTCGGGCGACCGCATAGTCAAGGCTGGCGGGCTCGCGATTCTCTATCGCTTGAGCGCGCCTAAGGAGAGCCAGTGCAATATCGTCGGTTGGGAAAAGATGGCCCGCAGGTGACTGTCCTGGGATTGGGCGGCTGGCCGCTCGGCGGCGGCATGGGCAAGATAGACGACCGGACTGCGGTTGACGTGATCCGCGCGGCGATTGATCGCGGCGTGACGCTGATTGATACGGCTGAAGCCTATCTCGCCAGCGAAGCGAGAATCGGCAAGGCATTGAAAGATGGTTATCGCCAGCGCTGCTTCCTCGCCACCAAGGTCAGCTATGACTATTCGCGCGACGGCATCAACGCGGCCATCGAGCGCAGCTTGCAACGCTGGGCGTCGATTACGTTGATCTCTATCAGATTCACACCTGGGTTCAGCAGTACCCGCTGGAAGAGGCGATGACGACGATGGCGCGCTTGCAGGAAGCCGGTAAAGTGCGCTACATCGGCGTCTCGAACTTCGATGCAGAGCAGATGCAGCGCGCCTTCGAGAGCGCCCGCTTTCAATCGACGCAGCCCGTCTACAACCTGTTCAATCGCCATATTGAAACGGCGGACGCGCCTTTCTGCGAGCGCCAGGGCATAGGCATATTGGCTTACAGCCCGCTTGCCAAAGGTCTGCTAACCGGAAAGTACAAGGCCGCGCATGTTTTCCCGCCAACTGACGAGCGCCACGAGTCGCTGAACTTTCAAGGCGGTCGTTTCGCTCGTCAGTTGGCGGTGATTGACCGTTTGCAGGAAGCGGCGGGCGATAAAGGCATCAGCCTGTCACAACTCGCCATCGCCTGGTCGCTGCGCGGGCCGGCCATCACCTGTGTGTTGTTTGGCGCGAAAAGCGTAGCGCAGGTTGAAGAGAATATCAGCGCCGCCGAGGTCAGCTTGAGCGAAAGTGACATCGACCACATCGAAGCGATTCTTGCAAACCGCCAGTGATTTTAGAATCAGGCAATCGCGGCTTATCTGATAAGCCGCGCGGCGACGGCAAGCAAGCGGGCGGTCTCTTCCGCCGTATAGTCGTAGGCGCGGCGGACGCCGATGCCGAGCGCGCCATAGGCTTCACCGCCCTCGTTGCGTATGGGCACGACGATTGCCCCATTGACCCCTGTGTCTTTAGCGCCGGGCCGCACACTGCCGCTGTCGTCCGACTGGATATTGCAACTGGAGACCGGCTCGTTGCGCTCGAAGGCCAGCCCTGCCATGCCCTTGCCGATAGGCACACGGGAAACGATCTCGGCGATATGCGGCGGCAAGCCGACCTGCGCTTTGAGAATCAGCACGCCGTCTTCGAGCAAGTGGATCGAGCCGGTATCGGCCTGGAACTGGCGAATGATCTCTTCGAGTTGGTTTTGCATGGCGAAGAAAATAGCAATGGCGACGGCTCAAGGTCAACTCGATCACACGCACAATCCGCCGATGTGAAAGTGTGGCCTTAATCTCAATTTGATTGACAAGCGCAGGCGGCTGGCGTAATATCGGCCTCGGTTTTGAGCAAGCTTTACTCCCGTAAGATTGGCTTTTGAACTTTCCTTGTGCCGCTTTCAAGGCGGGCAAATCGCTCCAGGTTGTGGCAAAACCGATCTGCGGGTTTGCGGTTTCCGTTTCGAGCAATACCTTATTCAATACAATTCGCTTTCTTGAGCGGTAGCCTTATTTCTTTCGCAACCGTTCTTCCTTGGCCCGACCGCCTCTGATGCTTGAAGAAAGGAATCCTCTCATGAGCTACCTAGACCTCCCCAGATTATGCTTCACCGGAAATTTCAGCGCCGACCCGTCAACGGTCAACAACACGCCGCAGAATTATGATCCGCGCGTCACCGCCCCCGCGCCGGGGTGGAATCCGACGGGAACCGGGCAATGGCAATTCATCGATTGCACGGTGCAGGCCGTCTACTATGCCGACGGCACAGTCTGCACATCGCCTGAGCAGGACCCGATCATCGGCGCGGCCTTTCTGGGCGCGAATTCGCAGCAGATGGCCAAGATCGTCGATCTCGATCCTGAGCAACAGATGGTTTCTGAAATCTGGGGCCAGCAGGTCCAGCTAGGTCTCTTCAACCTGGCCAACTCGTTCATCGGCACATATGAAGTCGCCGCCTTCACCGATATATGGTTTCGCGCCATCGGCGCGGGCGCGAGCGGCGATGCGCCCATGGGCGCGGCTTATCAATCGGTAATCACCGGGCTGCGCTGGAGCAATACGATCAGCTCACGGTTTCTCGAAGAACTGCACGCCCTGAATCCGAAGAAGCTGTCGATCAAATTCAACCTCGACGGCATCAACCTGTCGTCAGGCACGCCGACCTTTACGCAGGGAAGAATCGTCGGCGCGATTGGCGCGGCCTTTGATGGTGAGCCGGATCACTTCGTCGCGGGCCGCCTGCTGCGCAGCGCGCCGACCCCGACCAGCGATCCTTATGATTCGCCGTCGACCTTGCTGACCGCGCCGGGCGCGCCGATCTTCTTCACGCCCTGCAAGGTCGACGAGGATGGCAAAAAGATCATCGTTGATGTCGGCAACAGCCTGTCGACGACGACGCCCGGAGGGCCTATGAATACGGC
Source organism: Blastocatellia bacterium (assembly GCA_039648975.1). GTDB lineage: Bacteria > Acidobacteriota > Blastocatellia > UBA7656 > UBA7656 > DATENM01. The sequence continues at coordinate 22,488 of JBBWZK010000306.1, forward strand.
GCTCGGACAACTGGCGCTTGCCGCTCTGCCAGCTAATGCGCCGCCCGTGCTGATCGGCGAGATCGACTATCAAGCGCCGGATTGGTATACGACGACTGCCGGCATCGCAGGATTTGCGCTGACCGATGACCAGCTTGGTCTGATCGCGACGACGCCGCTGGGGATTGTGCAGATCGCCGGCTGGGGACCAATCACCACGCTCATACAGGAAAACTCTATCGGCGCATTCGTGCGCGCAGACCAGTTTGTTTTCCGTATGGATCCCGGCGATACCGTCGAGGTGCAGCTTTACGCGACCGCGTTCGGCAAGCCTGCGGCCAATCAGCTCATCACACTGGTGCAGGACGCGGCCTCGGTCAACAACATGCAGACGCCGCCGAACCCGCCTTCAATACCGATAGGCGTGCCGGAGTCGGCCTTGCAGATTTCGCCTGCGAGCGTCACCACAGATGAACAGGGCCGCGCGTCGTTCAAGCTGATCGCCTCGGATCCGAAAAACCCCAGAAAATTCATCGACGGCCAGGTCTACGGCGTCCGTTACATCTGGGACGAATCGGAACCGCAAGGTTATAATCACGATCCGACCAGCTTCGTCAGCATCCTCGTGCATAACACCTACACTTACAAAGCACCGCCGACCTGGAAACGCGATGTCGAGCCGATCTTCTCGCAGTATGCCAAGCTCTATCCTTTCATGACCAGCAACGTGATCAACCTCGGCGATTACCAGCAGGTGACGCAGCCGTCGAACCTCGAAGCCATCAAGCGCGTGCTCTCTTTGCCGAAAGATGATCCGGGCTACATGCAGGTGACCCGCGATATGTCGCGCGACAAGACGCAGATGATCCTGCAATGGATCGATCTACAGTTGCAGAAGCAGAAGGCCGGCTGACCACCCGTTGTCCTGAAGAGGCAATGGCATGAAGTTAAAAAGTGCGTTGAGCCTGGGAGCGCGGGCGTCTCGCCCGCAGCCGTTCGAACGCGTAAGACCGGCGGGCGAGACGCCCGCGCTCCCAGGGCTTAACTTACTGCCATTGCCCTGAAGAGGCCGATGTAAGGAGAATTGAACGATGAGCTATTTGGAGGTTCCAAGGCTGCATTTCTCAGGGATTTTCATCGCTAACCCGTCGACCATCAATAACGACAGGCAGAACTACGATCCGGCAATCACCGATCCTTCGCCGGGCTGGAATTCCAATGGCAATCACTACTGGCAGTTCAAGAACTGCACGGTGCGCAGCGCCGTTGACGCGACCGGCAAGCTGCTTAAAGCGACGACGGATGATCCGTTGATCGGCGCTGCCGTCGCCAGCACCGATTCGCCTTCGCCCGCCAAGCTCGTCGATCTCGACACGGATCAGCAGATGGTTTCTGAGGTCTGGGGCCTGCAAGTGAAAGTGGCCATATCGGCGACGGATTACTTCATCGGGCGTTTCCGTGTCGCGCCGTTTGATGACATCTGGGGAAGGTTGCAGAATGCCGACCCGAATGCCGGCGATGTCGCCGCCGGCGCTTATTATCAATCGGTGCTCGACCTGGTCAGTTGGAGCGACACGACAAGCTCGCCGCTGTTGCAGGCGCTCAAGCAGGCCAGCCCTGCGGCGCTATCGATCAAGTTTGTCGTTGACCGCTTCCAGGGAAGCTCGGATCAGCCTGATTTCACGCAAGGCCGCATCGTCGGCACGATTGGGCCGCAGTGGGCCGACGAGCCGCCGCATTTCGTCATTGGCCGGTTGCTGCGGCCTCACATCTTCGACAAAACCCATGCAGCGCCAAGCTCGCCTTTGAATTATGCGCCCACCAGAGTCGATGCGATTCGCAAACGGCTGCTGCTTGATCTCGGCAATAGTATTCCGACAACCCAAAGCGGCGCGCCGCCAAAACTCGGAAAGCTGCAAGCCGCCATTATCCCTGCCAACGCGCCGCCTGTGATTCTCGGTAATATAGATTACTCGCAGAATGCCTACGAAACCTCGGCTTGCATACAGGAATTCTCATTGACCGATGAGCAGGTTGGACAGATCGCCAAAAATCCCGTCGGCGTCGTGCAGGTGACTCCGGCGAAAGGCGGCAATCCTGCCAGCACCGCCGTCTTGCTTCAGGAAAACCCGGCAGGCGCTTACGCCAACGTCACGCAATTCGTTTATCGAATGAATCCCGGTGATGTGGTCGGCGTCGAGTTGATCGCCACGCAGTTCGGCGCGCCGGCGGCCAATCAGACGATCACCTTGAAATATGAAACCAGCCAGTTTTCGCCGGCCAACAACAAACCGCGCACGGCACTGACCTTCCCCGCAAGCGTCAAGACAGGCCATGATGGCCGCGCCGCTTTTTGCATGACCGCAGGCGATCCGGGCAATCCGCGCAAGTTCATCGACGGGCAGGTGTATGGGGTCAGGTTTTCATGGGCGAAGGATAACGATCCGCAGTTTCCGCGTGACCCGAATAAGTTCATCAGCGTGCGCGTCTTCGACAGTTACGATAAAGCGCCGACCTGGGAGAACCTCCAGCCCATCTTGCAGCAGTACGCCAAGCTCTATCCGTTCATGGTCGGCAAAATGAACATCGCCGACCTGCCGACGATCCAGAGCAACATACAGGCGTTGCAGAGAGTGCTCAATATGCCCATCAACGATCCGCGCTATATGCCTGTGACCCGCGATATGTCACGCGACAAAAGGCAACTGTTGATCGAGTGGCTGAATCTCGGCGCGCCTGGGCCAGCCAGTTGAGCCAACTTATGGCGCGACGCAGGGAGTGGTTGAATTCATCTGAACAGTCAGAGTTAAAAAAAGAAGCTCCGTCAGGAGCGCAATGTGTATAGTCAACGATGCTCCTGGTGTTTCAAGCTCCGTCAGGAGCGTAATGTCAACATTGCGTCCCTACGGGACTGGTTTTTCTCCCTGGTTTCAACTATAAACATTGCGTCCCTACGGGACTTCGCAGATTGCCTGCTAGCTTATCCATGAACTACTTTCGCAGATGTCTGGCAACAGGGTTGATTCTTACCCTATGCGTCATCAGCGCATCGGCGCAATCCGGCGCATCCATCGCCGGTTCGGTGGTTGACCAGAACAAAGACGCCGTTGCCGGCGCGCTCGTCAAAATAACCAATCTCACAAGCGGGCTAGTCATCACCGACAGGACTGGCGCTGCCGGCGAGTACTTGATTAGCGGCCTGCCTTCCGGCTCCTATCGTGTAACCATCGACCGCGACGGTTTCGCGACGGCGGTTCGCACAGTGACGCTGGGCGTTGTCGATCACATCACACAGGATTTCTCGCTCGCGCCCGGTGCCATCAAGGACACGATCACCGTCACCGCCGCGAAAGGCAACGCGCGTCCGTCCGTCGACACGCCGCAGACGGTCAGCGTAACCAACGCCGGCGATATGGAGAGGGAGCGGCCCTGGTCAACCTTCGCGGCCATCGAAAAGACGCCCAACCTGAATTCAATCGGCATCAATCCCGCCGCCGAACGCCCGCGACTGCGCGGCCTCGATTCCAATCGCCTCCTGCTGGTGATCGATGGCGAGCGGCTCAACAATTTTCGCAGCGATCCCATCTCCGGCATTTCGCCCAGTGTGATAGACATCACTCAGTTGGAATCCGCCGAAGTCGTCAGCGGCGGCGGCTCTAGCTTGTATGGCTCGGACGCGCTGGCCGGGACAATTAACCTGGTCACGCGAGCGCCTGTGCGCGCCGATGCCGGGCCAGTGCTCGGCATTCGCTTCGATGGCGACCTGCATAGCAACGGTCGATTTCGTCGCGCTGCCACGGCGATTAACTGGAGCATGCCGAAGCTCGCTTTGCGGCTCGGCGGCTCGCGTTTCGCAATCCATGATTATCGTGTGGGCGCGGCGGCGATTGATCTTCAAGAGGTCGTGCGCCTGGGCCAGCTCGCCACCGCGATGGGCAATCTGGCGGGCAACGATGTGGCGCGCACTTATACCGTGTGGCAACTGCCGGCGCGGGCTAAAATCCCCAACGGCGACGGGCGCGGCTTCAACGATCAAGTCGATCTGTGGTTCTTTCCGTCGCTTAAACACAGCCTGCGTTATCGCCAACTGAACAGCCAGCATAAGAACATCGAATTCCCTTTCATCATCCCGCCGTTCGATGGCCGCAACCAGTTTAACGGTCTGCGGCGCTTGGACAAGTATGGGCTGGCCTACGAAGGTCACGAACTGGCGGGTTGGCTGCCGCACCTTTCAGGCAGTTTCTACAGGCAGAAGTATACGTTCGCCGATGACAACTTCGTGTCGGCCATTGATCCGGGCAGCAGTTGGCAGATCGTCGCCGACCCACAAGCGCCCACGGGCGCGGTCTCTGTTCTCACGGGCCGTCCTTCAACCTTCACATTAGGCAATTTCACCGATGGCAAGAACGCCGTCACCTCTTACGGCTTGAATGTTCAGGCGACGTTGATTCCCTTCTCCGGCGCGGCACTAACCACCGGCATGGCTTATCTGCGAGACTTCTCCAGAGATGAGTTTTCGCGCATAGATTTTCAGCCGGGGACGAGCGTGCCCGCCAAGATCATCAACGACCGTGCCAGCAATCCCGATTCGCTTTACCGCAACCTCGGCTGGTTCAACCTGATCGAATACGAGCCTGTGCGCTGGCTGCGGTTGATCGGCGGCTTTCGCCTCGACAACTGGAAAACTGTAGCGCACGTTACTCCGGGTTTTCCGCTCGACACGGAATCCAGCATCCTTGATGCGTCACTCAATCAGTTGATTGCCGATCCCGGCCAGATCAACGTCGCCGGCTTGCAGGGCATCGCTGAACTGGTCAGCGGTCAGAGCGGGCTCGGCACCAGTCGCACGGTGGCGACAGGCAATGTCGGCGTCGTCGTGCGCGCGCCGGGTCGCATCAACCCTTACTTTCGATGGGCCAACAGCTATCGCGAGCCTGGCATTACCGAGCGTTACATCCTGCGAGACTTTGGCAATCCGGCGTTCAGCGTCCTGCTGATTTCCAACACCGCCTTGAAGCCGGAGCGCGGCAACAGCTACGAGGTCGGCTTCAAGGCGCAACGTGACCGCTGGCTCGGTTCGCTCGCCTACTTTCGCAACGATCTCGAAGATTTCCTGCGCCCGGCATTTTCCAACGCCCTGTTTGTGCCGGCTGATCCGGCGCGCGGCTTGCAGCCGCTTTCGCCGGACTTCCCGTTTCATGGCGTGCTCTATGTGCAGCGCATCAACACGGCGCGGGCGCGTATACAGGGAGTTGAGGGCGCGTATGAAATGAACCTGCCGCTCGGCAAAGCCGGCAGCCTCTCGCCGTATGGCACATTGGGCTGGTTGAAAGGCGCAGACTTGACGCCCGATGAAACCAGCGTGGCGCTCATCAATCAGTTCTATAATCGCTCGGATACAGCAATACGCTTGCGCGGCTCTGTAAGCGATGCGCCGCTTTCGGGCATCACACCGTTTCGCGGTCTATTCGGGGTTCGCTACCACAGCTTGAATGGGCGATGGCTGGGACAGTATCAGGTGCGTTATCAATCGCCGGTCAGGCGGGTTGCGCCGCTCGATCTGTCGTCAACCATCGTGACGCAGTATGGCACACTGGCGAGCTTGCGTTCGTTGGCAACGCAGTCGTTGCGCGCCGGTTATACGCTTCGCCGAGAGCGGCAGCGCCTCTCTCTGATCTTCGGCGTAGATAACTTGACGAACCGTTTATACTTCGAGCAATTTCAGAACGCGCCAGCGCCGGGGCGGTCATTCGTCTTTGGCATCACGATGGATTTCGCGAATCTCTTGCGCCGCTAGCTGAAAAAGTTATGCCGAAAGTCTCAGTCGTCATTCCCTGTTACAATCAAGGGCAGTTTCTCGACGACACGGTCGAATCCATACTCGCGCAAACCTACCAGGATTTCGAGATCATCGTCGTCAACGATGGCTCGACGGACGACGTGTCGACGAGCATTCTGCGCGCCTTTGACAAGCCGAAGACGAAAGTAATCCACACCGCCAATCAAGGTTTGCCGAGCGCCCGCAATAACGGCATCGCACAGGCCAGCGGCAAATACATACTGCCGCTAGATGCCGATGATAAGATCGCCGACACCTATATGGAAAAAGCGGTCGCGGCCTTGGAGGAGAACGCCAATCTGGGGATTGTTTATTGCGAGGCGGAATTCTTCGGCGCGCGCAGCGGCAAGTGGGTGATGGAAGAATATGGCTTTCCCAAAATCCTGCTCGGCAACATGATTTTTTGCGCGGGCTTCTATCGGCGCTCGGATTGGGAGAGAGTCAAAGGCTATGACCCGGCGATGAAGCTGGGCTTTGAAGATTATGAATTCTGGGTGGCGCTGACCTGTCTGGGCAGAGAGGTCTATCGCATACCCGAAGTGCTGTTCTTCTACCGCCAGCGCCCGCCGCATCTGAACACGCCGATCCCGCGCGATAAGCTGATCTATTACTTCTCGGCCATCTTCAGAAAACACTCTGAGATGTATATGAACCACATCGAGGCGTTTTATGATTACATCGTCAGCTTAAAAGAGAAGGTCGAACGGCTGGAAGAAGAACTGAGCAACCGGCCCCTAAATCCATAGGTGAAAAACCCTGGCCACCAATGATGTCGGACGCCGAAGCGAGGTTATTTTTCTAAAGGCAGCACACCCTGCGGAAGCTCGACGGCGCGCCACATATACCAGCTCGCCACGCTGCGATAGGGCCGCCACCTCTCTCCATAGCGCGCCAATTCTCCGGGCGTCGGCAGCCCTTCAGTTCGGTAGACGATGGAGAAACCTTTGCGCACGCCGAAGTCACCGACCGGCAGCACGTCTGGACGGCCCAGCCGCGACATCAACAGCATCTCCACAGTCCAGCGCCCTATGCCCCTGACCTGCGTGAGCCGTTCGATAATCTCTTCGTCGCCCATGCGCTTGAGGCGTGCGAGCGACGGCACGGTGCCGTCGAGCGTCTTGGCGGCGAGGTCTCTGAGCGCCTCCAGTTTATTACGCGAGAGGCCCGCGCCGCGTAAAGCCTCATCCGAGGCGTCGAGGATTTGCTGCGGACGCAACTGTTTGTTGCCGAACAGCGCCAGCACGCGGGCGTGGATGGCGGCAGCCGCGCTGCCGTTAAGCTGCTGATAGACGATGTTTCTCGCCAGCGCCTCAAACGGGCTGTGCAGTGTGCGGATTTCCATCCGAAAAGGGCCAGCCGCTTCGATCAGCCGGGCAAGCGCGAGATCAACATTGGACAAATGCTCAAGCGCAGCTTGCGGATCAAAGTCATAAGTCTGCCCGGCAGCGCTTTTCGAGGCGGTTCCTTTTTTCATCTTAACTCTGCATCGATCAAATGATCATGCCACACCTTGTTTGTATACTCTGGCGCGGCATAAAAGCAATTGCCGCTCGTCAGATGATTTTGACCTGACCGCCGCTCTGGACACCGAAGTTGGTCTCTTGTTAATATCGCGCTGCCGGCGGGACTCATCTTCATGCGAAAGGTCAGATGACTTTTTACATGGTGAGTCTACGGACTGCCACGAACCTGCCTGAAACGGTAATAACCATCGTCTGTCTCGAACCTGTTATCGAGCAAGGGGGCCACAGGTGAAGCGCAATCTCAAACGGTCGTTGATTATCTGGTTGATTATTTTATCTACCGCTGGCGCGCAGGCCAGAGCCGCAGAGCAAGACGCCATCGCCATCTCGAATGCCATCCAACAGCGGCATCTACCCAACGGCACGATTATCGATCCGATCTTCGCATCGGCCTCAAGCTTAGAGATTGTCGGCTACACCAGAGGCGGTGATTCGGCGACGTGGACGGGTCATTATCTGGCCGCCGAAGCTTTCCGTTATAAAGTGACCGCTTCGCCTGACGCGCTCGCCAATATCTGGAAGACGCTCGACGGCATTCGCGCGCTCAGAGTCGTTACCGGGACCAATTTGCTGGCGCGCTGTCTGGTGCCGACAGATTGGCCCTTTGCCTCCTCAATTACCCATGAAGAGGCAGGTCATGGCATACGCAGCGGCATGGTAGATGGGCACACCTATCAATGGGTTGGCGAGACCTCGCGCGATCAGTACACCGGCGTCTTCTTTGGACTTGGCATTGCTTATGACATGGTCGAAGAGCCCTCGGTTCGTGCATTCATTCATACAGAGGTCACGGCCCTGCTGAATTTCCTGCTCGACAATAACTGGGCCGTAGTGATGCCGAATCACTCGATCAGTACAGTCTTCTGGGGAAGGTACGACCAGCAATTGAGCTTTCTGCAAGTTGGCCGCCATATTAATCCAGACCAGTTCGCCTCCCTTTATGCGAGTTATCGCGCGCAATACGCCTCGGCGGTGGTCGCTCCCATTGCCTTTGAATGCCTGGACGACTATGGCGCTTATTTTAAGTTCAACATTGATGAAGACAACCTCTATAACCTGATACGGCTCGAAGAGACGCCCAAGAACCGCAAGCGTTACCTGAAAGCCTATAAAATCCTGCGCCGCACGATTGGGGATCACCGCAATGCGCACTTCAACATGATTGATCGAGGATTGAAAGAGGCGGATGAGACGCGCGATGCCGAGACGCGCAGCCTGCTCGAAGATTGGCTCAAGCGACCGCGCAGGGACATCTCTGTGGACAATCGGGGCAAGTACCGAGCCTGTGGCAACTCGCGGGCGTGCGATCCAATAGGGGTTGCGGATCGCGTGCCGACCGATTTCGTCTGGCAGCGCAACCCCTTCGATCTGGTCGGCGGAAGCAACGGCGCGATTGAATCAGCCGGGATCGATTACATCCTGCCGTATTGGATGGCGCGCTACTACGGGGTGCTTTAGCGACTGGCCAGCGTGATCAGCTTTTATCCAGCCGGCCCGTCAGCCCATGGCAGATGATCAACGTTTTACTCAAGCCATGCTGCGCCAACCCGCCTGCGGCACGGCAGAGTTAGTCAGCATTTGGCAAAGATTCTAATTCAGACAATTTGTTTCGGTTGCTTATCATCGTATGCGCAGCAACCGTTGAAATGATGATTGCTCCGCCGATCATTCCCCACTTGCTCGGCCTTTCGCCAACCACCAGAAACACCCAAAGCGGATTCAATAACGGCTCAACAAATCCGATAATGCTCGCATCAAAGGGACGCACGCCGCTGACCATTCCGTAGGTGAAAAAAATGTACGAAATGCCGATCTGAAAAACTCCCAGATATAAGACGGCGAGAAGATCCTTAGTCGTTGGTTGTGGTGGATTTTTGAATATAAAAGGCAGCATAAACAGCACTACCAACAGATTGCCGTAAAAAGCCGAAGCCGCAGCATTCTTATTCTCTAACGAACGCCGATGCCGAAGCAGGATAAAATACAAGGCAAACAATACGCCTGACCCCAGTGCGACAAGGTTTCCGACAAACATGGTTGAGGCGAGTTTGTTCTCTGCGTTTGGGGCTTCCAACAAAAACAAGCTCATTCCCGCCAGACACAAAACAACCGTGATCAAATCGACGAAACGGAATCTCTCCTTCAACATAAAAGGCGAAAGAATCAGAATGTAGATCGGCGCTGTGTACTGCAAGAAGATGGCGTTGGCGGCAGTGGTCATCTTGGTGGCATAAACGAAGGAAGTCAAAATGCCCGCAAATAGAAGTGATGTGAGAAGCGTAAACGCGTTAAGCCGCAGTCCTTTCCTATAGGTAAAAACTGCCACGGTGATGGTGGCGAAAAGCGAGCGCCCGCAGTTGACTGCGAACGCATCAATCGTCGTCATTTTGATAAACAATCCGCCCGTACTCCAAAGCAAAACGGCAAACAAGACAAAAACGATGGGCGGGAATCTCGTCGGTTTATTAGAGGATCGCATAAAAGGGTGAATGATAGCGCAAATCGCTAAATCTTCCCATCATGCGCGCCTGCATAAATCGTTTGCCGGAGATGAGCGGCAGGGCCATTCAGTTCTGCAAAGAAGAAGTGGAAGCAAACCACGGAGACGCGGAGAGAGGGAGCAAACACAGAGGATTCTCTCTGCTTGCTCCGTCTCTCCGCGTCTCCTGTGGTTAATCGGTCTCCTGATGGTTGAGAACTGAATGGCCCTGGAAAATATTGAAGCGTCACTTAATTCCGCGATTATTGGTTGACGGTGCGGCGAGTCGTGCTAGAATAGCGGCCTCGTTTTCAACCTCTCGATTCGTTGTTAGCGCTCTGTAACCAGGGAGTGAACAACAATGACCGACATAAGAAAGCTGCGAGAGGAATTAGGCTCGCTCGATAGGCTAATCGAAGTTCACACGAGGGTGCTCGACCATTTGCTCCGGCAGTTCGACAGTTCACTGCCTGGCGCGAGGCTGCAATACCCCGCCTCACTCAAGCAGATGCAGGAGTCGGATGCCGCGCAGCGAGCCCTCCATCAAGCGTCGAGCCGGCTGAATGAACTATGCTGGCAGCGTGAGATCAAGCGCGAGATCCTCCGCCTGCTTGAGCGGGAAAATGCACATTCCGCCAAGGGGCTTTCGATTTGAGCTTGCCCATGCGTTATTGTCCTTACCCCTTCTTGATCCACATCGCCCACGCAATAATTTTATAACAGACAGGCCGCCTGCCATTGTGGGAAAATTAATCTCAGATCGAACAATCATCAATGGGAGAGGGATTATGACGACATCGTGTGATAACACGCTAGAAGAGATCTCTGCCTGGGATAAGCTGATCGAAGGCCAATCCGATTTGATCGAAGATCTGAAAGCCGAGTTGAAAAATGGTAGGCCATGTTTGCGCATTGAACTGGGGCTGTTACGCGAGTTGAGTGAAGAGATTGTCGTCCTGCGGGAACTTCGCCAGGCACAATTTGAAGCGACAGCCTATACCGGCCACCGCAAAAATAGTCAATCGTGACCGAGGCTCGAAAACCGAACTCGCAGACCTTGAATAGCATGTCTATTAGATCGGTTTGCACATCAGTGTATGGAGAAAGCGGAGCGCGCCCTGGCCGTGCGGTTATGGAGTGCGGCGACCTGCCGCCTGCTCTACACGCTATCGCAAGCCGATCTAAATGAATCTTCGCAGAGGTGTGAAGACAGCTTTCCTCCCCCCTGAGGTTGCTCATTGGAACGTAGGAGTTTGCCCCGTTACAAGGTGACTTGGCCTGTCAGGGTGACGGCCAGGAATCAGGAAGGCGTAAGAATATTTAGCACCGGCGCGCTTGAGAATGTCAGCGCCCGAGGCGCCCTCATCTGTGTAGACAAGCCCTTGTGGCCTGGCGCGAGGATCGACCTGTCGATTAAGTTGCCTTACCCGACGAATGCCTGGATGCTTTACGCCGGCGAAGTTTTACGAATTCAGTCGGCGGATTCGTGTAACCATGTAGCGATCAAGTTTTCCTTTTCTAAGCCGGTCTTCAGCGATACGGAATGATTGAGGGTTAATCATCTTTCGTCTGCTGGCCTGGCCGCATACGGGCAAGTTCCAGGAGGCATTGCTGGCGCAGCGCCGTGAGACGTAATAATTCGCTTTGATCCCTCTCCAGGTTCAACTGACCTTCGATGTCGGCCAACAGCGAGGCTAAAGATTGTATGTCGTTTTCATCTACATTCCGAGCTGCCATCACGATCTCCCATCCACTCGTTCATTCTTAAGATAGATGTGTGAGACCTGGCAAAAGATACGTCGAGAGTGTTGTGATTTGCTTGTCTGATCAAATGGCGATACGACATTCCAGGCGTTGAGGAGCACGCCTGCCGGTCGATGGCGATGTCGATGGCGATGTTGATGGAGATAACAGGGCGCGGCGGCTACAGGGGCCAAACGTAGGGAAGGCCCGGCTCCTCCTTCCAGCCGAATCGGGCGTAGTATTCCGGGTTTTTCGCAAGCAGCTTGCTCCTGTGCGACGCGTGAAAATCTTCCCTTCCCAACCACGGCGGCATCACCGGAACGGAAGGTTCCGGCAGCGGCTGAAGAATAATATTTCTATATCCACGCGCCGCCCACTCCTTGAGCGCGGTGTTATAGTAGATCACCAGCGCGTCCTCAAATCCACGCCACATGCGCACGGCTGGGTGCATTGCCCAACTACTTGCCTGGCCGCCCAGGATGTCGAGGATCTGGCGGGCCTCGACCCTTTGCTTGCCGAGTCGCTTGTAGTCAAGCGCGGCAAGACTTTGCTGGAAATCCGGGTATGGAAGGAAGGTCTGCATAGTCGCTTCAAGAGAAGTAGAATAGCCTTCATTTGTTTTTCATGATATAGAAAACCGGCGCGGTGAAAGTGCCCCCCTTGGGCTGCGGTCACATTAGCTATCTCTTGCAATTTGAAATGCTCGGTGCCCCAATTCATGTATCTCAACGATAATAATTTAGCGCACATTGAAAGGGCCGAAGCCCGGCTCGCTATTAAACCCTATAAGGAAGCTTTAGCTGGATCGCGAAAACTTAAGGATCGCCAAAAAGAGGGTTCTATTCTATTCAATCTTGGCGTTGCCTACGGCAGATTGGAACAAGTTCATCGTGCAGAAAAGTTCTTCAAGTTAGCTTTACATATTTATATCGAAATCGGCGACAGAAACGGCGAAGCGGATTCTCTGAAAGCCCTCGGCAAGTGTTACGCAGCTTTCGGGGAGGCCAGGCGCTCGGTTGAGTTCTATGAGAGGAGTCTCGCTATCAAGCAGGAGATGGCCGATTTTCGTGGTGAGGCTTCTCTGCTGGGATATCTTGGACTGTCATATGGTGATATGGGTGAGGCCAGACGGGCTATCGAGTATCACAGCCGGCAACTAATTATCGTCCGCAAACTTCAGGATCATCTTACAGAATCTCGCGTGTTACGTGACTTAGGCATAAATCATCACTCGCTGGGAGAAACAGTCCGGGCTATTGAATTCTTTGATCAGAGTCTTAGCGTCAGCCAAGAGATAGGCGACCATTATGAAGAGGGCGGCGCGCTCGGATATTTAGGTTTGTGCTATGCCGCACTAGGTGAAACGCAGCGCGCCAAGGAATTGACCGAGCAAGCCCTGACCACGAATCGCGAAGGAGAAAATCTTCATGCCAGGGCGGCTAACCTGGCCATTATCGCAAAGGCTTATGATGCCATGGGCGACGTGAAGCAAGCGGTTGAAATATACAAGTTGCAATTGAAGATTTACCGAAAACTGAAGGATCGTAGCGGGGAAGTTTATGCATTAGGCTGCCTCGCCAGCGCTTACTTCATGTCGCATGATGTGGAACAGGCAATCAAGCACTATAAGCGTCAATTCGCCCTTGCCCGTAAAATAAAAAATCTATTTGCAGAAGGACGTGCCTTAGGAAATCTGGGGATTTTGCTCTATGCAATAAATGATTTGACCACCGCAATCACCTTCCTCGATCAGCACCTTGCAATAACCATTCAAACCGGCGACCAGTACGCACAAGCCTACGTGCTGTTTTATAAAGCGAAGGCCCTGGATAAACTCGGACATAAGACTCAAGCAATCCTCACTGCCGAAGCTTCTCTCTCGATTTACAAACGAATAGGAGATCCAGAAGCCGGCCTTGTGCGCCAACAACTGAGTGAATGGCGGCGTGAAGAGTGCCCAGACGCTAATCTGAATGAGCCAACGAAAAAAACATCTGTGTCTTTGCGTACAGCACACCTTCGTCATGCTGCCCATTACAAGGAAAAATTGGAGGCCATAAACAGAAGGTATATGAAAGGAGGAGATTCATCTGTCGAGGCCTTGGACCTGTTTGACGAGGAGTGGGCCAATATTGAGTCAGCTTGGGACCGGGCGGTAAGGTATTTGGAAGAGGATGAGAAAGCAGCCTATTTGTGCAGCACTCTTCCCCGATCCGGAACTTTTCTCGTTCATCTGCGCAAGCATCCTAGTGAACGAGTTCGCTGGCTAGAGGCCGCGATGATCGCGGCGCGGCGGTTGAAGGATAAAGCGGCAGAGGCAAGTTGCATGAGCTTGCTTGGAGTTGCTCACGCCGCACTAGGAAATCTTAAATTGGCTTTAAACCTTACTGAAGAGTCCCTCGCCTTAGCCCAGCAGTTGAATGATAAAGTAGGCGAGGCCGCCGCGCTCGGTAGCTTAGGGTTGATCTATGCGGATCTTGGTAATACATGCCGCGCGGATGAGTGCTTCAAGCAAGAGTTGCAAATCTCTCTTGATCTGGGGCGAAGGCGTGGCCAGAGAGACGCGCTCGCTAATCTCGGAAATATTCATGCCGATATAGGTGAAATGCGCGCCGCAATCACCTATTACAAAAAATCCCTGACTATCTCTCGGAAAATAGGCGACCGACATGGCGAAGGAGCATTGTTGGGCAACCTCGGCATGGCCCTCGCATCGCTCGGAGAAACGAAGCGGGCAATCAAGTTGCAAGAGCAAGCCCTGGCTATCGCCCGAGCGACTGGTGACCGCCGCAGTGAATCTTATGCATTGCGTAATCTTGGCAATATTTACGCCGATCTTAACGATGGTCATGCCAGTGTCGCCCGCCATGAACAACACCTGGCGATTGCGAAAGAGTTAGCGGATCGTTTTGGTGAAGCCGAGGCGCTCTACAATCTCGCCAACGCCTGGCTCCTGCTTGATGATATGGGTCGCGCAATCGGATTATGCGAGCAAGCTCTAATAATCAATAAGGAAATGGGCAACCGGCGCGGACAAGGCCGAGATATAGGCCTCTTGGGATTAGCGTATCTGAAAAAGGGTGAACCGCATCAATCAATTGAGTTATCCGAAAAGGCCCTGTTCATCACCAAAGAAGTTGCTGATCGGAGAGGTGAGGGGGAGATACTCATTAACCTCGGTAACGCTCACTCCATTCTATACGACTGGCACCGAGCAATCGAATTCTATGAACAGGCATTGACGATTGACTGGGAAGTGAGTAACAGCCATCAAGAAGGCACTATCATCAGCAACCTGGCTTATGCCTACTTCCAATTGGGTGATTTTCAGCACGCTATTCAATACTACGATAGATGCATCGCCATGGCCCATGAAATAGGAAATGCCTTCGGCGAGGCTGCGGCGCTTATCAATAAGAGCATGGCGTTGGGGAAACTCGGACACCGGGCTGAAGCGGTCACCTGTGCTAAAACCGCACTGCGGCTTTTTGAACAAGTCGCCGCCCCCGACGCCACAGAAGCACGGGCCTGGCTGATCGAATTGCAGGCGCTGCCCGAATCGGAAAATATAAACAGACAAGATTGAAGCTATTGCTTCGCGTGGCGTAATATGAGTGCGCAGCTCGGCAAGACGAGAGGGCAGAAGACCTGGAACGCTACGCTCCATAGCACGAGCCGAGCTTCTTAGAAGATTCGGTCAGGATGCAAAAACCTGGCACGATTTCGTAAGCTTGACGGCAACAGCACTGAATCACTCGTTCAGTATAGAAACCGGGTTGGTAATCACTCCGATGATTAACAAGACAACGGTATTGCTACTCGCCACAAATCAGTTAGAGATTGCTTATGTGCGCCTGGATGATGAACTCCGCGAGATAGACGAAAAAATTCATGTGGCCAGGTTTGGCAATTCGTTTGAATTTGAATCAAGGCCGGCGATCAAAGTGTCGGAATTGAGATCGCTTTTATTCAGGTATAAACCCCACATCATTCACTTCAGCGGACATGGCCGGGCTTCGGGAGAGATCATCCTTGAGGATGATGCCGGAGGGATGCGGATCACAGGCGTGGACGAGTTGATCGGAATTTTACGCACGATTAAGGACAACCTCAGACTCGCCGTCTTTAATGTGTGCTACTCGAAAGCTTACGCCGAAGCATTCGCAGAAACATTCGATTATGCCGTCGGCATGGATGGCCTCCTGGACCGTTCATCAGCGATAGTCTTTGCCGGTTCTTTCTACCAGGCCCTTGCCTTTGGGCGGTCAGTCAGAGAAGCGTTTGATGCAGCTAAAGAACAGTTGACGATTAGAGCTCTGGCGGGGGCTAATGTGCCCGTCTTGTTGATTCGGCCCGGAGCGCCTGATGCAGAGCCGTTTATCTTCCCACATAAAAATATTGAGGAAATGAGCTCAGTTTTAAGGCGCTTGATAGAAGGGATAGCCAACCCGGAGGATCGGTTAATCCTGCAACGTGGAATCAGCGAGGGGAGTATTCTGCTTGAGGAAAGAGAAGACGTTTCAGTCAATGCAGAAGAGGCAGAGACACCTTACAAGATATTGGTCCGCGATCACCAATTGCATATCAGCCTTAGCCCTCCTGCATACCGGCTTGTCAGGGCAAAAGTCCTTCCACCGCCGCCGGGCTTGCCCCCCCCTCTACCACATTCTGTATTTATCGGTCGCGAGGGCGCGCTCGAAGATGTCAAGCGACTGCTCGAGAATGTGAAAGCGCCTGCTGGCCAAGCCAACATTTCCGTCGTAAGAGGGTGGCCTGGTGTTGGTAAGACAAGCTTAGTAGGAGTAATTGGGCGCGATGCAGAAGTAGCAACAATGTATCCACAAGGTGTCCTTTGGACCTCCTTAGAAAAGCACCCTAATCTACTTTCAGAATTTGCCCGATGGGGGCGAGCGCTCGGCACCGACGATATACTCCGCGCCCCCACTCTCAAAGAGGCCACGGCTCGATTAGCGGATCTGCTGCGCCATCGACGGATGCTGCTGATTGTCGATGATGTCTGGTATACAGAGCATGCCGTTCCTTTTATGGAGATAATGGGTAAAGAATGTGCGCTGCTGGTGACCACGCGGATGACGAAGGTAGCCGAAGATTTGACTCGCGGCGAGGAAAGAATATATCTCTTGCCAGGATTAACTGAGGAGAATGGCTTGAAATTATTGCGTATCCTTGCGCCCGCTATCGTCGAGCATCATCACGATGAATGCCGCGAACTTGTCCGCGAACTTGAGTGTTTGCCATTGGGGCTACACGTAGCGGGGAACTTGCTGAAAAGCGAAGCCCGAATGGGCTGGGGGGTTTCTGAGCTTCTCCGCGAGATTCACGAAGGGGCAAAGTTGATGCAAGCGCGGGCACCCTTGGATCGAATTCAAGGAGAGACCATTCCTACCGTAAGCGCACTCTTGATGAAGAGCACAGACATGCTGGATGACTTCACGCGAGAGTGCTTCGCGTTTCTCGGCGCGTTCTCGCCTAAGCCGGCGACGTTTGATCTGGCGGCTATGAAAGCGGTTTGGGAAGTAGATGACCCGAAGCCGATTGTACGCAAGCTGGTAGGACATGGCTTGCTTGAGCCTATGGAATCAGGACGATTTCAGATGCACAGTCTCCTGGTTGACCATGCGAACTCACTTTGCACTTGATGGCCTGAAGTGATGCCGACTTTAGGCAATGTCCTATTTTATCGCTGTATAATGCCACTGCCAGCATGGCTCGCAGTTGGCGACGGAGTGCTGCACCTGCGGCTATGTCCATCTCGTAGAATGGAACACTCAGGTATTGAAGAGTTCTACCCGCTTCAAGACAAACCGGGCTCGGAGCCAGTTGACTAGAGCAGTTTTCAATTGGGTTTGACCTGTAGGGGCGACCCTGCGGTGGTCGCCCCAGTTTACGAATGCGCAGTCTGGGGCGGGCACAGAGGCCCGCCCCTACATGACTCTGGCTTAATGCAATTG
>JBBWZK010000343.1:0-4796 GCA_039648975.1 Blastocatellia bacterium
CTCGACGACCTGATCGGCATCAAACGGCCCGCCACGCTTTTCGAGCATGGTCATCAGATCATTGCCGGCGATATACTCCATCACCAGAAACTGGCCGTTGCTTTCGGTAAAATGATCGCTGACTTTAGGCAGCGCCGAATGTCGCAGACTGGCCAGCAAACGGGCCTCGCGCTCGAACGCCTTGAGCATCATCTCATCTGTGAAGAAAGTCTGTTTGAGCGCGATGGTGTTGCCGAGCCGCTGGTCTGTGGCCTGATAGACCGCGCCCATGCCGCCCTGGCCGAGCAACCGCACGATGAGATAACGATTCTGTAGCAACGTGTTTGGAGCGAGCATTTCACTTCCTTTCGCTTGCGTGGAGCAATCAGTCTCAGGGAGTATAAAGCAACACGGTGCGAATGAGCTATACCGGTTTCGCGGCAAAGCGAATTTTGCCGGCGCGCTTCTTGACAGCAATCGGAGGCATCCCTTACCATAACTTTTCGATTCGGGGCTGTAGCTCAGCTGGCAGAGCGGTGCGTTCGCAACGCACAGGCCAGGGGTTCGAATCCCCTCAGCTCCATTAACTTTCCTCTTCTTCAAATCACCCAGCCAATCCGAATCATCACCTCTGCCGTACTCCATAGGCGTTACAGCAATCGTACAAAAATCAACCCTAAAGGAGACGCTTATGGCAGGCAGAGAGATTTTTGCAAGTCCCGATGAAGGTCGCATACTGCGTGTGGTGACGGATACCGTTCGCGTGCTGGTCAGTGGAGCCGATACGGGCGGCGCTTATGAAGTCTTCGAGTTGAGCGGCCCGCAAGACAGCGACACCACACTGCACGCACATCCGTGGAGTGAGTCCTACGTGATGCTCGAAGGCGAAGTGGAAATGACCATCAACGAGAGCAAAATGATTGCGACTCCCGGTTGCTTCGTCAATGTTCCCGGAGGCATGTTGCACGCTTATAAGATATTGTCCGACCAGGCAAGGTTCATCCTCATCACCACGCCAAGCGGCGCGTTCGATTTCTTCAACGAACTGGATCGAGAAACCGGCGGCTCGCTGGAAGACTTCAATAAAATCGTGCAGATCGCTCTGCATCACGGCTTCACGATTCCGCCGCCGCCAGCCGTCTGATGATCACTTTCAAGGCGGACTTGCAACCGTCACGCCTGGCAAATTGCATGGATTTGAATATGCTGGTGATGACCGGCGGACGAGAACGAACCGAGAGTCAGTATCGCGAGTTGTTGGCGGCGGCGGGCTTCGAGTTGACCATGATCGTCGAGATGCTGCGCTGGTCGTTTTCAAGCCAGTCCGTTATCTGTGCTTCGAGTTGACCATGATCGTCGAGATGCCCTCGCCCTTCTGCGTGATTGAGGCTGTCCCTGCATAGCCGACAGATTCAGTAGATTGAATTTTGCGAAAGCGCCTATGGAGTGCGGTAACCCGGCGCCGCTATGGTAGTCCTCAACGCCTGCCAGCCATTATCGCCTACCAAAGCGACGCCAGGCCGTCGCACTCCATAGCTCGGCGCGCGAGGGTCGGGAATTGGTATCTACCGAGGCTCTCTCGATTAACTGCCTGACTGATCCGCAAGCCGTAATGATTCGCTCGCCATTTTTCTGCTCTGTATTTTTTTCTGCATCGAAGTCGTACAAGAAAGAATCAACCTGCCGTCGCGGTCAGGAATCGTTGCGTGAGAACCCGGCCTGAGTTCGTCGTCATCTGCCGAATGATCAGGCTGCGGTTATTTATTTACAGCAGTTAAGCGGGTCAACTCAGCGAACATCTTACCCTGCTCAATAATCGGTTCATTCATTGGCCTCCAGAGAAATCAGCGGCACTCTACTTGCTCAGGGTTGAGGCGACGGAAACAGCTTGTTAGATTTATTCAGGCAAAGCAGGCTCAGATCTATTTTAGTTCAAGAATTTTTCAAGGTTGCCATGAATAATGTTACCGTCGCGAAGCAAAGTGAGTTATCGCGAGTTCGGGTTTGAAATAAAGCAGTTAATCACTATAAAGCGAAGGCTATTGAAATGAACAGAATAACCTCCCCACGCGTCGCGGCGCTATTTGCGCTGCTCTTAATCGTACAGAATCCCATCAACGCCCTGGCCGGCATCGCATTCACCTCCGGCCAGGGCGTTGTGCTGACTGGCGCGGATGGCGTGGTCTTGACCGGCGCAGACGGCGTGGTCTTGACCGGCGCTGACGGTGTCGTGCTCACAGGCGCGGACGGTGTCGTGCTGACCGGCGCAGACGGCGTGGTCTTGACCGGCGCTGACGCTTTCACCTACACAGGCGTAGACGGCGTGGTGCTGACCGGCGCAGATTCGACAGGCATCAAGAGCATAGACCCTGAACTGGCACTGAGCTTAATCCTGTTGCCTGATTCGAGCGCGCTCAATGTCTTCGTCGTCTTCCATCACCTGCCGACTGATGACGACTTCAACGCGTTGCGCGCCGCAGGCATCGTTGGCGGCACGCGCTACCGCAATTTGCCCATCGTCATCACCAATGCCACAAAAAGCCAGATCGCCGCGATCTCGACGCTCGCCTCTGTGCGCTCGATCTATTCGAACAAGACGTTTGAATTCTTCTCAGACGACCCGCGCGTCATCACAGGCCAGCGCGACGCGATGAACGATTCGCGGCTCACGATGCGCAACGGCGGCCTGCCGGTTTCAGGCCAGGGCGTCACCGTCGCGGTGATTGACACAGGCATTGATGCGACGCACACCGATCTGAGCTACGGCCAGCAGGTGATTCAAAATGTTCGGATCGCCGATCTGCAAGGCAGCGCCCCTGCGTTCATCTATCCGACCGCTGCCGAAGGTTTGCAGAATAGCGACTGGACGATGGGCCACGGCACGCTGGTGGGCAGCATCATTGCCGGCAGCGGCGCGGCGTCGAGCGGTTATTATGGCGGCATGGCTCCGGGCGCGAAGTTGCTGGGCATCTCCGGCGGCGATGCGAATCTATTCTTCGTGCTCTCGGCAATGGATTATGTCTTGTCGCATCGCGTTGATCAGAACATTCGCGTCGTCAATTGCAGCTTCGGCATCAGCGGCGTCTTCGATGCGAACGACCCGGTCAACGTCGCCACTCAAGTGCTGCACGACAGCGGCATCAGTGTGGTCTTTTCGGCGGGCAATCGCGGCGATCAACCCAACTCGCTGAATCCCTATTCGGTCGCGCCCTGGGTGATCGGCGTCGGCGCAGTCACCAAGAGCGGCTCGCTTTGCAGCTTCTCGTCGCGCGGCGCTGCCGGTTATGGCGCGTTCTATCCCACACTGGTCGCGCCGGGCCAGGCGATTGTCGGCGCGCGAGCCACAGGCATCAACGTCGTCGGCACGTCTGGACTCACTGCCGGGCTGATCTCGCCCGATAACGATCTACAGACCGTCCCGCCAGCTTATCTGGCGCGCTATACCTCAAGCTCAGGCACGAGCTTCGCCGCGCCGCACGTCGCCGGCACCATCGCCTTGATGCTTCAGGCC
This sequence comes from Blastocatellia bacterium, assembly GCA_039648975.1. GTDB lineage: Bacteria > Acidobacteriota > Blastocatellia > UBA7656 > UBA7656 > DATENM01. The sequence goes on from JBBWZK010000343.1 coordinate 3,491, forward strand.
AACCCGGCGCTGCAAGTCGATGAGATCAGGAACATGCTGCAAGACACGGCGACGCCGATGCTCGGCTATTCGCGTTATGAAGTCGGCGCTGGCTCTCTGAACGCTTATGCGGCAGTGCGCAAAGCGGCTTTCAATACGCCGTTCGGCGCGTTCCGCAATCAATTGAACACGCCCGGACTGTCGCTGACGCGCAGTTCGCTTGCAGGTTTCAGTGGTACGGTCGCGCCGGGCGCAACCTGGTCGAGCGCCCTCGACCTGCCGGCGGATGCGGTTTTCGTTACAATTCTTCTAAGCTGGCAGAATCAAAACCTGCCCGGCAACACGCTTACTTTGAGCCTCAGCCGTGGGGCCGCAAGCGTAAAGGCAACGCCGGCAGCGGCGCTGCTCGGCCCGACCTCGCAAAAGATCGGTGTCACGCTCAACGATCCGGCGACGGGCCGTTGGACGATCAACATTACAAACACCAGCGATGCCGTCACCGGCACGGCGCAACGCTTCAACGGCGCGATTGAAATCATTCGCATGAACTCGACGGTGGCCGGGCTGGATCAGTTGTCGGCGGCGGATAAACAGGCGGCCTTGCGCGCTCTGCGTTGCGGCGTGATGACGATGGCTGGCAATGGCTTTGCGGCAAATACCTCGGCCACACGCCTGCAAGTGGCGCGCGCCCTGATGCTCGGCGCAAACACACACGTCCCGCAGTTTCTGCCCTATTCGCCGACCTACACGGACGTGAGCGGGGCGAACGCGATCTTCGCCGAAAGCATAGCGCATTCGCCGAGCGGCGATTTGATGAGCACCAGCGGCTCGCGGTTTAATCCCAATGCGCAGGTTGACCGGCTGACGGTGGCTATCGCGCTGGTCAAAGCTCTGGGGCTAGACGATGATGCCCAGCGAGCGAGCGCCGCTAATCCGGGCCTGCTCGATTGGCTGGGGATTCCGCTGGCGGCGCGCGGTTACGTGAGCGTGGCGGTGACGCACGGCTTGATGAGCGCCAGTGCAGCCGGCCAGTTTCGCCCGACCGAGGCGATCACACGCCTGGAGATGGCTAAGGCAGCGGTCGCCCTCTTGCAGGCGACGCGCTGAACTCGCCGGGCGGGTTCAAGGATTTTTCAACCATTTGTTGTCATAATCACTTTGACAATTGGGGTAAGGTTTTCAATTGTGGCTCGTCCAATGGACGGCTACTTAAGAGCGCGGCGTTTTCTGGGGAGGGATGCCGCGCTTTTTATTATTAGAGCGGTTAGCACTTCAGTGTACGGAGAAAAGCAAAGCACGCCTTTGCCGTGCGGTTATGGAGTGCGGC
>JBBWZK010000354.1:0-30560 GCA_039648975.1 Blastocatellia bacterium
GGGGTGACCCTCTGTGGTCGCCCCAGACTGGAAGGTTGTCGGTTCTTGCAAGGGCATGAATTTCACTCTGGGGCGACCACAGAGGGTCGCCCCTACATGGATGTCATCCTCTGGGGTTCTAACGCAGAAGCTGCACCGTCACCGTGTTGGTGAGCGGATTGATGGTGAAGCGCAGCAGGTTCGTCGCCGTCCCTGTGGAAGGTATGCCGCCCACGCCGCCGCTTCCGCTACCCGCTGATGTGGACGTATGCACGAGCAGCGATTGTGTGCTGTCGATGTTGAAATCTGCGGCGACGCCCGCCCAGCCGATGACGCGATAAATGTAATCGGTGTTCGGTTGAATCGGCGCGGCCACCAGTTCATCGGCGCTGCCGGTCTCCGAAGACGACAGCGAGCGGCCCGCCGCGTCGAGCAGTTGCAAATCGAGATCGACGGCGAGCGTCGATGTCAGGTGGCCGACGACGCCGAACGCGCCTTCTTTCGATCTGAATGGCACATCGATGAACGTCAGGCCGGGCAGCAGGTTCAACCCTGTATCGCTTGCGGGAACGATACCGCTGAAGCTCTCGGCGAAGCTACGGTTCTCGAAGCATCCCAGATTCGGCGGCGGCTCAGGCTGATAGCGCGTCGCCGATGCGGCGTCGGCTTGCACGCGCGCCGTCACCACCGCATCGAATACGAAAAGCTGCGAGTTGGGATTGCTAAAGACCAGATGGCGCGGCAGCGACGTTTCACCGGTCAGCAGTTTCTGCCGGTAGTAGAAGCTCGCCGGGGCGCTCGCCTGACCGTTGCCGCAGTTGTCTGCGTTGGTCACCGTCACTGTCGGATTCGAGATCGACACGATGCGGAACTCAACCGGCGTGTAGATGGTGCCGTCGAACAGTCCCGCTCCGAGGCTCTTGATCGTTTGATCGAACTCGGTCTTGCCGCCGGCAAAGACGATGTTGCTGATTGTCGTCTGTGTGCGATTGGTTACATTCAGCGCGGCAGTGGCGACGCTCGCCGCTGCGCTGTTGACAGAAACACCAAGCTGGCGGTTGGGATTGATGTTGAGGGCGCGCACGACGTATTCGGCGCTGACCGGATTCGTAACGCCGCGCGCGATGAACGCGCCTTGAATATAACCGTTGTCCAGATAACTCGTCTGATCGCCTTTGACGTAAGCAACGTGCAGATAGCCGTCCGTCGTGCCGTCGCCGTCAATGTATTCATGGCCGAAGATGGGGCGATTGACGCGCTGATTCTCCTTGCCGACTTCGCGCTTCAATACCTCGTAAGCGAACGCGCCGGCAACCGACTGCCACGCCACCGTCGCCGAGGTCGGCGAGCTGAACGTCACGGTGATTCCATTGGGAGATGAAAGCTTGCCCTGCGAGGCGGTGAAATCCGAGACGCGCGTCGAGATGACCTGACGGCTACCATCGGGCGCTTCGGCGTTCAGGCCGAGTTCGCGTGATGCGAAAACCTGCTCGATCAAGGCGCGATGCTGGCCCGGCGAATCAGGGTCGTTCAGATCAGACGGATAGAGCATCGCGTCCGAGATAATCATCGCGTCGCGTGTGCGAACGAAGGTGTCAGGATCGAATGCGCCGAGCACGTAGATCGCGCCCAGGAAGATGCGCTCCCAGTTCTCTTTGCCAAGCTGTATGCTGACGGTCGGCTGCCCGCTGATTAAATCGGGCCGCTTGAAGTTGCCGCCGGTTTCATACATCAGCATCAGCTTGCGTATGTCCCACATCGTGCCGCCAAAGATTTCACCGTCGCGGTGCTCTTCAAAATCGGCGGCTCCATAACTGCCAAGCTGCGAGTAGGAGAGCCCCGTGTTGGCGTTGCGTATCCACTGCCGCTGGTCAGGGTTGCCGCCGGCAGCGCGAATCAGTTGGCGATACTTGTAGGCGTTGATCGGATAAGCGGCGAGCGATGGATTCTCGCCAGCCGAGTAGGCCCACAGGTCAGCCTGGCCTTCGTTGAGCGCCTTGCCTTCGGGCAAGCCTTCAAAGCCGGCGATGGGCGAAGAGATCGAGTGCATACCTTCGTGATAAGGCACGGCGAAATCTATGGCGAGGTCATTGAGCAAGTAACCGTGCCCGTAGCTCGTCGGATTGACGACGACCTTCTGGCCGGCGACGTCTTCCGAAAGCGGCAGCGAGAAAGCATTGTCGAGGCCGAGCAGCTTGGCAGCGAAATCGGGATCGGTCTGATCGTTCGGCGGATTGAGCACGTTCGGGATGTGGACGTTGCCGATCAGCGGCCTGTCCTGGTTCGGATAGGTATCCGGGAAATCGCCTGCGCCGAAGCCGCGATGGTGCGCCGCATCGCCAGCGACGTGCAGGTAATCGACGTATTCAAGCAGCGAGTTGATGTAGAAGAACTGCGAGATTTCATCCTGATGCTCTGCGGGTTCGGCGTTCGGGCCGAAGTTGTTTTGCTCATCGGTGCGCGCTTCAAAGTTCGTCTGATCGTTGACGCGGAAGTACCACGTGCCTTTGGCCGCCTGCGCGAATGGCAGCTTGCCTGCGAGCACGTTTTCAATGTGCGCGTGTGTGCCGGTCAGCGTTCCGTTCAAGCCTGTCACGACGTTCGATTGATCGAAGTTGCGCAAGGCTACGCGAAGCTGGCCGCGCGGCGTGCCGTCCGGGCCGACGCTGATGATGCCCTGATCTTTAAGCTCCTGCGTGATCTCAGGGTAGTTCGGATAAACATCGCCCTCAAACGGTAGCTGTGCCTGCTGGTAGCGCACGCAATCGCTGCGCGAGAGGATCTGGCCGTTGAGCGCATCGACCTGATAGCGGAACATGCCGAACGGATTGCGCGAGAAGAGCAGGAACTTGTAAGCCAGCCGCGCACCGCCGGGCGTCGGATAGACGTTCAACTCAGGATGCGGCGTCGCCAGCACGCCGAGTTGCGATTGCAGCAGATCGAGCGCCGGCGTCAGCACGGCGGAAACGCCGCTGGCCCACGGCCTCTGGTAGCGATTGAGGTCGGCTTGCGCCGCTGCGATGGCCGCAGCGCTGTCGAGGCCCGGATTGGTGTTGAGCGACAGGTTCGCCTGATATGGGCCCGACATCAACTTGATGCGGCGCTGGCCATCTATCACCACGCCGATGCCGCTGTGCGCGACCGGCACGCCGTTGTAGCTCTGCGCGAAGTAGAGCAGGTTGCCGCCCAGCGCTTCGACGTTGCGCTTCAATTGCAAAGTGCTCAGATCGCTGATGCCGAACAACGCGGCGTTCGACGCCAAAAAGGCTCTGGCAGCCGATTCCGGGTCGAGCGCTGAAGGCGACGAGGCAAAGTCGTAGATCGTGTCTACCGATCCCGTCGCCCTGTCCCAACGCGCCGTGATCTTTTGATCGCCGAGATTCGCCTTGAGCGCCGTGAGCGCCTGAAGCTGTGCGGCGGCGGGCAAGCGCCGGACATACTGCGTCAGGTTGATCTCGTAGTCTGCCACTGCGCGCTTATTGAGATTGAAATCAACCGATGGCACGGTTGAGCCGGCTGCGCCTGCGCCCTTCACAGGGGCAAAGATTAATGCGGCCATCAGCACAGCAACCAGTGATAATGCGCCAGCCACCATGTTTAATCTGGCGCGAACCGGGGCGCTCCTGCGGTTCAGTAACGTTTTTGTTGCGCTCATTACTTTTCTCCTTTTATCTATGCCCTTGCCGCTTAGAGTGAATTGAAATTGCGTTCGCCATGCCCTGATGCATGCGTGCCTAAATAAGAATCGCCGGTGAGGAATGCGGAACAGGGCGTAATTAGTCGAAGCGCCACGAGACTGAGTGGTGAGTGACGGATGACCGAGCGTGAGTTATGCAATGAGTGCCGTAGGCACGTAATGTTTATAGAACGCCCGTTGTTTAGTTCTCTCAAGCACCGTAGGAGCGAAATGTTGACATCGCGCTCCTACGGTGCTTGAGATCATTCGTTCATCTCTATCTATAAACATTGCGCTCCTACGGTGCTTGAGGTTTCAAACCACGCTTTGAGCATGAGGCTCGCGTTGCCTGTCACCCATCACTCCCTAAAGAATCGTGCTTTATCTCACCGTCGCCGGGCCAGTGAAGAAGTTATCGGCGAAGTGATTGATGGCTGCCGCCAGGTCTGCACGCTTGACAATCGTTGACGGCTCGAAGCGCGGGCCGGGGATCACTTGATATTGGCCCGGAGCGATCTCGCGCACTTCAGCGGGGAACGTGCTGAACAATCCCAAATCCAAGGCGACGGCGACGAAGCCGCGCGCATCGGCGGGTATCTGCGCGGCGTCAATGGCACGCCCGCTGAGGTCTTCGTTCATGCGCGCCTGCGCTTGTTGCTCAAGCCCCAGGGCGCGCACCAGCACGACGGCGAGGTCTGCGCGGCTGACGGTCGCAGCAGGATTGAAATTCGTGCCGCTCGTGCCGCGCGCCATCACGCCTGGATAACGCTGGAATGTGTCTTTCAATACAGAGCCGCGAGCGGCGACGGCTGAAGCGATTGGCGCGAAGTCGCTCGTGACATCGGTGAAGGCCGGCGAGTCGAGCAGGTTCTGCCGAACGTCTGCGCTCAACGCCAGCGTCCGCGCCAGGTCTTCGCGAGTCACCGCCGCGTCGGGACGGAAAGCGTAATCCGCGAACGCATCCATGAAGTGGCCCATCAAGGCGCGCTCGATCTCTGACTGGTCGGCGCGGCCCCCGATGTCCGTGACATTGCTGCCCGTCGGGAAGTTGACGTTGATCGTGCCGTCTATTGTGTCGGGCAGCGAGCCGGCGTTGTTATCCGTGCCGAGCGGTGTGAAGCCGCTCACTTCCAATGTCCAGTCGCCCGGCACAGGGGCTTTGACTTCGAGCGAGACGTTATTCGCGGTGAGCCCCGGCAAGATCAGTTGGTCGTAGCGCGTGCCGTTGGGATCGAAGAGATTCAAGATGAGCGTGTTGCTCGCGGTCGCAGGGTCGCCGACATAATGCATCTTTGCCAGCACGCTCGATGCGCCTTGCCGCACGCTGAATGGCTTGGTGTACGTGCCCGGAGTCGACGCCGGGCTGAAGTCGAAATGGTAGGGCGTCACATCGGCGTTGGTCGTGAACGCCGCGTTGAAATGTTGATGCGTGTTGTTGAACGAGCCATACGGTTTGTTGCGGTTGGCGGCGCGGTCGACGGCGGCGGCGACGTTGATAAATCCCGCGCCGACTTCCCACGGTGCGTAACCGGGCATGGCCGTCGCCGTGTCTTCATACAATTGCTTGACATCATCCGGCGTCAGGGTGGGATCGGCTTCGAGCGCCAGCGCCAGCGCGCCGCAATAAGATGGCGCGGCGAAGCTTGTGCCGCTCGAATAGGTATAAGACGGAATGAAGGCGGTCGGGATCGAGCCGTCAACGTCAGTAGGGAACGTGCCCGTGCCGTCGTCTGAATTGCCTTCGATGCCGAGCGCGCCGATGATGTTGATGCCGGCTCGCATGCGCGCATTCACCAAGGCCGCGCCGGGCGCGACGATTGAAGGCCCGAAGCTCTGTGGCAGCGGCGGCTCGCCGGTCGGCGCACCCGGGCCGGGCGAGCCGCTGGCAAAGCCGCGCGAAGAGAAATTCGCCAGGCGGCCATCTTTGGTGCCCGCGCCGACGCCGATCACATAAGGCGAACGCGCCCAGATGCTGTAGGTCTCAGGGCTCGGCCCATCGTTGCCCGCCGCGAAGACGACGGCGATGAAGTTATCATGCAGCGCCTTGACAGCGATGTTGGTCGGATTGTCCGGGTCAAGCGACGCATTGCCGCCCCAACTGTTATTGACGATGCGTATGTTGTAGTCGAACTGGTGTACGAGGATGTAATCAAATCCCGCGAGCGCGACCGTGACGACGAGCGTCTCACCACAGCCAAGGCCGATCAGATTCGCCCCCGGCGCAACACCGCCATAGACGCCGCCCGATGCCGCGCCCGATCCGGCAGCGCACGAAGCGACGAAGGTGCCGTGGCCGCATGTGTTATCTGTGTTGATGACGTTCTCGACGAAGACATCGGGAACGATGCCGCCGCCGACGCCTGTATCGAGCAAGCGGCCTTCGACCTTGACGTTCTGCCGGACTTTGCTCGTTGGACTCAATGGGGTGAACGTTACATCAGGGTGTGTGCCGTCAACGCCGCTGTCAACGATGGCGATGCCGACGCCTTTGCCCGAATACGGTATGCCGTTGTTGCGCCTCGTCAGCGTCGCGTTGGTCTGCAATCGTTGAAGGCCGATGAGTGGCCGCGCCTGATTCATATAGTAATGATATTGCGTATTGCTCCACACCGAGCGGACGTTTGAAAGATTGGCGATTGATCGAGCCTGCGCTGGCGTGGCGAGCACGGCGACGATGGGCAGCATTCGATAACGAATGCCTGTGGTGATGCCCAGTCGGTTCAGCACCGCGACATCCGCTGTGGTCGGCATTCTAAAATAGGTGACGACGACCTCAAGCTTATCTGTCGGGCGGGCCTGCGCGATCTGCCGGCTCAACGCCGGATCAACCTTCGCGGCCAGCGCCGTGTTGGCTGCAAAAACCAGAGCGACGATTAACATCAGCAATCTATAGCGGTTTTCAAATCGGTTTAGCATGTAGGGGCGACCCTCTGTGGTCGCCCCAGTGTGCGCAAGCGCAGTCTGGGGCGGGCCGCAGACCCTGCCCCTACATGATTGCGGCTTAATCCAATTGAAATCTGCTCTAATTTTCGCTCTCATCGGTTTCTCCTTGTCATTCCCACGAGGATTAGTGTTCCTGCCTGGGAGCGCGGGCAAGATGCCCGCGCTCCCAAGCTTTGCTCCCAGGATTCGCGTCTTATTCACCAAACATAAGGTTGATTACTTTCGATATCGGATCGAGAAAGTCTGCGCGTTTGACGAGAGTGTTCGGCTCGAATCGCGGGTCGGTGATGACTTGAAATTGACCCGGAGCGATCTCGCTCATCTCGCTAGAGAACGCTTGCAGCACACCTCGATCAAGCGCGATCTGTACGTAGCCGCGCATCGCTCCGGGTATCTGCGCATTGTCGGTGAGCACCTGACCACCCGATGTCACGTTGGTGTTGGCAAGCGCCCGCGCTTGCGCGTCTAATCGCAAAGCGCGAACCAGGGCGACGGCCAATTCCAGCCGCGTGACCTGTGCGGTCGGCCCGAAGGTCGCGCCGCTCACGCCCATCACGCCTTCGCGCTTGAGCGATTCGGCGATCAGCGCTTCGGGGCTCCCCGGCGTCACATCGACGAAGCTCGCTTGTGCGGGCAGGTACTGCATGACGCGCGCGCCGAACATCACCGCACGGCCCATCTCCATGCGCGTCAGCGGGTCGGCAGGCCGAAACACGCCGTTATCGGCAAACATCACGCGGTCATAGACCAGCCGCAGCGCTTTGGCTCGCATCGCCTCATCAAGGCTCGCGGTGTCGGACACTTGATTGGGATCGTAGAGGTAATGCGTGACGATCAAGCGATAAGGTTGATCGACCGGCTGCGCAAGTCCGGCTAACCCGCCGCTGACCTGTGCCGTGTAAGTGCCCGCCGCAGGGAATTCCATCTTCACGCCTTCGCGCGAGCCGAACAGCGCCGCCAGGTTCAGCGCGTCCGAGCTTGTCACCTGAACGCCGTCTTTCAATATCGTCAGCGCCAGATCGTTGATGGCGATGTGTGTGTTATCAAACACCACCTGGCCTTCGCCTATCGCGCCGTCCCAATCCAACTGCACGAAGGTGAAGCGCGCGTTCGGTGGAATCGTGAAGCTGTGCGTCGTCGAGCTTTGCGCCGGCAACGTGCCCGCGAACGAGCCGCCGTCCTGTTGCTGAACCGTGAGGCCCTTGCCGGTGAATCCGAAATTGCCATAAGGCTTTTGCGGATTGAAGGCCAAATCGACGGCAGCGTGAGCGTTCGCCAGTCCCGCGCCCGCTTCAAATTGATCGTAGGCCGCCAGCGGCGTCGCCGTGCGTTCGAGCAAGGCTTTCACCTCATCGGGCGTCAGCGCCGGGTTGGCTTCGAGTATGTTGGCAATGACGCCGGCCAGATGCGGGCAGGCCATCGAGGTGCCGCTGATCTGCGTGTAGAACGGCAGAAACGCGGCGGGAATCTGCGTATCGGCATTGCCGCCGTTGGCAACCAGATTGGTGCTGGCGCGTGTGGCGATGATGTCAGAGGTGAAGCCCTGATCTGCCGGCCCGCCGGTTCCCGGCGTCAGCAGTGTAGGGTGTATCACAGAGTCGCCGAAGATGCCGCGCGATGAGAAGCCGGCGAGGCGCCCGTCTTTGGTTGATGCGCCGGCAGTGATGATCCACGGCACAGAGGCCCAGCGATTTTGCGAATTCGGGTGCGGGCCATCGTTGCCGTTGGCGAAGACGACGACGATGCTGCGCTCGTCGTGCAGCTTCTTGCTGGCGACATTGACCGGATGATCCGGGTCAACGGCGACCGCCGAATTGCCCCACGAACAACTGACGATGCGAATGTTGTAATCGAATTGATGCGTGTAAACGTAGTCGAATGCCGCGACCTGTCCGAGCACGAACAGCACCGCGCCTGAACCGAGCCCGACAAGCTTTGCGCCGGGCGCGACACCTTGATAAAGCCCGCCGCTCGTCTGGCCCGTGCCTGCGGCGATGCCCGCGCAGTGCGTTCCATGTCCGACGTTGGTATCGGTATTGATGACGTTTTCGACGGTGGTCGGCGGTAGAATTCCGACGAGCGGATTGCCCAGCGCGTCCAGGCGGATGGGCAGCCCGTCCTGATCGTTAGGATTGACAATGACATTTTGAATCGTCTTGCTGACTTGCCTATTGAGCGGATTGAAGGTGAGGTCTTGATGCGAGGCGTCAATGCCTGAGTCGTTGATGGCTATGGTGACGCCGCGCCCGGATACAGGCATGCCGCCGTTGCGCAGCGTCAGCGCGCTGTCCGTCCTGAGCCGCGTGATGCCGATCAAGGGTTTCGATTGGTGCAGGTTGAGATGCAGCGGCGCATTCAGGTAGATCGAGCGAAGCTGCGGCCAGTTCCTCATCTGCTGAATCTGTGGCGGCGTGGCGGCGACGCCCAGAATGGGAAAGTTCACCATGCGCACGCCGCTGGTGATGCCCAGCGCCCGCACCGCCGCCACCTGCGCATCGGTGATCGTGTTGCCGGTGAAGGTGAGCACGACACCAAGCTGTGTGTTCGGTTGCGCGACACTAAGGCGAGCGGCAAGCTCTGGATCGATCTTTGGAGCCGCCGTCGCCTGAACGGCGAAGATCGCCAGTATCAAGGCGAGCGCGAGAAGAAGATGTCTGTATCTCATAAATCCTCCTTCAAGGATTTCTATTCGAGGCTTACACTGAGAATTTGGCTCAGACCTGTTGATCGATTCTTGAAATAAACTTGAACGCGGTTGAACACGATGATCTCCGATGTAGCGCAAGCTAACAGCTTGCGCCGTGACGCGCGCAAGCTGTTAGCTTGCGCTACATCAAAATCGTAAGGGCCGACTCGTTAAGGGTCGGCCCTTGGCGTTTGTTCTATTCGATGCCTGCGAGATGGACTGAGCCGCTCGCAGGATCAGCGATGAAGCGCAACTTGAGCTTGAATCGCTTGCCGCTGTTGGTGTGCCCGGTTGCAGCGGCGAACGCCGGGTCGGGAAACTGGCCTTTCACCACCGCCGTGAACTGGAATAGCTCGGCTGCCGCGTCGCTGAATCTCAGATGACGGCTGCTGCTCGTCTCGCTGACGGCGAGCGCGCGGTCTGCGCCGAGTGTATTCGAATAATCAAACGTGGCGGCGCTCTCTACGCCGTTGCCGCCGTTGTCGGCATTGAGAGCGCGTACCGTGCCCGTGCCGGATTGAATCGCCGTGACGGTGAAGCGCAGCGGCGGCAGGATGGTTTGATTGGCGGAAATGTTCTTCAACGTTTGATCGAATTCAAAGACGCCTGCCGCGAGGCTCACGTTGGTCACCGCCGTTTGAATCAGCGACGTGACATCCGCTTCCAGGCGGCGATTCACTTGCACCGTGCGGACGGCGCTCGCCGGACCTTGCAGCAAGCCGTGCTGCACCGCGAATAATCCCGACACGCGATAGGTGTAGACGCCGTTGCCGCGATTGCTGATAGCAAAAGTAGTCTGGTTTACATCGGCAAGTTGTGCGAACGCACCGTTGTCTTTCTGCTCTTCGATGCGGTACTGCGCCGGCGCTGGCGAACCAGTGAAGGAATAAGGCAGGCCGTAGCTGCCATTGATGTCAATCGGCGGATTGCCGCTGACTTCAGTGTCGCTCGCCGGATTGAGCACGGGCGCGCTCATCGTGAGCGTGGGCCGCACGGCGCGATAGTAGAAAGGCATGCGGAGATTCTGGCCGCCGCCTGCGCGACTTGCGGTGACGTACCATTGGAACTGCGTGCCGTCTACGGCGATGCTCGATCCGTTAGCGGCCGTCTTGACGAAGAAGCTTGCCGAACCGTTTGGCGGCACCGACACCGCAGAGAGCGCATTGCCGCCGGCATCGGTGATGGTGACGTTGAACGTCGCGCCATCGACGCCGCGAACCGGCGCGACGCCGAGTTGATAAACGCCTGCGCCGTTGCCGCCGGTCACGTCAAAGATCGTCACTTGCTGCGAGAGAGTTGCCGTGCCGATGACGTTGGCAATCGGCACCTGTCCGAAGCTGTAGCTCGGCGTGAAATCAGGGTTGCCTGCCGAGGCTTGGGTGAAGATGCCGAAGCTGCGCGGCAGCGGTTGACCCGTCGTGCCGGGCGTGCCGACGCCCATCAGCGCTTTGACATTCGCCGCTGCCGCAGCCTCGACCAGACCACCGCCCTGCTGGTTGATTGAATTCGCGCCGTCCGAAAGCGACGTGCCGTTCGGGTAGCGCAGGTTGGTCGCCGTGTTCACCAGCGCGGCGCGCACTTGCGAAGCCGTCCAGTCGGGATGCTTCTGTTTGATCAGCGCCGCGATGCCTGCGGTGATCGGCCCGCTGAAGCTCGTGCCCGATGCAGAGATGTAGCGCGTCGGGTCGAACATCGTCGCCGTGCTCGCCTCCGCGCCGCCCACTGCAACCGTCGCCGACAGGATGGCGATGCCCGGCGCAGTCACATCAGGCTTCACCTGGCCGAATCCCAAAACCGGGCCGCGCGAGCTGAAATCAGCCATATCTGGATAAAGGCGAATCGCCTGGTTAATGCGAATCTGCTGCGCCGATATTGCGCCGGCAGCGGTCGAGCCGAGAATCGACTTTAAGAATTCGCCGTTGTCTTTCGAGATGGCGACGGCGGGAATGGTCGAGCGGCGCACGGTTGCCGACGCCAGTTCGCCATCCACGTTGTTATAGATGACGACGGCAATCGCGCCTTTGGCTGCGGCGATGGCGACCTTGTTAGAGAACGCGCCGCTGCCTTGTCCCTGTGCGCTGACGGTGCTGCCGCGCTGGATGAGCGCAATCTTGCCGCTCACCGAATCAGGCACTTGATCGGGCGTATCGGCGAGGCCGCAGAAGACATAGTTGTTCGCAATGTTGGCGGTGAGCGCAGGTGAGCCGTCCATCAGGAAAGCGCGCATGTCTGTGCGGCTGCCGTCCAGCACATCAACGCTGTGCGGCGTCGAAGCGGGATCGGTGTTCGCGCCCACAGTGATGACGCGGCGGCCAGAAGCAGGCGAGCCGATGGTGCTTTCACCCGGCCCGCTGTTGCCCGCCGAAGCGACGACGATGGCCCCGGCCAGCGCTGCATTATCAGCGGCAACCGAAGAAGGATCATCGGGAGTCGCGGCGGCCTGAGAGCCAAGGCTCAGATTGATCACGTGAGCGACGGGCTTGGGCTGACCTGTGATAGTGCGCGGTTGAACGGCGTCTTCGATGGCGGCGATGATCGACGCGTTGACGCCTGTGCCGACGCCGGTCAGCGCCTTGTAGGCCATGATGCGCGCCTGCGGCGCGATGCCGTGAATGGCTACATCATCGGCAGTCAAAGGAATGCCGTCGGGGCCTGGCGAAAAGCCGCGATAGCCTGCGCAGTCGCCCGCCACGTGTGTGCCGTGACCGAAGTCATCGCCGACACCGATGGGGCCGGCGGTGAAATTCATGTAGTAGATCACTTTCTTGTTTGTGCCAGTCAAGGCAACGGCGGGCGCAGCGCCATACTGTGGCGGCGTCGGATCGCCGCCGAACATCTCGTGAGACCAATCAACGCCTGTATCAATGACTGCGATGTTCACGCCATCGCCTTCAAGGCCGCCGCTGTTGAGCGTATCGAATCCTGTGAGTCGCGGTGGATTGCCGTAGAGTTGCGGCGCGCGCGTGTAATCTACCGCATGATCGAGATGAGCAACCACTGTGCTATTCGGAAAGACGCCGGCCACGCCCGGCAGAGCGGCAACGCTAGGCAACATCGCTTCGGGCACTTCGAGGGCGATGCCGTTATAGACATAGTTGAAGCGGAATTCGATTCTCGGCGTCACCGGCCCATTGGGAGCGGTCACGCTTGAAACGCTATAAGGGACACCGGCAGTGGTCAGCCGCGTGAGAAATTGTTGTTGTTCATTGATCACCTGCTGGCGATAGGCCTCGGCGTTAAAACTCTGGCCTGCGGCAGAAGCTCTTGCCCTGGCGACAACGACCGGATCACCGGCAAGCTGAACGATGATGGATTTGAATGGCGGTTGCGCGCTCACCTTTGAGATCAACGAAGGGTGATTTGCCAGAACCAGGCCCAGCGAAATCATCGCCGCGAGCGCCAGCAGCAGATAGCGCAATCTGATCGCTTTAATCATGTAGTAATCTCCGTTTGCGACATTGAAGCAACACGAATACTTGCCGCCGTGTCGCCGTTGAAGTTGGCGGCTTTAATCAATCGTTCTAGCCGGATGACTGGCGTCCGCAAACGAGCCACCGCAAGCCTGTCTCATCGTTGCGCCCCCACGTTAGGCAAAGCGCATTGAAAAATTCTTGAATTAAGCTTGAAGGATGGAAACGTCGAAGGCGTGACAATCTATGAATGAAGCGATGGATAACGGGATAAAAGAAATGGCCACCGAGGCAAAGAGACACAGAGAGGGGTTAAGCAAAGCTGAAAGAATCAGCAGATTCTCTCAGCTTTTAACTCACATTACGCCGAACGGAAAATAAGTCCTTGCGCTTGCGTCGGCAGACGCAGATCAGAAGGTAGCCAGACGTGCAACGTCTGGACTCGTCAAGGATAAGATTCGCGCATTGAAGATGCGCCAGAGTATCTACCACAAATAGTGCTCATCATATTCAATCCCACTCGCCTTTAATAACTCAACATACTCCTCTTGAAAAGCTTTGCGCTGGTGATGCTTCTCCTGGTTCAGAACATATCGCTTCACGCCTTCAATAATCGATGGACTGACTGAAAAGCGCCATAGCCTTTCTGCCAACTAAAAATTCTCTCGCCCACCTCTTTATGCACCCATTCTGAAGAATCCGCTTTCAAATCCCGCAAGAAATAGTCAAGCCGATGCGAAGAGTTTAATCCGACCAGCAAGTGAACGTGGTCTTCGATTCCGCCGACCGCCAGCGGCACGCCTTCCAAGCCTTTAACGATCCCGCCCAAATAGGTGTGCAACCTGGCGCGCCACAGTTTGGCGATTACGGGCCTCCGCTCTTTGGTCGAAAAGACGAGATGAAAATGTAAACTCGTGTGGGTTGATGGCATAAGATTCTGGGCGCGTCTTCAACGCGCCATCGCTTATTTGCCTGTACCAGACGTTGCACGTCTGGCTACCTTCTCAGGGCCGCTCGCGCGGCCAAAAAACTGCTTAATAGCGACCTTATAATTCTTCTCTGTGACTCTGTGACTCTGTGGCCAATCCTCTATGCCAATGCGGCACGGTTTGATTTAGACGTGGACTTCGCCGTAAGCCAGTTCGCCGGTCTTCTCGTGGTATTTGACGATGATATAAACCAGCCAGCCGTAAAACCCCAGGATGCCGATGACGATCAGCCAGCCCGGCACATAACCGATGGCGGCATTGCTGAATAGCTCGCCCGCCGAGTGGATGAGTTGCAGCGAGCCAGCACCCGGTTGCAGCGAACTGGTAGTGATTTTCAACAACCACGCCAGCAACATAATCAGAAACAGCCAGATGTAATTGCGCCGCAAGCGCCGCGCCATCGCTTCATTATGCGACAGCGAAAAGCGTGGCAAGCGGAGGTCGTCGCCGAGCTTGTTCATCCAGTGCGCCGGATCAATCAACTCGCGCGGCGCGAAGATGTGCGCGTAGTAGTTGCGCTCGATCAGTCGCACACGGCTGCGGTAAACGTCGAAGAAGCGATAGCGGCGCGATTCGATTTGCAGCAGCAAAAAAACCAGCACCATCGCAAACAGCAGCACGCCGTGATGCGATTGCGGCGACGACAGCGATACCGACAGCATCGCGCCCGCGCCGGTGATGGCCCAGTTCGTCGTGCGGTCGAGGCGGTCGCGCCAGCTCATCATGCGCGCCAGTTCGCCGCGATAGAAATGCGACAGCGAGTTGACGTACTCGGCGGAGCTGGTCGGAAAGATCGGCTGTTTGAGTTTAAGGGCTTCGGGACGTATGGTGATTTCGCCGGTGATTTCGCTCTCGTGTTTCATAAAGGGCCTCAACTGATGGCGCAGTGCGCGGTTGGCTGAAGTCGCCTTCGACAACCGCAAGGGGAGACGAGATGCTTCAACACTGCGGTTTATCATGAAGCAGCGCCTGGTTACAAGTGACCGGCGGCCTGGCCCTATATATTCTCTTGTTGATTTAAGTATATCTCACCTGATCGTGTGCAATCTCCTGTATAAAAATTTGCCGGTTTGAGATTTGTTTTGGCTGACAATGCCTTGGCGACAAACATTATCAACTCCTGAAAAGCAGTTGACTATGTGAGGCTCAAGGCACCTGTAACAAAGGACAGACCTTCTTCTCTGGTTACTATTATCTGCTCATTTATCCAGTCTGATAGCGAATTGTGACTAATCACCAACACGGTGCCGCGTTCCCGCGCTTTGTCCTCCAAGATATTCATGAGACGCTCAAGTCCAGAGACGTCTAATGCATCATCTATTTCATCACCGATCCATAGGCTAATAGGCTTCGCTGCACGGCTTGATATAAGGTCTTGAAGCGCCAGTGCGCAAGATAAGCGTACTTTGCGCTTTTCGCCGCCTGATAATCCGGTGAATTCTTCTGCCCCTGTAAGGCTGGTGACTTCAATGATGAATTTTTCTCGAATTTCACCTTTTGCGGTTTTAGATAAAGTGGCCCAGGTGGCGCTGATATTCCCATCGGAAAGTGCGCCTAAATAATGTGCGGTTCGCTCATTAAGGAAAGGAGTGACTGTGTCTAATATGTGTGCTCTAACACCCGCAGGTCCAAACACACTTACCGCATCTTCGTGAAGATCTACAGATACCTGAACTTTTGCCAAGTCCTTTCTTAATTGGGTTACCACTTTTTCGGCTTCGACAAATCGCTTTTTTGTATCTTCAATGCTTTTCTTGTATGGGTTTGCCTCTTTCTTAAAATTTTTTGCCTGCTCTAATTTGTTCCGAATATCGTCTTTCATGCGCTGGATTTCAGTTCTGATATTCTTAACTTCTAATTGCTTGCCCCGTAACCCGCGCTGTTCAGCCCCAGCCTTACTCACATCCGGCATACTTGCTCGAAACTCATCTAAGTCTTTCGCGCTCTCTTTAACGCCTCTCGATGCGTCGTCAAATTTCCTCTTCAACTCATTAACATCCTGGGTCAGCCCTTTAATTTTCTTTTTGGCGATTTGAGTCACATGCTCTATATCTTCAGACTGATATAACTTGCCGCACTCGCCACAGGGCATACCGATTTTTGAATTTATCTGATCAAGGTGCCCTTTCGTATGCTTAAGGTCTTTGAGCGCATGTTCATATTCTCCCTTCACTTTTTCTGCTGCCTTCTCCTTCTGCCGTACTACTGCTGCATGACGGTCGCGCTCTTTCTCAAGTTTATTGTAATTTGCTAGGATTTCATCCAACCGTACGATTTCTTCTAAAATTTTCTTCTCGTTGAAGGCGGCTAAACGTTTTTCCTCAGCTTGCACTTTGATCTCCACCTCGCTGGCTCCGGTTTTCAGCCTCTCGAGCTTGGCTTTATGATCAGCCTCCCAATCTTCCGCACGTCGTTTGGCATCATCGATAGCACTTTCAGTGGCCTTGGCCAGATCCATAGCACCAGTGAGTTTAGCAGTGATCTGGGCAAGTAAGCCCTTAACGCCATTGGATCTATCGCGCGCCTCTGTGTATGCTTGTTGCAGCAGATCAATGCCCGCCGATTCCTCAACTAAAAGTTTTAGCTGTTTATCAGTCATTCCGGGCAAATTCGGCAACGCTTCCTGGCCTGAATACACCGCAGCACGGAAGACATTAACCGAGCATCCAATAATTCTTTGTAGAAGTTCCTGAGTATCTTTCTCTGTCCCCTTGGTCAGCTCGATTTTTTGCTTTGGATCATCATCTCCGGCCTCTCTACTGTAAGAAAAAGCCTGAAGGCTGTTTCTGCCATCCTTATGCTTGCGATGCCGACGTATTTCAAATGTTCGGTCGCTGTCTTGAAGGTACACAATCACGCGGCAGTTTTTATTAACACTTCTATTAACCACAGCATCGCCTGATGCGCCGCGCGCCGTCTCCCCGTATAAGCCCCAGAATAATGCATCCGCAATAGATGACTTTCCGGCGCCATTTGAAGAGGCAGACGGATCATCTTTGTTTTCTCCCTGAACCAGGACAAGCCCTTTTGAATTGAGTAAAATATCGGCGCGCGTTATCGCCAGGAAATTTTCAATTGTCAGCTTGACAATATCCATTAGATAGAACTCCTCACTTGATCGAGAATCTCTGCACAAAGCAACGCCAAGTTTTCAGGCTCTTTGTATTCCTTCTCTTTGATGAACTCGGCAATAGATTCGTCAATGCTGGCACCGGCGGCGACGCTACTACTGGAGCGGCTTATGGATGATGCTTTTTTGATCGGGTGGATCACTACCCCAGCCGCGCCCGATTTCAATAAAGATTCACGAAGCTCCGGTAGATGTTTTTCAGATGAAATCTCTACTCGTGCCCGAACATAGTGCCCACTGATCAGTTCTTGCAGGTCGCTGCTCAGGTCATCCAGGTTTGCCAAATCGACAAATCTGGGAGCCTTACTTGAATAAAAGCTCACCACATCACCAGCAACGATTGCAAATCCCTCTTTGCTACCTACATCGGACCAGGTTTGATGAGTCATGGCACCGATGTTATAAACCCCGTTACCAAAATCAACCTGGTTATGGTAATGACCAGAGAAGACTCTCTTGAATTCCAATTCCGCTAATATATTGGCGGTTAGCCCGGAAGCAGGAATTCCAGCGCGAACTCCATCAAGTGGAGCATGGACGATCAAATCCAGTGAAGCGGGGGAATGACCTTCTAAAATCGCACGATTCCCCAACTCTTCTATCGCATCCTTGAGTTTGAGTATCGATGGTTGCCAGGGCACCATTGCGATTACACGGTTAGATGTAGAAATGAGAGAAGGTTTGTGGACAACCTGCACGCCCACCTTTTCTAATGCGGTCACCGCATTAGTTACCCGCGCGCTGTCTTTGGCTTCTAAATCATGATTGCCTGGGATCATCATGATTTCGAAGCCCTGTCGTATCAAAGCCTCAAATACATCAAGTGAGGGATTCAGGACACTGGGCACCATACTCCCCCTGACATGAAAGACATCCCCAGCACAGAATATCTCGCGACCTCCAAGCTCTTTCAGCGTCGTCGCCGCGCGCACAATTTCATCCAGAATAATGCGCAACCTGCTGTTGATCCCATCTTCACCCAATTCAGAAAAAACTGACCATGCATGCAGGTGTGTGTCAGAAATTAGGGCGTAGGGCAAATCCATGCTTTCACCTCCCTCATCACAGAATCTCAGATGGCTAATTCATCCCCAGCGCATTGATCTAAGAATACCGCTTTCAATGCTTGGTTAATTCAGATTTAAGGCCAATAAAGAGCCGCCTCGGTTAATCGATCATCCTCAGTCTACAGGGCGTGGGATCAATCGAAACCAAAAGCGGACGAGTCATACTCGTAGCAAACACGATTGCTTGGCCTGGAGTAAGGTTAGGTAATCGGTTCCATAACGCTTCATCAATCCCACCGATTGACCGCTTTAGGCGACTAATGACATTCGTATCACTGATCTTATGCAGAACAAAGTTGTTTATTAACCCAAGCACCTCATCTGGCAGATGCTGGGGTAATTGGGTGACAAAAGTTAATCCGAGCCAGCGTTTGCGTCCTCGCCGAGCAATGCGCGCCACCTGTTGAAATAGGTTCTCCATCTTTTCAATTTTGTCTTTCGATAGGAATTCGTGGGCCTCTTCAATGATAATCATGGCCGGTGTTGGCTTTTGGCCTTTCCTTTGTGCTTCCTTATAAGCTTCCTCCTGCTGCAGTTGCAGACCTCTCAGCAGGTTCGCGATAACCAGATTGTTGATGATGTGAGAATCCGTATCACTTAGATCAACAATCGTTACCTGCCCGGGTTTAAGCACACGCTTGAAAGGGATTGAGTGAGCGTTAGGCTGGTCGAAAACTTTGGTGCTGTGCAGCCCCCAAAGCTTGCTTTTCAAGCTGTGCCAGCTTATTTCGCTGCTTGTATTGACCGCAGAGATACGACGATTGATTATCTGCCTTGCTTGCTGAGTCTTAAACTCCGAGTTAAAAGGTTCAAACCCAGTTGCGTTACCTTTCATGCTCGCTTCACTTTCTTTCTCCTCCTCTTTCTTAGAATTCTTGTCTTGCTTCTTACTGATCATCGATTCGATGAAAAAGTCAGTGATATCGATCAGGCGAGACAAAGTGACCCCAGGATAGCCTGATTCAAACTCATCAATTTCCAGAACCTGCTGCTCCTCCTTTTTGTCTCCCTTTCTAGGGAATATATTTAGATCTCGGAGAACCAGCTTCACTACATTATATACCTTGAAGAATCTATCGCGTTGAGCATCTGGCAAGCCGAGGATTTCGGCTGCTGCATATGGAGACAGGCTTGAGAAATCCAATTTGAAAGGAATGACGGTTGCTGATTCAGGGGCGGTTGTTTCACGCCCGACCAGATGAAGAACCTGCACATTCTTTACTCCCTCAGGCTCTCTGTCCTGTCGGCGCAACAGTTTGATCATATTTTCGTCTTTCGTTTTCTCTCCGATTTCCGTGTACTCTCCCTCCGTATCAACAACAATGGTTGCAAGGCCAGCTTTTTGGTACTGGCATATGCGACCGGAAACGGTTGTTGTCTTGCCGCCGCCGGTTGTTCCCAGAATGCCCTCATGCCGGAATAGAACAGACTTGCGATTGGATGGTACGCGAACACGCATATCTTTGAAGCCTACGGCATACCCGATTTCAATGTCACCGTCCAGCCCAAGCCTGTCTGCTGTCTCTTCATCATCGAGAACAAAAACAGGGCTATTAGGTAAGGGACGGAAGCGTGGAGGAACTACACTGCCGTCTACCTCTTCTCCCATAACCTGGACTTGAACTCGCACATGATATGGAGGCATGAAAATTCCGCCTCTGACGGTAGTGACCACCATAATGGGCGCATCTCCGCGAAGGCCGTCCGGCTCCGCGAATGGACCTTCCGCTACTGCGCCTATGTATTTTCGCCCATCTCCATCACTTTCTGGCGGCAGGCTGCCTATGCGGACAAGCGATTGAGATGCAATGAGGCCCATTTTCTTTTTGGGAACGACGACGGTGACTGTATTATCTTTACTCGCAGGAGTATCAAATAGTGTCCGGCCTACGGCTGACTCGAACTCAGGATTTTCTTCCCATGCGCCACCGGCAAGTTCGATCTCTTCTTCTAATTCCAGGCCAAAGCCCTCGGACATTTGTTTCACTCCTTTATCATCCTGCAAATCCAGATTCGGTTTAGAGTTGTTTGAAAGCTTTTTCATAGTCCACCTCATCTCAACGGTTCCGGGTTTCTCGCTCTCCTAGGTACATGAATGGTTTTCCGGCTTTGGCATATGCAGCCTGCACGGAAGAAAGAAAATCACTGGCACCGAAATTAGCAGCACAGAGTCGATCCGCAAGGTCAATTAACAAAGGAAAGCTTCTATGCTCTTGGAGCATACTATCTGCCATTGCAATATGAGCCGCCTTCTCAGCGTAATCAACGTGGGCGTAAAACAAATATGGAGGAGCAAAAGCAGATATTCGATACGCGCCAACGACGATCTTTGGTCCGATTTCTTTAGCAAAATCCATCATCGCCTGCCGAACCTTACTATTATTGCGGTAATGGCCTGTATCAACTAACCGTTCAAGCTCCGGCTCCAAGGTTTGAACAATTGCAAACTCCATAGGCTTGAGAGCATAGCCCAGAGTAATCCAGTGAAGTTTTCGGGGCGCACTCGGTATAAAAACGAAGCGCTTATGTTGTGTATACCAATGGATGAGTTTTAAGCTCATTTCGATCTGTTCTACCTTTGAGGCCCACAAACCGGTCAGGATTTCAAAAGGGGCCGGGCTGCCATGTCCCATGCGCCACGCAGCACTAGATTTATGCCGCAGGATGCTGCGTTCGGCATAAGTCATGATGCCTCGGCTGGCCAATTGGCTTAACTTATCGCCTTCTTGCCCAAGAGCCCCTCGCTTCTCGCGACGTTCTAATAAAGTCACCAACTCATCAATTGGATTATTCGATTTGGAGCGCAAATCTCTTCTATAGAGCCGCTGTACCCAGGAGCCTGACTCACCGTTATACCGAACCAGGCAGACGCCGATTTGGGTTACGGTGATTGGCAATGTATCGTGTACCACGAATGTACCGTCACAACATTCGACGCCTCCGTTGAACAGCAAGCCATTGTGTATTTTTTCCAGATATTCTCCACGAGCTTTATAGACCCCTGCACATCGAGGTGCGCCGCGTGCCGTCCCAATCTTGTCTAAAAGGGTGCGGCGAGCGGTCTTGTGATACTTTTCTTCTTCTTTCAAAGCATCAGCTATCTCGCGCTCCATGCGCTCGTAAGCCTCTGCAAGGTTCTCTCCTTGTCTCCAGGTGGCAAGATCGATGGTGTGGGATAGAGGCTCGCCGTGGGCCGCTTCGAAGTCGTAGGATTCAGGGCTTTCCGAAAGTAACTCGCTCATGGTCACCGGCGATGTATTTTCTCGTCTATGCTTACTCACGCCTATCCTCCCGGCACATTCTCGGTTGTCCAGCAGGGGGTCGCCGAATTATTCTGTCCACTAGGTGTTCGGTCTGGGGCTTGTAAAGTTCGACACGTTTCAGAACCTGTTGAATCCAAGTGATTCAACCCAGTAAGGGCCTTGGCCTATTTCCAACAGTAGTGACCGACCATAATGAGAGGCTATTCTATCTGGCAATCCAAAATGTTCAGTGAGCACATCGCCCAACTCTTTGACGCGATGATCAAAACTACTTGAATCCCCGAATTTCAATCTTGCCAGAATATCATCGGTCGGGGCTAAGAGGTTGAAGGCTATGCAATCGGCCCGATTCTCAATTTCTACTAATGCCTGATTCATGACCCGATCAACATCCCGCTCCATTAGATCATGGTAGATGCCGATGGGAGTTTCTTCTACTAAGGCATGGAATCGCTCAGTGATGCTAGCGGCGCGCAGGCCATCAATTACATCAGCTACACCAGACCCGAATTTCTTTAAAGCTCTGTTGCGGGGCAGCCAGTAGTCTACTAGGAAGTGAGCCAGTTCGTGCGCTATGGTGAATCTTTGCTCATTTTCCGGGTCGGTGCCATCTACAAATATGAATCCATGTCCTCTGAATGCGATTAAACAACCGCAAATGGATCGGTTCTCACAGCCGAAGTCAAACCGTATGCCGCGGAACGCCAGCCAACTCTCAACGGTTTGTAAGCTGAGGCGAGGCAGCTTTAATATAGCTAAAGGAACTGCAAGAGCAATGGCCCGCTCTATTTTGCGTGGGAAGGATTGCTTCTCGCCGCATAGCGTCCAGAACAAGTCGACAACCTCTTGGCTCATATTATCCAGTATTACCATGCAGAGTACCCTCACGAATTCTCTTCCAGAGGCCCGTTTGGATGGTCTTCTTCCTCTTCGCTTGTGCTCTCATCTTCCCGGTCACGCGCCGCTGCCAGAAAACTGTTGGTAGAGCGGAGGGTGGCCACGTTTGATTCTAAATTGACGGAAAACGGATGATGTGAAAGTTCGTTTAAGCCATCCACTTGCCGGATGATGTGAGCTAAGAGGGATTCATCGATAAGGGTAAAATCCGAAAGCAATCGAACCTGTTCGGCAAATTCAGGTGAATTAGCTTCCGGTCGTCGGCACAAAGCCAGTCTGACAAGCAGTTCAGATGAAGTACCAAGCGCTTCAAGAAGCTGTGAATCCCCCAATCCTTCCTGCCTTTTATATGTAGTTAGGACATGAGCCATAAATTCAGGGCTGTTTTCCATTCGCTTTGACAGAGAGGACAGCAAAGGCATTGGGTCAAGTTCTCTATTCATGTTTTTTTGGAGCCCATGGTTTGAGTGCGCGACTCAACTTCTTTTTCAATCGATCTTTGTGTCGCTTCACGATAGTCGCCTTTTCTTCTGGGGAGACAGCTTGAATCCTAAGGATTTGAGCATAGGATTCAGTTTCTTTTTCCCCGTCCATCATTAATCTGACCAATTCGCGATCCGTCGGATCAGAAATTACAGCAAGCATGCGCTGGGTTATAGGCGACTTCTCTCCGAGCCACATGGCTTCATCCTCCAGCAATTGAGCTTCAGGGTCATCCTCGGACACTTCTTTCGCTATATGTTCGGGATTTGATGGGTCAAGTTCGACAGTTTTTTCCGGCTTGCGCAATTTATCGATAACATTCCAGTAGGCATCCATACAAAGGTATTTAAGCAAACTAAGCTTCGATGGATCATACTTCCTGGGATTCTTGAAGTACGCTAGTAAGGCATCTTCGGCGGCAGTGGCTATCAGATGTTCATCTGTATTAAGTCGGTTAAGCCTTCTCCGCAAGGCTCGAATCAGAGGCGAGAGAAATTTTTCGGCAATCTCTGCAGTAACAAGTAAATCATTTCCTGATAACAAACGAAGATGAAGGGCATTGCCTATGTTTTTGAGATTTGTTTCCTCGCTCACCGGCGTTCTCACTCTGTCTTCTGGAAAACTAGAACGTATTCTGTCATCATCCGCTTGCCAAAAGACTTCTGCATATACGGCAAGATACGCTTTGCTTTACTGATTGAGCGCGTACATTGCTGCTTTAGCTTAAACCCTAAGGCATCACACATTTCGATGAAAATGGTTTGGGTTGGTACGGCAATTTTGCGAATATGAGATGGGCAAACAACCAAAATAGCATGACGCCCAAGTTTAAGTACTCGATGCATTTCTGCAAGTGTGTCATACATATCGAGGAAGTAACGTTGAGTAAGCTTCGCATGTTTTTCTGATCGCTTCGCGAGCCGCCCAAGCGTCGAGCAGGTTAGATCGAAATTGCCAATCTGCTGATCGATCAGAAAATCTCCTGAAGGAATTAGCCGCTCACTTCCTATGTACGCTTGTCCATGTTTTCGATACTCCGACAAACTAACCCCTAATATCTGCTCCATCCAAGCAACAGCTAAAAAGTGCGCTCGCGGATAATCCAGGGCAGTAACATATGGGGGAGAAGTGAATATCAGGTCAACCGATTCATCTCTGCGGCGAATTCTACGAGCATCCCCAAGTCTGGTAACAACTTTAACATCAGAGCTGCGGCGACATAGATCGGCGAACTGAATCATTTGTTTCCGCATAATCTGAACGCGTGACTTGAACTTAGCTATAACATTAGGCGTTTCGGCATGTTCCCAGTAATGAGGTCGAGAGTGAACAATATCTCGAGCACTGGCTACGCTGGTCTTCGCTAAAATCAAAGATGAAAAAGCAACCCAAAAGAAGTCACGAATGTCGTCTTTCATTGGCTCCGCAGCAATGTAATAGGCGAGGAGCGCCAGTCTGACAGAAATATCTTGAGCGAACCAATAATCTCGTCCCGAAAATTCAGGGGGCTGAAGACGCTTTTTCAATGCAGTAGAATGATTTGTGGTGGCTAGCCAACTCTTTAGATCTCTTTCGAACTTCTTAACTATACTTTTAAATGGGTCTTCTATTTTATTATCTGGCAAAACACTTGATTTTACTTTAGCAATGAGACACGCCAAAGGATCGATATCAAACCCTATGGAGTTCCTACCCATTAGTCGTGCTTCGACCAACGTAGTTCCACTACCAACCATAGGGTCTAACACTGTTTCACGGGGGCTGGAATAATATTGCAATCCATATCGGACTAATTGCGGTGGGCACTTTGCAGCGTAAGCATGCAACCCATGTGATGCGTAAAGGGTGTTAGAGTTTTCAAAGTTCAGGTTAGGCATTCTTCTTTTTCTTTCTATCGTACTAATCGCTGAAACTTAGTTCGCCGTTATGTAGGTACTATTTCAGAGGTTTATTGCGAGCATAGTATTACACAATGGCGAATTCCGATCAATATATTGGTAAGGCGTGGCTCGTGGCCTGAAGTTATCTCTCGATGATGGAGCCGACCATCGCGTTGATGCTTTCCAGCCCCTGGCGGTCGCAGTAATCCGTGAGGCCGTCAATTACTTTCATGGTGACGCGCGGATCATAGTAATTCGCTGTGCCGATCTGCACCGCTGTGGCGCCGGCGAGAATGAATTCGAGCGCGTCACTCGCCGAAGCAATGCCGCCGATGCCAATTAAAGGAATGCGGATTACTTTGGCAACCTCATAGACCATGCGCACGGCGATGGGGCGAATCGCCGGCCCCGATAGTCCCCCTGTGCCGTAGTTCAATCGCGGGCGGCGCGCGTTCACATCAATGGCCATGCCGACGAGCGTGTTGATGAGCGACAGCGCATCCGCACCCGCTTCGGCAATGGCGCGAGCCAACAAAGTAACATCCGTGACATTCGGCGAGAGCTTGACGATGAGCGGGCGAGCCGCAGCGCGCTTTGCTTTTTCGGTCAGTCGCGCTGCGGCAACCGGCGAGTTGCCGATGACGATGCCGCCTTCTTTGACGTTCGGGCACGAGATGTTCAACTCGTAAGCGGCAATGCCTTCGCCGTCGTTCAGCATGTTGATGGCTTCGAGATAATCATCGTCCGAATAGCC
This sequence comes from Blastocatellia bacterium, assembly GCA_039648975.1. Classification (GTDB taxonomy): domain Bacteria; phylum Acidobacteriota; class Blastocatellia; order UBA7656; family UBA7656; genus DATENM01. The sequence goes on from JBBWZK010000354.1 coordinate 25,158, forward strand.
GAAGACGTTGGCAATGACGCGTGTGTCGTACTGAGCGAGCAGCGGCAATTTTTCTTCGACGAAAGCGCGCGCGCCGACGTTTTGCAGGCCGATGGCATTGAGCATGCCGCCGTGCGTTTCGACGATGCGCGGCGGCGGATTGCCGGAGAGCGGACGCGCTGACAATCCCTTCGTCGCAAAGCCGCCGAGCCGGTTGAGGTCAATCAATCCGGCGAACTCCAGCCCATAGCCGAACGTTCCCGACGCGCCCATCACCGGATTGTTAAAATGAATGCCGGCAATCTCAACCGCCAATCGCGAATCGTGCTTGGTTGTGCGGAGCGTTTCACTCATGCGTGGTGCGTGGTGCGTGGTGCGTGGTGCGTGAATGAATACGCAGTAGCCATTTGATGGGCAACGTCATCCTCACGCATCACGTATCACGCATCACGTCCTAATGCGTCATCGCGTTGACTTCCCAGCGAATCCGTTGCGCCGCAAAGATCGAGCCGTCAACGCAAACCCGTTTGTAAGATTCATAACCGAGCGGCGCATCGCTCTCGACGGCGATGACGCAGCCGACGCAGACGCCGAAGCCGCAGCCCATGGGCGCTTCAAGCGACACCAGACAAGCGACATGGAAAGCGGCGGCGATCTCGGCAACCCGCCGCATCATGACCCAAGGGCCGCAAGCATAAATCGTCGCATCCGCGCCGCCGCCTGCGCGCAGATGGCGTTCGAGCGGCGCGGTGACGAAGCCCTTTTCGCCGAGGCTGCCGTCGTCGGTCGCGAGCGCGAGCGGCAGGTCAAGCGCGCGAAAATCTTCAAGGCCGCACCCTAGCGCCACACGATGGCTTGCCGCGCCGAAAAAGATTTCTGTTTCAATGTGCGCCGCTTGCAATCCTGCGCACAACATCAGCACCGACGCCGAACCGATACCGCCGGCGACCACGATAGCTTTGCGAGGTCGATCACTCTGCGCCGCTTCACCTGTATGGCTCATTGCGCGGCTGGCGATGAATTGAAATTCTCGCAACTCATCGCCTATCGGCCACGCATTGCCGAGCGCCAGCAGCGCGTCGACCTTGCCGCCCGTGCCGAGTTCTGCGAGCGCTTGCGTGCCGCGACCGAGCACCTGATAAAGAAAGCTCAGTTGTCGCGGGCCGTGTATGCGATAGACGGCCAGGGCGCGGCGCAGCAGCGGCTCAAAGGCGGCGTGCGCTTTCAACATCGCAAACTGGCCGGCGCGCGCCGCGATCTCCTGCTCAAAGTTGAGCGTCAGCAGACGATAGCCCGGCGTCAGTTCGCGATTCGTTTCGATGATGGCAACCGTGTCGATCATTCGCGCTGGTGGTGATTCAATCGGCTCAAGCTTGACCATCGGCTCGCGCGTGTGGCGCGTCACAGGTCGTTAGTGAAGGTCAGTCTAACAGCCCTGTTGGTGGATGACAAACACGCGCCATAAGCAAAGGGGCAGCCGTTTGCGTGGCTGCCCCCGATTGAACGGTTGATGAAAGGTAATGTCAGCGCGATTGCGGAGCGGGTTGCGCGAAGTTCGGAAGCTTGAGCTTCTGGCCGGGCTGTATCTTGTCCGGGTCGCTCAGTATGTCGCGGTTCGCTTCAAAAATCTGCTGATAAGTGAGCTTGCCGCCGCTGACTTTCTTGGCGATGGCGGAAAGCGTGTCGCCCGATTTGACTTCATATTCGCCAAAAATATCTGTGCGTTGGGCCGTGAGGTTAAGTGCAAAATCGCCGCCGCTCATCCCCGGATCAATCGCTTTCACCGCATCCCACACCTGATTGACATCGTGTTGCGTCGGGCAAGTTCCGCTGATGACGAGCTTGCCGTTCTCTTCGTTGGTTGTGACCTGACAGCCGGCGCTCTGCGCGGCAGTAATTACGGAAGCGAACTTGTCGCTCAATTGTGACATAATTTTTGTATCTCCATTGTTCGTTGATTTGAGTTCGGCGCGTCCAACGCCGCTCGTGGTAAGTCACAAGCCTGGCATGATTATGTGGGCCTGCATCATCTGCGTCAACTCGCCTTGCGCCGCGCTGTGCCGCTCAATATGCTCAACATCATGGAATCAACGAAAGCACCGATGACCGGCGATGAAATCGTCAGCCGCGTCGAGCAGATCATTCATTCCGATGCGTCGCGCGATGAGACGCTCAGCGAAGCCCTGCGCCTCTTGAAAGCCGAACGCCCGCATTATAACTGGGTGGGCATCTATCTGCTCGAAGGCGACATGCTGGTGCTGCACAACTACGTCGGCAAGCCGACCGAGCATACGCACATCCCCGTGGGGCGCGGCGTCTGCGGCACGGCGGTCGCCGAGCGCGCCAACCAGATCGTTGACGATGTGACGGCGATTGGCAATTATCTGGCGTGCAGCCTTGAGACGCGCGCTGAAATCGTCGTGCTCATCCGGCGCGGCGATGAGATATTCGGCCAGATTGATATTGATAGCAACACGCCCGGCGCTTTTACGGCTGCGGACGAAGCGCTGCTCGGTCGCGTCGCCGAGGCGCTGGCTCGCCGGTTCTGAAATAGAATTCAGCACAAAGAGGTTTATGGTGGGGTTGAGCTTTTTCTTTGTCGATGAGGTGAAGCTGATTATCTGGCTGTTTGCTTTTGCCGTCGTCTTTGGCGCAATCGGCGCAGCCGCCGTCTTCGTTTTAATCCGGCGTGATCGCAAGAAAAGCTGACTTGCGGCCACGCCGGATGAGGCTTATTGCGAATGCAAGGTCAGCGTAGGCAGATTCGGCGCATGGCTGTAATGCCGGCGCTCCAGCAGTCGATGGCTGGCCATCTTCAACGCCGGCGGCAGCACCGCGCGCGCCATCGAGCGCCCCAGTTGATCGGCCACCTTCATCGATGTATAAGCCAGCGAGCGCAAGCCCGAACGCAGCCATACCAGCCGCAGGTTCTCTCTTGCCGCCTTTGCCCAGCATTCTTTGTAAGGCTGATCGCCGCCCATGAAATCGTATTCGCGCACTGAGGGGTCATCGACGCAGTCTTTGATGCAGAGCATCAGCATGACCTTGCCTATGCTGTCCTTGGCGTAAGCCGGCGAGAAGCCGACCTGAAAACAATGCGCCGTGCCATGATCGAGAAAAGCCAACTGCACGGCGACGATTTCGCTATCAATCTCTAACGTCCACAACCGCAGACGATCTTCGGCAAGTGCGTCGCGCGTCGCGTCGCGCAGCAGACGTTCCATGCCAGGGATGGCAAACGAGCCCGGCTCGTCTTTCATCTGCCAGCGCGCTTGATGCAGCCGCACCAGCGCGTCCATGCCGCGTTCGAGTTCATCCATCGTTTCAACGCGGGAAAAAGCGCAAGCGTAATTTTCAAATAAACGACGCGCCAGCCGTTGCGTGTTTTGCCGCGTCGTGCGGCCAAGCGTCTGCTTGAAGGCTTCCCAGTCGGTGTGTGTGTCAACATAGTGGGCCGTTTGGCAGACGGTGGTTTCGAGGTCGCCGTCGAGAGCCTGCTGCAAGTGCGGCAGCATGACAGAGGCGGCTGGGAGTTCGCTCAACCACAGCTTGTCCCAATGCCTTTCAGCTTTCAACGCATCGGCGACGGCTTCGGCGACCGCGCGTTCATCGCCGCGCCGCGCGATCAGGTCGAGATATTCGCTCGTCTGCGTGAAGATGCCTGTGCCGAGAAAGAGGATTTCGCGTATATGATCGATGCCGGCGTTGGTGCGCTGCCGCCAGTAAAACGGCGCGAGGCCGACCAACTGATCACTTGCGTCGCGACAGGTAATGATAAACAGGTGGCTGTGCGGTGGCCGGAAGGTTTGCCACCAGGTTTGATTCCAGTGCCAGCGGAGAAAATAAACCGGCTGACGGCTGGCGTCGAGCAGTTGATCCCATTCGCTTCTGAGATCGTCAAAGGCTTCGTCGCCGGTGTGAATTTCGGTGTGCAAAAACGCCGAAGCGTTGCCAGTTGCCAAACCCATGTTGGTGCCTTTCCGACAGCGGCATCAACCCTCTCTGTAAGAATAAAATGATCTGCGACACATCTTTTCCAGAACTCTTTTCATCACACCTCCACAGGCGGTTGCCCATCTCATGCACCGCCGCCGCGCCGCGCCATCGGCTGGTTAGTAAACACTGACTTACTACACGAAACCGTGTGGGCGCTCTCCCAAAACAAGAGCCGCTCCGTCGGCCACAAAGTCTCTCGCGCTCCGGCTGATTGAACTAAGCTTAATTATATTTCAACTTAACTATCTGGCAGAAGGTTGCCCGCGAATGGCACAACAGTCGCTCTTACTTTGTCTGACTCTCAAGAGGATAAGGGGTTTGGAGGGACAACAAGGATGGCTACCAACGCGATTTCAATGCAATCCGATGCCGGCGTGACACAGGCGCTGGCGGGCGAACAGATGAGCGGATTCGATGAACTCTACAGCAAGCATTATCGCCGGGTTTACTCGATCTGCCTGAGAATGACCGGCAACGTCGCCGAAGCCGAAGACCTGACGCAAGAGGTTTTCATCCAGTTGCACCGCAAGCTCGGTTCATTTCGCGGCGAGTCGGCGTTCACGACCTGGCTGCACCGGCTGACCGTCAATCAGGTGTTGATGCACTTTCGCAAGCGCTCTGTGCGCTCGGAGTTGACGACCGACGACGGCGAGATGCTCGACTCGGTTGACCCTATGACCATCAATCCTGAAGCGATGCCGATTGTTGATCGCATAGGCCTTGAGAGCGCCATCGGGCAACTGCCGAGAGGTTACCGCACCGTCTTTGTGCTGCACGACGTTGAAGGCTACGAACACGAAGAGATTGCCCGAATACTCGGTTGCAGCGCCGGCACATCGAAATCGCAACTGCACAAAGCGCGCATGAAACTGCGCCGCCTGTTGCAACAGCGCGCCAAAGCCGCCTGATCCAGATGAGAGGCTTAATTCTGTGGGCTGCCGGTCACGCCGACTGGCAGCCCTTTTTCCATGCTTGAAGGCGTGCTGCCTGTAAGTTGATTTGGCGACGGTCGCCGCACTCTCTAAGCCGAATTCGCAAATTTTTCATTACTTTTAACCCGCTGGCCGTTCTGCTACCATGTAAGTTGGCCCTACGCCATTTCGCTGCCGCGCTGCCGAGCAAGGGTATCGGGTAATGATGGAGAAGCAAGCACTGGAACCGAGCGAAGAAACTGCGCAACGCGAAGACCACGCTCTCGTCGCCGCCTGTCTGGCGGGCGATTCGGCGGCGTGGGAAGCGCTCGTCGCGCGCTATCAGCGGCTGGTTTATTCGATTCCTCTGAAAGCACGGCTATCGGCTGACGACGCCGCCGACATCTTCCAATCGGTCTGGCTCAAGCTCTACGAAAAGCTCGCCAGCCTGCGCGATCACGAAAAGCTCAGTTCGTGGCTGATCACGACGACGACCCGCGAAGTCTGGCGCGTGGCG
>JBBWZK010000386.1:0-7453 GCA_039648975.1 Blastocatellia bacterium
CTCGAACATTTCGCCGCGCATCGGCGTCGCCGTTTCGCTCAACCAGAAGACGGTCGTTCGCGGCGGCTTTGGTTTGTATTACGCGCCACTTTTGTATGGCTTCAATGGCTCGAACACGATCCTCGAAGGCACGCTCGGCTATTCGACGGGCGCGCTGTATACGCCGAACGGGCGGCAGTCCACGGTTTTCCTGCGCAACTATCCAGACAAGCCGGCGGTCGATCCGAACGGCCAGTTCATCGGCGCGAGCAACATAGACTTCTTCGACCCGAACTTCAAGACGGGCCGCACAGCGCAATGGAGTGTTGATATTCAACGCGAACTGCCTTTCAAATTCGCGGTGTCGATTGGCTACATAGGCAGCAAGGGCGACCGCTTGAAATCGAACTTCGCGCGCCTGAACGCCGTGCCGCTGGACGCGCTGAAGCTCGGCTTTCCGCTGCTCAACAAACCGCTGGCCGATGTGACGCCCGCCGAACGACAGTTCGCGGCCAGCGTCGGCTTCACCCTACCTGCGAACCCGAACGCCATCTTCGCAGGCTTCAACGGCAACGTCGCTCAGGCGCTCAAGCCTTTCCCGCAATACGGGCGCATCAACAACCTGCTCGAAAGCAAAGGCGAGAGCTGGTACCACGCGCTGCAAGTGAAAGTTGACCGGCGCTTCTCAAGCGGCATACAGTTCGGCCTGTCGTATACGTGGTCGAGATTACGGACGAACGCTTCGGAGGACTTATTCGGCGCATCGCCGATTGGCGGCGTCTTGCAGAACCCGTTCGACATCAGTTCGCTGAAGTCTGTCTCGCCCAACAACCCCACGCACGTGGTGGTCTTCAACTACATCTTCGAGTTGCCGTTCGGCAAAGGCAAACGCTTCCTGAACGAAGGCGGCGTAGTTGATCGTTTAGTGGGCGGCTGGCAGATCGGCGGCATTCATCGCTATCAATCGGGGCTGCCGATTGTGGTCTTTACATCGGCGAACCGCGACTTCCTCGATCTCGTGGGCTACGAGGGCAACCTGCGCTTGAACCGTGTTGCCGGCGAGCCAATCCTGGCTTCGCCGCTGAACGGCAATCTGGGCATACGCTATCAGGTGCTCAACCCGCGCGCCTTCGTTGCGCCGCCGAATTTTCAAGCGCCGCCGACGACCGACGTGACCAACGCGGCCTACCGCGCTTACTATGCCAACCCGTTCAGGTTCTTCGGCACGGCACCGCCGGTCATAGACGATGAGCACGTGCTGCCGTTCAAGAGCGAGAACTTCAACATCCTGAAGAAGACGCGCATCACCGAAACGAAGTCGTTCGAGTTGGGCGCTGAATTCTTCAATCTCTTTAACCGGCATCGCTACTTTCAACCGGGTAGCGACTTCCGCGACCAGTTCGTGTTCGGCATCTCGGATGTCATCGCCGACCCGAACATCTACGGGCCGCGCACAATTCAACTTCGATTCAGGTTCATATTCTAACTTGAATCGAATGGCGGCGAGCCGCGCAGGAAAGCGGATTCAACTTCCCGCGCGGCTCGCCGTGCTTTAACATGATGGCTGACCCACACAGCGCATCTATGACACGCCTGCCGGACAATCGAATTAAGATGGCGCGCGCAAGTGTAATCTTGTTTACCTTGTGTGCGTGGCTCGCGGTTGTCGAAGCGCGCGCGGTGTCTGCAACTCATGTAGGGGTGGCCCTCTGTGGCCACCCCAGCTTGCTTGATTGTTACTCTGGGGCGACCACAGAGGGTCGCCCCTACATGAATTCTGTTTCATTAAATCAGACCAAAACGCCTGCGGATCACAGCATAACGCACAATGACCGCGCCGCATCGTTAATCGCCGAAGGCGTCGCGGCGCTTGAACGCGGCAATCTGACGGCGGCGCAAGCGGCGTTCGAGCGTGTCCTGGCGATCAATCCAAAAGAGGCGACGGCGCACACCTATCTCGGCATTCTGGCCGACCGCTCAAGCCATCTCGACGAAGCGGAAAAGCATTTTGCCGCGGCGGTCGCTGCCGATTCGCAATCGCCGGCGGCGCATAACAACTACGGCGCGATTCTTTTGAAGATGGGCCGCACCGAGCGCGCCGCTGCCGAGTTTGAATTATCGTTAAAGCTGCAAGCCCGGCAGCCGAACGCGCTGGTCAATCTCGCGCAGATTCGCTTTGCCAAAGGCACGCCGGAGAGCTTGCGCGAAGCTCAGGAGTTGTTCGCGCGAGCCTTCGAGCTTGCGCCCGATGTCGAGATCGCCCGCGCGCTGGTTATCGTTGCCTTGAAGCTTAACGATCAGCAGGCCGCCGCCGCGAGCTATCGCGCGTATGCGGCGCGACTGGAACACGCGCCCGCCAGTCTTACTGCCGCAGCGCCGCGCGCTGAATTGGGGAGCGCGTTAATCGAAGCCGGATTATTCGACGAAGCCGCTGAAGAATTGAGTGCGGCGCTCGCCCAGGAGCCTGCCAACATCAAAACGATTCTCCAACTGGCGCGCGCTCACCTGGCGCGCAAAGCGATTCCGGCTGCCGGTCGCACACTGGAATCGGCGGTGGCGCGCGGCATTCAAGCGGCGGAGATTTATGCGGCGCTCGCCGAAGTCTACGAAGCGAGCGGCCATGTCGAGAATGCCATTCCAGCCATGCGGCTGGCCATCGAGCAAGACCCGAAGAACGAATCGTATCGCTTTCGTTATGCGATGCTGCTGAACGATACCAAAGTGCCGGCGGCAGCAATCATTCGCTTGCAAGAGGCGCTGAAGGAGTTTCCGAAATCGGTGAAGCTATGGTTTGCACTCGGCGTTGCGCAATCGGCGAGCAACCAGACTGGCGAGGCCGTACAGGCTTTTGAGCAGGCGCTCAAACTCGATCCCCAATGCGCACCGGCGCTCGCTTATCTCGGCGTCACCTACGCAACCCAGGGCAGCTACGGCGAAGCGGTTGAGTATTATGAAAAGTCGCTGGCGATCAACCCAGGTATGGGCGTGGTGCATTATCTGGCTGCCGACGCCATGTTGAATCAAACAGCGGCGGACACGGCGAAGGCCGAAGCGCATCTGACGCGGGCGCTCGAACTGGACGCAGGGTTTTCGCCTGCACGGCTGGCGCGAGCGAAAATTTACATGCGCCACAACCGCTTCGCCGAAGCGGCGACCGAACTTGAGCGCGTCGTCGCTGCCGAGCCGAATCTGGCCGCAGGGCATTATCAACTCGGACGCGCTTATACGCGTTTGAAGCGCAAAGCCGAAGCGGATGCCGAACTCGAAAAGTTCAAGGCGTTGAGCGATTCGGAAAAAGAGCAGGCGCAGAACGAGCAACGCGACATCTTCCGCCGCCTCGCCAACGTGCGGTTTTAGAGAGGTGTAGCGCAAGCTGTTAGCTTGCGCCAGTGTGTGTGTCCTGGTAATACAAAGGTTAGGCTGTGCAATCAGGCGCAAGCTAACAGCTTGCGCTACATCCGGCGGACGCGGGCCAGTCTTTGTCATCCATCAACCAGAGGGTCATCATGTCGAAGCCTCATCAACTCATTCTCTCATTGCTAGTCATCTGCCTGTCGCTCAACGCGGCGTTGGCCGAGCAACCTGCGCAAGCGCCATCGCCATCGGCCCAGAAGCCACCACCGTCAATGGCGGCTGACGAATGGGTCGAGCAATTCAATGGCGACGCGCTTGATCAGACGAAGTGGGAGCACTTCAGCTTTGAAGGTGGCAGCGGCGGCAAGCTCAAATTGGAAAACGGCGAGTTGCGCATGCGCGGCGTGAGCGGCTCGCGCAGCGGCGTGCGCAGCAAAACGACGTGGACAAGTGACCGCTTCATTTTTGAAGCGACGCTCGCCAAAGTTCAGGCGGCGCTGGCCGAGCCGGGCCAGCCGGGCGCGCCCATCGGCAATGCCATCCTCTGCGTCTTGTTCGACGGCTCAGGCCGCAATCGCATCGAGTGGATATTGACCAGCGAAGGCACCTTTGAAGCGTGGTCGGTCGTTGACAGCCGAGGCGAGCGGCTGGACAATCACAACCTCGCGACCAAAGAAAAGAAGCCGACGCTGGCAATTGTCCGGCGCGGCGACGAATTCCTCTTCGTGTTGAACGGGCAGGTGGGATTGACGAAGACGATCAAGAACCTGCCGCGCGCTTTCACGGTGATGCTTTATGGTTACGGCACAGCGGAAAATGATTGGGACTCTGTGCGCGTCGTGACTCCGAAGCCGCAATGACGCATCAACACAAGAAAGACGAGTAAAACGGCGATGACGAGTAATCGGTTGAATATCCTACGCATGGCGTTATGCCATGCGGCCTTGCTGGCAATGGCATTGTTGCTTGTCTCTGTGATGGCCGGCGCGCAGACGAAGCTTGAGCGCAACTGGCAGTTTCTGGCTGACCAGGTGGGCACGTTCAAAGTAAGCGATGTTACCAATGCGCAAGGCTGGCGCAACGTGCGTGTCGGCCTGTCGTGGAACGCCCAGTTTGACGACCTGCGTGATTACATGGGCATCGCCTGGTATCGCACAAGCCTGGACGTGCCGCAACTCGATAAAGGAAAGTGCGCGGTGCTGCGCTTCGGCGCGGTCGATTACTTCAGCGAAATCTTCATCAACGGCAAATCCATCGGCACGCACGAAGGCGGCTATACGCCATTCACCTTTGATATTACCGATGCGGTGAAGACAGGGGCGAACGAACTTCTGATACGCGTCGTTGATCCGCCGATGGATGAGAAAGAGAACCGCGCGCGCTTCCCCGACATGCTTTACAAAGAGATTCCGCACGGCAAGCAGAACTGGTACGTGCAGACCGGCGGCATCTGGCAAGCGGTGTGGCTCGACATCAAGCCGAAGGTTTATATCAAGAACGCGCATGTGGTGACGAAACTCGATGGCACGGTGACTGTGCGCTTGATGACGAACGGCGATGTTGGCCCGCCGCCGATGATGCCGCGCCGTACCTCATCATTTGCGCCTGTGTCTCGCCAGAACGCCAGTGACGTAAAAGCCAACATGATTGATCCGGCGGGCAAAGCCATTGCGCTGAGAGTCGCAGGCGGCGGTGCGGGTTATTTGACTCTGCAAGGCCGCGTCGATAACCCCATGTTATGGAGCCTCAATCAGCCGAATCTTTATACCCTCGACGTCAGCTTGCTTGAGGATCATTTCAGCGACCGCTTCGGCTTCCGTTCATTTGAGGCGCGCGACGGCAAGCTCTATCTCAACGGCGAGCCATTTTACATGATCGCCGCGCTCGATCAGGATTTCTATCCTGAGACAATCTACACGCCGCCTTCGGAAGCGTTCGTGCGCGACGAGATACTGAAAGGCAAACGGCTCGGCTTGAACATGCTGCGCTGTCACATCAAAGTCCCCGATCCGGTTTATCTGAAAGTCGCCGATGAAGTCGGCATGCTCGTCTGGTATGAAATACCTTCGTGGAACGACTTTAATCATTTTTCGTTGAAAGCGGCGGAGCGCGGCGAAAAGACTTTCGCTGAGATGGTCGAGCGCGACTGGAATCATCCTTCGATAGTCATACAGAGCGTCATCAACGAATCGTGGGGCGCGAATCTGAAACAGGAAGATCAGCGCAAATGGCTGCGCGCGGCTTACGAGCGCGCTAAGAAATTAACTGCACCGCTCGGACGCTTGATCGTCGACAACAGCGCCTGTTGCGACAACTTTCATGTCAAGAGCGACCTTGACGATTTTCATCAATACTATTCAATCCCCGATAACCATGCGTCGTGGGACAAATGGATGGCGGATTTCGCTTCGCGCCCGAAATGGACGTTCAGCCCGCACGGTGACGCAGAGCCAACAGGCCGTGAGCCGTTGATCGTCTCGGAGTTCGGCAACTGGGGATTGCCGCGCTTGCCGAAAGCGTTGCCGTGGTGGTTCCCGCGCGATTTCAATGGCAACAAAGTGACGCGGCCTGCGGGCCTCTTTGACCGCTTCAAAGAGTTCAAGTTTGATCGCCTGTTTGCGGACTTCAACGCGCTCGCCGAAGAGAGCCAGTGGCATCAGTTCATTTCGCTCAAACACGAGATTGAAGAGATGCGCCGCCACAGCGCGATTCAAGGTTACGTCATCACAGAATTCACAGACATCAACTGGGAAGTGAACGGCTTGATGGATATGTGGCGCAACCCGAAAGCTTATGCAACGGAGCTGGCGAAGATTCAACAACCCGACGTGATTCTGGCGCGAATGCCGAAGCGCAATTATGTGAGCGGCGAGCGCATCGAGATGGAAACCTTGCTGTCGCATTACAGCGACAAAGAACTGAACGGCGCGAAGGTACAATGGCGAAGCGAATCGGGGGCGAAAGGAGAGTTCAACATCGATCATTCCATTGACCGCGCCAGCGTCACCGCTTTACCACCCATTGCCTTTGCCAGTCCGGCGATTGACCGTCCGCGCCGCGAGCGGGTGATGATCGAGGTGCGCGGGCGCGACGGTGGGCTGATTGCCGAAAATAGCTATGACCTGTTCATCTATCCGAAAGCGAAACCGGCGAAGGACACGGCAATTGTTTTCCATGATCCGGCAGGCAGCAATGCCAGCCTGCAACCCTCGCTCACGGCAGCCGGATATGCCGTTGCCAGTACGAACAGCGGTAATAAACAAAGCGTGATGATCGCTACTAAACTGGATGACCGCGTCAGGCAGCATCTCGAAGCGGGTGGGCGGGCGATCATTCTGGCCGATGCGAAAGATGCTTTGCCGGCCAATGCGACGTTGAAAGTGACGCCGCGCGCCGGCTCAGACCTCGACGGCAACTGGGTGACGAATTTCAACTGGGTCAACACGAACGCCGCGCCGTTTAACGAAGTCGGCTTCTCCAGGCTGCTTGGTTTTGAAGCGGCCAGCGCGATCCCGCAATTCATCATACAGGGTACGAGCGGCACGGATTACGATGACGTGCTGTCGGGCATCTTTTATGGCTGGCTGAACAACAACGCGGCGCTCGCCGTGCAGACGCAAGTAGGCAAAGGCAAAGCGTTCGTCACCACCTATCGCTTCGGTGAATACGGCAGCGACCCTTATGCAACGCGCCTGCTTGATGCCATCATTCGCTATGCGAGCGGGCCGCAGTTTGCGCCGAAACTGAAGCTGCAATAGCCGATGCATGGAGCGTGTGTCGAAATAAGTGCCGTGGGCACATAATGTTTATAGAAAGCCCAGCAAGAAGTTCCGTCAAGCTCCGTAGGAGCGCGATGTTTATAGTCACCATTGCCAATAAAATTCCAAGCTCCGTAAGGAGCGCAATGTCGACATTTCGCCCCGACGGGGCTTGGGCTGTTTCTGGCGGCGGCCTACTATAAACATTGCACTCCTACGGAGCTTAGAACGGTTTTCAATCGGATGTAGCGCAAGGCGGTTAGCTTGCGCAGCGACTCGCGCAAGCTAACCGCCGTGCGCTACATGGCACACGCATTTGAAAATCGCTCTAGAACATCAGAAAACGCGCTCAAACAAGAAAA
>JBBWZK010000389.1:0-13901 GCA_039648975.1 Blastocatellia bacterium
GTAATGACGACAAAGACCGGCATCTGGCGCTGGGCGGCCAGTTCGAGCAGCAGCGCGACAAACTCTTCGGCTTCGTTGCGCTACGACGCATCTTCGTCACGCAAGGCGAAGCGAAACAGATCTTCAAACTGATCGACGAGCAGCAGCAGGTTGGTATCTTCGCCGCCCAGGGCTTCCTGCAAGCGGGCGAGGATGGCCTGCGCGCCTTCGCCTTGAATCGCTTCGACCAGTTCGTTGATGTTCGCTTTGCTGGCTTCGACTGAAACGGCTTCGAGCAGCGACACGGCCATGTTTTCGAGCGGCGCATCGCCTGGCTTCATGGTCGCAAAACGCCAGAGGTCGCGTTCTTCGACAAGAAAACCGGCCTTGAGCTTGGGGATCAAGCCGGCGCGCACCAGCGATGATTTGCCGCAGCCGGAACTGCCGACGACCGCAAGAAAACGCGTCTCGTGCAGCCGTTGCAGCAATTCGATGGCCTGCTCGCGCCGCCCGAAAAAGAGTAAGGATTCTTCGCTCTCGAACGGGCGCAGTCCGACGAAAGGATTCATCGTCGCCGTGCCCGCTTCGTCGCCGGCAAGCAGCGATGGGGTTTGCAGAAGTGAGGTGGTTGAACGCTCCGGTTTCATGGCTATCAATCCGGCGTCTCAAATGGCTTCGAGCAGCGGCGCCAGCGCCTGCGGGTTGCTCAGGTCGCTGGCCTCGAAGGTATAAACGGGAAACAGGCCGAGACGAAAATCGCCGTCGGTGTTCTTGCGCCGCGCCCCTGCATAGTAGACGGCGCACGCCTTGAGCGGGCAGCCTTCGGTGATGGCGATCTCGACCGCCGCGCCGAGCCGCGCCCGCACCCAATCCGAGGTCACTGAACCGAAGACGATGATCAGTTTCGTCACCTGCTTCAAGCGCTCTTCGAGAATGCGAATGTTCTTGCGCGGGTCATCTTCTTCAGGGTTGATGAAGGGCTGCACGTTCTTGTCCGACAGATAGCGAATCAGGTCGAGGGCGTGCAACTGATCTTTGAAGTGCGTGTCAACCAGGGCGGCGAGCGGTTCGGCTTCGACAATCGGGCGGCGGCGCGCGGCTTCGATTTCGTCGAGAATTTCGTGCGGCAACTCAGCCGGCAGGCCGCGCAGGAATTTGTAGCTTGCATCACTGCGCTCGCCGTTTTCCAGCCGGTCGAGAAAGTCCTTGTACGCGCCGTCTTCGAGCCCGACGAGGTCGAGCGATTTCGGCACCCAGATGAATTGCGAACGCGCATGCTCGATGCTGAGTTCCACCTGGCGTTGCGCGTAGGATTTATCTTCGGCGTCTTCGATTTCGCGGCCCGGAAAGGTGTCGAGCAGATGCACCGTCAGTTGTGCCTTGCTGATGGCGGCAATCGCCTGTTGCTCGTGCGTTGCGGCCTCGTAAGGCGGCGGCACATCGGCGATGACGGTGATGCCTTTGCTCTGTAATTCTGCCGTGACGCGCTTTCGCAAGGTGCGCAACGAATCGGCAGTGTCGGCTAAGAATACCGTGAAGCCATCAGGCGATTGCGGTTGCGCGGATTGCAGTGGTGCAGATTGCGGTTGCGGCGTCGCCGTGACGGCGGCGGGCGGCGCGACGTTTTGTAAGCTTTCTTTCATTGCGCAAAGGGTGCGATAGACGGCTTCGACGAGCTTGCGCATCTGCATTTGAAAGGCTTTATCTTGAGGGTCTGACGGGTAGCCGAACTCGTCCGGCGATTCGGCATCGTGAAACGGAAAGCCGCTGGTGCGCCCGAACTCGGCGGGCCAGTCGCCGAACGGCACGTTGTCGAGCAGCACGTTGAAGAGACGCAGGCGGTCGCCAACCGCCAGCCCCGACGGCTCGTTGCCGGCCTTCTGATGAAACCAGCGCACTTCCTGCTGGCAATAATCCGAGGCGAGATAGCCGGACGAGTTGAGGGCGATGAAGAGCGCCGCGCCGTTGACCGCATCCTCAATCGTCTTATCGAAAAGCTGGCTGCCTTCGAGCGTCGGGTCTTGCCAGATTTTGACCGCGCCCATGCGGCCAACGCGCTTCGACAGTTGCACGTCGAGATGCTCGCGGAATCGCGTCACCCATCCGGCGGCTTCATCTACCGCCGCATTATCGACGTGCGCGTAGCTGATAAAAATATCGTGCTGGAAGCCGGGTAAGTAGCCCATCACGCCTCCCCAATCTATAGCCTTTGAAATACAAGGAAAGTAACGGCGAGCGGTGGAATGTTCATTGCTGAATCCTCGCGCCGGCTGCCGCGACATCAGTTACTCGCTGAGTGCGGAGTAAGGGTAAGCGAAAACACTGATGAATGCAACGGGATGAGTAAATCAGCGACGGCTGCGCGCTCCCTCGGAAACGTGCGGCCGTCTCGATGCCGCCCCAGATTGGCTTTGGCCATTTCATATCACGCGCACCAGACGGCCAGCGGGCAAAGCAAACCGGTTGCAGCGCCGGGCGCGAATAAATAAAGCTCGCAGAAGGTTCACGCGAGCCTTGCGGCGATTCATCTTACGCATGTTTATCACCTCCTTACATAAATCAGGCGAGCGGCTGCAAATCGGGCTTGACCCAACTGGCGCGCGCTTGCGGCGACATCAACCGTTCGCGACTGTAATAGCGCAGCGGCAGTTCCTTATCGGCGATACGCGCGAGCATGGCGTTGGTCAGTTCGACGAGCGAGCCGCCCACCTCGGCAAACAATAAAAAGTGGCTGATCATACAAATCCAGAACAGGGTCAGCGTTTCGTGATACCCGCCCGTCGGCGTCGTCAAAACGCCCTTCGCGGCATTGTAGCGCTTGATGCCTGTGCGGATGCGCGCCGTCGCTTCGCGCCCCGAATGATGTATGAGATACCAGAGCGCCACGGTCAGGTGGGCGCGATGCGTCCATTCAGCGCGCGGCAGCGTCGTGTCTTCAAAACCCCGCACCAGGGCTTTGATCTCGTCCGCCGTGCGGAAGCCTTCGACCGGCGTGGCAGCGAGCGTCTCGCTTGCCCTACGGCTTTCAGCAATTGAGATTTGGTTCGACATATTGACCTCTCAGGTTGCAATGGCTGCCGGTGGCTTTGTAATCAACAAGCCCCCGGCGGGTTGATCGTCAGGCGATGCCTTCGCGCGCGTTGCCCATGAAGCAAGGCTCACCTGCGGTTCCCGCTCCTGAATTCTTCCAACGAATTGTCGTGTGAGATTCGGGAGCGGGAGTCCGCTCCCGCTGGCTTACTGCAATGGGCGATTATCGCGCTGTGCCGTTTTGATCTGGCTTATGCGATTAGCGCCGCTCGGTTGCAGGTATGCTGACAAGCTAAACGGGCAGGCGTTCAGCCCAAAGGACACGCCGCCGCACGTCCGCCATTCACCGTTTGGGCGACCCGCGCTCATCGTTTGCTTGTGTCCTCTGAACCTCATGGATTGAAAAATCTCCAGCAAAAGTCGAAAAGGAGATCGGATTATGCGCTCGTGCAAAATCCGTGTCAACAACTATCTTCTGCAAATGTCTCGAACATCTTACAACGCGGAATCAAGGCTTCATCAATCCCGCTTGCCTCGCTCTTGTACGACAAATGAGGAATGCCGAGTTCCGTCTCTCTTGCAGATTTTCAGAAGCCTGTCGCAGCGTCAGGGTCAAGCCGTAGCCGCCGCGCCGTCCGTCAGCATCTCGATGAACTTGCGCGCCGCCGCACTGAAGATTTTCCCTTTGCGGTGAATGATGCCGATAGGGCGCGTGAAGGTATCATTGAATTCAATGGCCCGCAGCGCCCCGGCGCGCAGTTCGTTTTCGACCGTCGCGCGCGGAATGATTGTTACGCCGAGGTCGGCTTCGACCGAACGCTTGATCGTTTCTATGTTGTCGAACTCCATCACGTACTGCACCGTCGCGTCGTTGTCGCGCAGGATTTTATCCACGGCCTTGCGCGACGACATATCGCGCTCGAAGCCGACGAAGCGCTGGCCGCTCAGGTCGCCGACCGTCATGCGCTTGCGCCGCGACAGTTCGTGGTCGGGACTACAAACAAACACCAGACGGTCGCTGCGAAACGGGATGATTTCGATCTGCGGGCGCGGGATCGGGTAAGCCACGATGCCAATGTCTATCGTGTGGTTGATGACATCTTCGTAGACTTTATTGGCGCGGCTGTATTCGATGTGAATGTTGGCGTGCGGAAAATCCTTGATGAACCGTTTGACGATGGGCGACAGCTCGTGCAAGCCAACCGTATAGATCGTCGCCAGGCGCACCTGGCCGCTGATCGTATCGCCCATGCCTTTCATCTCGTCGTTGAGCGAGTTGAAGCGTTCGATAATTTCGCGGCAGCCCTGATAAAACGTCAGGCCGGCAGGCGTCGGCGTCAATCCGCCGCCGCGACTGCGTTCAACCAGACGTTTCTCGAAACGATCTTCAAAGGCGCGCACCTGCTGGCTGACTGCCGATTGCGAGATGAAATTCTTCGTCGCGGCTTTCGAGAAACTGCGCGTGTCGATCAGGTCGCAAAAGACTTTGAGCGATTCGATGTGCATAATGTCACCTTATGAGATGAGACCCAACCTTTCATTAATACTTATAGCATAACTTCGCGCCGGGCGCGCAGCCATTCCCTGATTAAGGAAACGCAACGGCCAGTCGGCTTGTTCAATCCGCGCCGCGCCTGGCCCGATGGCGCTTGAGGGTTCAGGCGACGGGCGACGGCTTTGCTACAATGCAGAAATGACTGAGAGCGAGTCGGGCCGGAGGGTCGGATACATCGAACTGCTGCGCGGCAACCGTCACTTTCGCCGCCTGTGGATAGGCCGGCTGATCTCGCAAACCGGCGATTGGTTCAACAGTGTCGCGCTCTTCACGCTGCTGCTCAATCTCACAGGCTCAGGCGAAGCCGTCGGCCTCGTGCTGATCATCAAGTTGCTGCCGCAATTCTTTGTCGGGCCGCTTGCCGGCGTCGTCGCCGACCGTTTCAATCGCAAGACGATCATGATCTGGGCAGACGTGTTGCGCGGCCTGCTCGTCTTCGGCTTTCTCTTCGTCGAGCGCCCCGAGCAAGTCTGGATCGTTTACCTGCTCGCGGCGCTTGAGATCATCCTCTCGTCATTCTTCGAGCCCGCCGAATCCGCCGCCGTGCCGATGATCGTCAAGCGCCATGAGTTGATCGCCGCTAACGCCCTGGGCGGCGCGACGTGGTCTGTGACCCTGGCCTTTGGCGCCGCATTGGGCGGCGCGGTGACTGATCTGTTCGGCAGAAACACGGCATTCATCATCGACGCGATTTCCTTCTTCATCTCGGCAGCCTTCATCTGGGCGACGCACATTCCGCCACTCGAAAAGGCCGCGCGCGACCGTGCGCAACGCGTGTCGCTCATTGAAGTCACAGGCATCGCCGATATGATCGAAGGGGCGCGCTATTTAAAAACCAATCCGCAGGTCATCGCCTTGCTGCTCGTCAAGAGCGGCTGGGGACTGGGCGGCGGCGTGCTGTTGTTGCTGACCATCTTCGGCAAAGAGATCTTTCCGCTGGGGCGCGACGGCAGCGCCTCCATAGGTTTGCTTTATGCGGCGCGCGGCACGGGGGCGCTCATCGGGCCGATGATTGCGAGATGGATTACAAACGATTCGCCGCGCACGATGCGCCGCACGATCAGCATCGCGTTTTTCGTCTCGGCGATTTTCTATCTGCTGTTTTCCGGTTCGCCCTCACTCATCCTGGCAATGCTGTTCGTCATCGGCGCACATTCGGGCGGCAGCATCCAATGGGTATTCTCGACTACATTATTACAGCTAACCGTGCCGAATCGTTTCCTCGGTCGCGTGTTTGCGCTGGATATGGGCTTTCTGACGCTGGCGCTGTCGGTGTCGACGTATGCGACCGGCTGGGGACTTGATCATGCGGGATTGAGCGTCCGGCAAATGGCGGCCTTGCTCGGCATCGCGTTCATCATTCCCGGCATCGCGTGGCTGGCATTGCAGCGCTGGCTGGATCAATTCGACGCCCGCTTGAGCGAGCGCGCCTCGACAGTGATCGACGCAGAGCCGGCGACCGAGACTTCGTTCCCGCCGGGCGATTAAGAACTCGCAAGAAGGCGTGTTCTAAGCATTCAATTCATGCAGTCAATAAAAGCAACCGGCTGCCTGCTCCGGCGTTCATTCAGACTGGAGAAAGAAAAACAACCGGCGGTTATCAACCATCTACCCCGTGTAGTTCAGGAGAGAAGCCAATGAGATTCAGATTGCTTGCCTTGCTCGCGTTTGTTCTGTTCATCAGTAGCGCGGCCTTCGGCCAAGGCGTCATCATTCCCGATGAATGCCACCGTTGCCCGCCGCTGCCGCGCCCGCTGCCGCAACCTTTGCCGCGCGTCCTTAACATCAAATCTGTAAAGATCACTACAAAGATCGACTCGCAGGTGGCGACCACGAAAGTCGAGCAGGTCTTCGAGAACCCGTCGCCCTACAGGCTCGAAGGCGCATACTTTTTCCCCATACCGGAAAGCGCGTCGATCACTGACTTCGCCATCTACGACGGCGACAAGCGCATGGCCGCAGAGATTGTCGAGCGCGGCAAAGCGCGGCAAATCTACAACGAGATCGTCCGCCGCCAGATCGATCCAGGACTGCTCGAATACGCCGGCAAAGACCTCTTTCAGGCCAGCGTCTTTCCCATCGAGCCGCGCGGCACCAAGAAGATCGAACTGACTTATTCGCAGGTGCTCAAGAGCGAAGGCGGCACGGTGAGCTATCGTTACGAACTCGGATCGGGCCGCCGCATACAGCCGCAGCCTGTCAAAGAGATCGCCGCCAGCGTCGAAATCAATTCGCCGATTGATCTGAAAAACATCTTCTCGCCGTCGCATAAAATCTCTGTGACCAAGGATGGCGAGCGGCGTGCGCGCTTGAGCTTTGAAGGCGCGGGCGCGGATGCGCAAAAGGATTTCCTGCTCTACTACTCGCTATCGGAAAAGGATTTCGGCCTGTCGCTGCTGACGCATCACGAGCCGGGCAAAGACGGCTATTTCCTGATGCTGGTCTCGCCGAAATCGAATATCGCCGAAGAAGAGCGTCTGGCGAAAGACATCGTCTTCGTGCTCGACACCAGCGGGTCGATGAGCGGCGAGAAGATCGATAAGGCGCGCGCCGCTTTGAAGTTCGGCGTTGAATCGCTCAGCCCGCGCGACCGCTTCAACATCATCTCGTTTTCGGGCGAAGAGCACTTGATGAAAGCCAGCCTCGTCGAAGCCGACCGCGACGGCAAGCAGGCGGGATTGAAGTTCATCGATAACCTGCGCGCCGAAGGCGGCACGAATATCAACGACGCGCTGATCGCCGCGCTCAAGCAGTTTCAATCGAGCGAGCGCCCGGCGATGGTTGTCTTCCTCACAGATGGTTTGCCGACCGTCGGCCCGACCGATGTGAAAGAGATCCTTCGCAACGCCGAGAGCGCCAATCGCGGCAATGTGCGCTTGTTCACCTTCGGCGTCGGCTACGACGTGAACACCAATCTGCTCGATAAGCTGGCGGCGGATCATCGCGGCGTCAGCGATTACATCGAGCCGCAGGAAGACCTCGAAATCAAAGTCTCGAACTTCTTCGCGCGCGTCAACTATCCCGTGCTGTCGGATTTGAAGCTGGACTTCGGCGGTGTCGAAGCCGATTTGCTCCTATCCGCGCACGCTGGGCGACCTGTTCAAGAATTCGCAACTGGTCATCGTCGGGCGCTATAAGAACAATGTAAGCGCGGCCACAATTCGACTGACGGGCAAAGTCGGCAGCCGCGCAGAGACGTTCACGTTTGCCGGCCAGCACTTCCCTGCCGAGCGTAGCGACAATGCCTTTCTGGCGCGGCTGTGGGCGACGCGGCGTGTCGGCTACCTGCTCGAACAGATTCGCCTGAACGGCGAGAACAAAGAGTTGCGCGACGAGATCATTCAACTCGGCACGCGCTATGGCATCGTCACGCCGTATACCTCCTTCCTCGTCACCGAAGACAGGAAAGACATCGGACGAGGGTCAGACGATTGGAATGATCGTGTGATTCCGATGGAACGGCGTCGCGCAATGCAAGCAATGAAAGATGCCGCGCCAGCGCCGGGCACAGGAAATGGGATTGGTACAGGTAGCAATGGAGCGCTCAGGGCAGCGAGCGAGTCAGCTGTCGTCTACAGTCAGGCAGAAAAAAAGTTAAAAGAATCGGATAAGCTCGACAGTCCTGACTCGTACTTGATGAGCATTCGCACCGTCGCCGACAAGACGTTCAAGTTCAAAGGCGACGAGTGGATCGACACAGAGTTCAAAGACGGCTCAACGCTGCCGCAGGTCAACCTGCAATTCGCCAGCGACGAATTCTTCAACCTGATCGCCAAAGAACCGAAGCTCGCCGAGTTCTTCGCGCTCGGCAAAAAAGTCACGGTCGTCTACAAAGGCAAAGTCTATCGCGTGATCTGATACAAAGATTGGCCATAGAGGCACCGCAGACGCAGAGAGAAAATTAAAGAAAAAATCTCTGCGTCTGCGGTGCCTCTGTGGCTTTGTTTTTTTGTAGCAGCGCGAAGTACAATCGCGGTGCTATGAAAATTTTCGTCATCGGCTCCGGCGGGCGCGAACACGCCCTCTGCTGGAAGCTCAAGCAATCGCCGCACACTACGGAACTCTTCTGCGCGCCCGGCAACGCCGGCATCGCGGAAATGGCCGCCTGTTTGCCCGCCGACGTGAACGATGCGGGCAGCCTCGCCAATCTCGCCGAAGCCGTCAAAGCCGACCTCACCATCGTCGGCCCGGAAGCGCCACTGGTCGCAGGCATCTCTGAAGCCTTTCAGGCGCGCGGCCTCAGACTGGTTGGCCCGTCAAGCGACGCCGCACGATTGGAAGGCAGCAAGATTTTCGCCAAGCAGTTCATGGCGCGTCACGCCATCCCAACGGCGCAATTCACCGCCTGTCATTCGCCGGAATCGGCGCGGGCGGCGCGCGAACTCGAATACCAGTTTCCTGTTGTCATCAAAGCCGATGGACTGGCTGCCGGCAAAGGCGTGCGCATCGCCCAGGATGAAAGCGAATTCGATGCGGCCATCAATGACATGATGGTTGATCGCGTCTTCGGCGAAGCCGGCGCGCGCGTCGTCCTCGAAGAGTGTCTCGTCGGGCGCGAAGCTTCTGTGATGATCTTTACAGACGGGCGGGATTATAAAGTGCTCGCCCCGGCGCAGGATTACAAGCGCGTCGGTGACGGCGATGCCGGGCCAAACACCGGCGGCATGGGATCGTTTTCGTCGCCGGGCTTGATTGACGACGCGATGATGGCGCGCATCTCTGGCGAGATCATCGAGCCGGCGCTTGCCGGACTGCGAGCCGAAGGCTATCCGTTCACAGGCTTTCTCTACGCAGGCTTGATGCTCACCAATGATGGCCCAAAGGTCATCGAATTCAACGCACGCCTGGGCGACCCGGAAACCCAGCCCATATTGATGCGGCTCGACAGCGACCTGGTCGAAATCTGCGAGGCGATAGTTGACGGGCGCATCGGCGAGACCGAGGTGCGCTGGAGCAATGACGCGACGGTCTGCATCGTCGCCGCATCGGGTGGTTATCCCGGCGATTTCGAGAAAGGCAAGCCGATCAGCGGACTCGATGAAGCGAACGCCCTGGATGGGGTCGTCGTCTTTCACGCCGGCACAGCGCGCGATGCCAGTGAGAGGTTAGTTACATCAGGCGGGCGCGTGCTCGGTGTCACGGCGCGCGCGGCAACACTTGAGTCGGCAGGCGCCAAAGCTTATGAAGCCATCGGCAAAATTCATCTCGACGGTATGCACTATCGCCGCGACATCGCACAGAGATAAAGAATTTCGAGCTTTTACGTATTCGGCTCAAGCTATTTAGGTTCGACTGCGCCGCCGGCTTGTTGCCATGCATCGAAGCCGCCGGCGAGCGCATAAGCCTTCTTGAAACCATGATCGCGAAGCACTTGCGCCACACGGGCGCTTGAAGCTTCGTGCGGTCAGGTGCAATAGGCGACGATGCTGCGGTCACGCGGCATATCGGCTAAATGTTGTTCGACCGCATCTGCCGGCACGCGCGCCGCGCCAGGCAGTTTGGTGTCGGCTGCGGCCCACGCTTGCGGATTGCGCGCGTCGACGAAGTAAGCGCCTTCGCCGCGATTCATTCTCTCGATTAGTTCTTTTGCCGTGATCCGCAACGGCTCCGGCGCGTTCTGCACATTGGCGCTCATCTTTACGACCTCCATATAAGTTTATTCACACTCATTCATATTCAAAGGCAATGATCATGCCGCAAGCGCGGCGCGCTAGAGCCAGGATAGCGCATTAGGCTGTATGGTTCGCGCGTTCAGTATGTTCGATTCATCTTCATCAAGCGGCCTGGAAAGGACAGGCGAAAATTCTGGCCGCGCATTTCATGTTATGGAGGCGGTAACTCCATTGACCAACTCAGCTCGCCATTCCAGCATCTCAGCGGCTCGTAGCAATTCGTCAGATGAATCACAGGTTGGCAGCCATTTGATTCGGCTGGCCGCAGCCATCGCCGGGCTACGTGTGCCTGTCAGGCAGAACCATCCTTTCGCAGAGGTGAAATCATGGGCAAATTCTTCAGCTTGTTTATCGTCAGCCTGCAAATCGCCAGCACAGCCCCGTATGTCGAAGCTCATCTATTACCACAGGGATGCGCTTGCCATTGTGATCCTGATACGGCGACGGTTCGGATTTGGCAGCAGAAGGATGGGCAGCCGGATCGTTTCGTGGCCAGAGCAATGGCTAGATGGCTCAACAGAATTGACACGGACATACCAACTAGAGCCTACGCCAGGACTGAACTCTTGATCCTCCTGGGCAAGTCAGCCAAAGGAGTCTGGAGTGTGGAAACGCAAAAAACCGACGCCGGAGCCGAGATCTACAGCAATCTGGTCTGCACGACGGTTAGTGGCAGGCGCAAGGTCTTTCCAATGGTTAAAGGCTTGTTCTCGGTCAAGCCGTCATTGCTTGCTTCTCTTGTTTTGCGGCGACTGCGTCAACTGGCAAGGCGGGGGCAGTGGGACACGGGTTCACTGACTCCTGTGCAACTTCCTCTCCTGTCAAAGCCGCCTGCCCTGGTTCTTCATGAAAAAGGGACGAATGGCTACATGGGCTATGTTTGGCGTCTGAATCTCCGTGCGAAGAATGGCCGGATTGTGCAGATTGCAAGAGGAAGCGATTCAGAGCCGGGCTTCTATCGTGGCGCAAAGTGCTTCGGCGGCGTTCTGGATGATGCCAATGGCGAAACCTGGTGGGTTCTCGTAAAAACTGCCTTCATTGATAACTGTTCGGCTGAGTGGCGCTCAATCCACCTGCCTTATGAAGTCCCGGCAAAGCAATGACCGCAACCGAAGAGCATCACTTGATGTAAACTTCCGGCAGCCGCAGTTGAGAGTTGCGGCTGCCGGATTTTTGATTATCGGGTTGCGCCGCCACGGCGAGGACGCGCGATGATCTCGTAAATCGCGCCGTGGTCCAATGAGACGACGTAGAGATGGCCGTTAGGCCCTGTCTGTATGTCCGTGACGATTCCGAAGTTCTTGCCGATGATCAAGCTTTCACTCTCTGTGAGGTCGTGCTTATCGACATTGTCTGCGACGTGATCCGCCAGTCGCGGATCATCCGAGGCTATGCCGCGACGGTCTGCGGTGAGCTTGAAGTGAAACAGCGGGCCTTCTTCAGGCTCAGCCTCGGCAAACCCCATGAACAAATCGCCGAAGTACTGCGGCCCCAAAGCCTGGCTGTTGAGAAAGCCAATCCCTGCGGGCGCCACGGCATATTTCCAACTGAATTCCGGGTCGCTGTAATGCGCGCCGGGAAGCATGAACAGGCGCGACAGCGCTTCGCCGGGCGAGTCGGCGATGCGGCTGGGCGGCCATCGCAACTGCTGTAGCGTCATGTCCTCAAAGGTGGTCTCGATCTGTTTGTATTCCGCCAGACGGCTCATCGGCCCCATGATCTGAACCCAGCCGCCATTCTCTCCGGGATCGACCAGATTCAACTCATCAAAAGAGTCGTCGCCATTCTGCTGATCCCATAGATTGCCCGACAATGGATCGAACGCCATGCCGAAGCTGTTGCGCACACCGTAAGCGAATATCTTCTGTATGTTGTTGCCGGCCTCGCCGCCAATCGCCGCCCCTGCGGCAAAGAAGGGATTGTCGCTCGGCGTCGTGCCGTCCGAATTGAGCCGGATCACCACTCCTGTAAAGTGCGCGTTGTCCGGCGTCGGCCCGCCGAACTGATCATCAGGAACCGGGTCGCCGAGGCCGGTCGCGGTTGGGCCTGACGGCAGGTTCTGAAGCTGGCCGCGCCGCCCATTATCTCCTATGATGATGTAGAGCTTGCCGTCAGGGCCGAAGCGGATCACGCCGCCGTTGTGGTTGCCTGCCGGAGGTTGTGCCGCATCACCCTGATTCGGCGGCGTCGGCGCGCCATCGTTTTGAAAGGCGCGCAGCTTGATGAGATTGCGATCCCACGCGAGCGAGACGCCATTCCAGATGAAGCGGTCGACGCGATTGCCCAACAGCGGCACTCCGAGAATATCATCCGAATCGGCTCCGAGTTGCGGCGTATCCGGGCAGGTGATGGCTGTTGGAAAGAAAGGATTATCCGGCGGCGGCGGCGCGGCCTGACAGGTCCAGTATAAGTAGACAAAGTGATTGGTTGCAAAATTCGGGTCAAGGGCGATGCCGAGCAGCCCGCGCTCTGACGAATTGTTGACGGCCAGGTCAAGCACCGTTTTCAATGAGCCATTGGCTAAGTATTTGACCTTTCCGGTGTTCTTTTCCAGCACGAATATCTGATTGGCGCCGGGAAAGGCGATGCTAATCGGCGTAACCAGCCCGTTGAGCAAAGTGCCCACTAACAGATTCGGGTCCAACATAAATGGCCCGGACTGCGCTTCTGTTTTATGGCCTGGAGCGGGAGAGCCTATCATCAAAAAGCCCAACAGGAGCGCGCCTGTCAGGAGGTAGAACAAGATTCGCTGCTGGGGCGTCCGTGCGCTATGTGAGCCAATTGTGCTTGTTCGTTTTGCACGATGCATAGTCAACCTCTTTGCCACAAAATTACTCGACAAGCGATCCGCATATTGCTCTTGAATTCAACTCCTCGAACTGAAACAGAGCTTTTCAGGGGTCAGAACCGTTGAATGCTTATTGGGTCGTCGCAGAAGGCATTAATATGACGGACAGAATTTGCACAAGTGTCTTGATCAATAAGAGCGCACAGCGAGATAAAAAGTACACGCGCATGAAAAAAAACTTATCCTGTTTTTTTATGATACGGTCACGCGACCTTAACTACGCTCTGTGCAGCGCGCCATGTGGAAGTTAAGCGATTGTCGGTTTCCTCAGATGCAAAGCGAGCCAGAGAAAAGCAAGGTCTGTGCCATTAGCATTGTGGGCAGACCCCATCCGCCAGAGATGCCAGGCGGAGTCAATCCGCACATCAATCGTCCGATCTCTAATCGTTGCTGACCGGCAGCATAGGGGAGCGAAAAGTTGACACTCTGCGCGACAGAAAAGTATCATCAAGCTTATTATTCATGTTGATCTCATCTATTTTTGCCTGTGTGATGACGACTTCAAGGAGACCCTGATGAGCACCGTTGACATCGCCAACCGATTGCAGGAAGCCGAACAGGAATGGGAAGAGCGCACGCTCAAGCCGACACTCAAGCAAAAGCCGGAAAGCAAGTCCGAGTTCACGACTACCTCGCTTGCGCCGGTTGAACGGCTCTACACGCCGAACAGCATCAGCGATTTCGATTACGAAACTGAGCTTGGCTTTCCCGGCCAGCCGCCGTACACGCGCGGCATACACGCCACAGGCTATCGCGGGCGGCTGTGGACGATGCGCCAGTTCGCCGGCTTCGGCTCGGCCTTCGATACCAATCAGCG
>JBBWZK010000418.1:0-30317 GCA_039648975.1 Blastocatellia bacterium
CGCTGATGGCGCGCGCCTGATCGATGACGCGATAGACATCTTCTTCAGTGATGTCGCGATTGCGGCGGCTGATCGCGATGACGCCGCGCGAATTCATGCCGCGCACCTGCGCCCCACCCATGCCGACGTAAGCCGCATCAATGGGGACGCCGGCCATCATCTCGGCCTCTTCGACCGCCTGCTTGATGGCGTCAACGGTCGCTTCAATATTGACGACGACGCCTTTGCGGACGCCGCGCGACGGCCCGCGACCGACGCCGATGATTTCGAGCTTATCGTTATCTGTAATTTCGCCCACAACGGCGCGCACCTCTGTCGTGCCGATGTCGAGCGCCGCAATGTGTCTGCTTCCCTTAGCCATTTTTGTTCATCCTCCGGCTGTTCATCTGGTAGCAAGTGGTGAGTGACCAGTGACAAGAGCGGAAAGAGACAAAGCGCATGATGGTGTTGCTGGCCTGCGCTTGCCTTTGATTCTTGTCATTTGTCACTCGTCGCTTGTCACCTCCTCTGGGCCTGTGTCGGTTTCGTTTCCTGCTTCACCGGGGCCTTGTCTACGCCGGGGGAGGCGAAGTTGACAACAATTCGATCCGAACGCGCCGTGTCAATGAAGCTGAAATTGTTGGCGTTCTGAATCAACTGGTCGATTTTTTGCTCTGGCGTGCGCAAGTGGCGCAGCGCCTCAGCGTCGCCACTCTTAGCCGCTTGCATAATCGTCAGCGCCATCTCGAATCGCTTGCGAAACTCCGTGCTGCCGATGTGAATTAGAACGTGCGGGCGAGCGAGGCTCAGATTGACGTCTTTCACATCGCGCAGATCGATCTCGTCGAGCAAATTCCACAAGGGGGTTGCGCCGTCGCTGAATTCGCTCTGTAATTTCTTATAGACCGTAATGCGCTCGCGGTCGGCGTTGATCGCCGCCTGCGAGCGGTTGCCATCTTCAAAGCCTTTGGCAATGGGCGGCACCTCTGTCGGCACGCCGGTTGCGCCAGTGGCACTGAGGTTGGCAAACTCGCCCATCTCAACCGCGTCTTCATCGAGCCAGACGAGCCGTTCTTCTTGCGCGCCCGATTGCCGGCGCACCAGCACGGCTGGATGCCGTTCGACCACCTGCACGAAGACGCCGTCGGGCAAGACCCGCGCCACCGACGCGGTGCGCACCTGCGGAATCTTTTCGATCTTCTCTTTCAACGTCGTCAGGTTCATGTCGAGCAATTTCGTTTGACCAACGACGCGACGCACCGTCTGTTCAATTTCAGTTTGCAACGACGGGCTGGCCTGGCTGACGCTGACCTGATGCAGATCAAAAAGCCGTGAGCCGGCCAGCGCGTTGTAACCGATGATCAAAAGAACAAGGGTGATTAAGACCACAGCCGGTTTGACAAACACCGCTGCGGATTTCAATCGTTCGCCGAGCCGTAGCCCGCCGCTGCTGCGCGAACGCGATTGCTTCAATCGCCGCGGCGCGCGTGGCGTCACGACCTGTACGCGCCCTCTGGGATCACTCCGTTGAGCTGTCGCCAAAGGCCACCTCCCACTCAGGATTCAGGAAGCAGGATTCAGGATTCAGTTGGGAAAGGAGCCTGGCGTATTGTGCCGTTCCTTCTTCTCTGAGTCCTGAATCCTGAATCCTGCTTCCTATTCAAGGATTCGCAGCAACTCGTCTCCTGCCTGATAGACGTTGCCGGCTCCGAGCGTTAAGACGAGATCGTGGGGCTGCGCGATCTCTTTCAGTCTGCTTGCTGCATTCGCCAGTGCGCCGATGTATTCGACGTGGCGGTGGCCGAACCGCTCGGTCTGCTCGGCCAGCGCGCGGCTATGAATGCCTTCAATCGGGTCTTCGCTGGCGGCGTAGATGTCTGTAAGCAACAATACATCCGCGCCATAAAATGAGCGCGCGAAATCATCCAGCAGATCGCGCGTCCGCGTGTAACGATGCGGCTGAAACAAGGTCACGACGCGACGGCCTGACGTGCGCGCCGCTGCCAGCGTTGCCTTGATCTCAGTCGGGTGATGGCCGTAATCATCGACCACCAGAATGTCCCCTTTTTCGCCTTTGATCTGAAAGCGCCGCTCCGCGCCCTGGAAGCCGCTCATCGCTTCGGCAATCCGGTCGAACTCGATGTTGAGATCAAGCCCAACAGCAATCGTCGCCAGCGCGTTATAGACGTTGTGCAGGCCCGGCACCCAGAGCTTCACCTGTCCCATCTCTTTGCCGAAAGCGCGCACCGTAAATTCCGAGCCGAAGGCGGTGTTCAGTTGAATATTCCACGCCGACACATCAGCCTGCGCCGCCAGCCCGTAACTCACCGTGCGCCGCGTGACCTGCGGGATGATGGCCTGCACGTTATGATCGTCCAGGCAGAGCATAATCGTCCCGTAAAACGGCACGCGGTTGGCGAACTTCACGAAGCAGTCTTTGATCTCCTCGATGCCGCCTTTGAAGTGATCGAGGTGATCGGCGTCAATGTTCGTCAGCACGGCAATCGTCGGCGTCAACAGCAGCAGCGAGCCATCCGATTCGTCGGCTTCAACGACGATGTAATCTCCATGACCGACCTGTGCGTGCGAGGCAAGCGTCGTCACGCGCCCGCCGACGACGATGGTCGGATCGAAATCGGTCGCGGCCATCAAGTGCGAAATCATCGATGTCGTCGTCGTCTTGCCATGCGTGCCTGCGACGGCGATGCCGTGACGATAAAGGCGCATCAATTCCGCCAGCATCTCAGCGCGCGGAATGACCGGAATCAACCGCTGATGCGCCGCGACGACTTCCGCGTTGTCGTCACGCACGGCGGACGAGCAGACGACCACATCAGCTCCGGTCACGTGCTCGCCGGCATGGCCTTCCCAGACGGTCGCACCCATCTCTTCAAGATTGTCGGTGATCGCTGAACGCTTCACATCGCTTCCAGTCACGCGGAAGTTCTGGCCGAGCGACAAGAGCACTTTGGCGATGCCGCTCATGCCGATGCCGCCGATGCCGACGAAATGAATATGTCTGATTCCGCGAAAAAGCATGGTCAGTGGTCAGTGGTCAGTAGTCAGAAGTCAGTGATTGCATTTGCTTCACGACTGCTGAGAACTGGCTCCTGACACGTCGCCTCCAACTTTCATCGTCACACTGGCCACTGGTCACTGACCACTGGCCACTTTTACTGCTAAATCAACCGCGCGGGCTGCCGAATCAGGCCGCCCGAGTTTGCGGCTGGCTTCTTCCATTCGGTCAATCGCGCCGGGATCGTCAATCAACTGCTGCAACTCTTCGGCGAGTCGCGCCGGCGTCAAATCCTTCTGCAAAATCATGCGGCCCGCACCGACGCGCTCGAACGCTTCGGCATTCTTGCGCTGATGATCGTCGGTGGCAAAAGGGAAGGGAACGAAGATCGCCGCCTTGCCCGCTGCCGCGACTTCCGCAACCGTCGTCGCGCCGCTCCGGCAAATCAATAAGTCCGCCTGTGCAAAGCGCGCCGCCATGTCGTGAAGAAACGGCTTGACCTCGGCATCCTTCAGTCCTGCTTCCGTGTAGGCACGCTCAACCATTTCGTAATCTTTCTCACCAGTCTGATGCACGATAGCGAGCCGCTCTTTTTGTGAAGCGAGCAAGCGCGCCGCTTCCGTCATCGTCAGGTTGATGGCGTGCGCGCCCTGGCTGCCGCCGAAGATCAAGACATTCAATCGCGCGCCGCGCCGCTTCTTCTGGATACCGGCGAAATCGCCGCGCACCGGATTGCCCGTCACCACGCCGCGCTTGCCGAAATACTTCAGCGCATCGTCAAAGGTCAACGCCGCCGCGTCAACGTAGCGAGCTAGCACGCGATTCGTGAATCCCGGCATCGCATTCGGTTCGACGATCATCGTCGGGATGCGCCGCAGGGCCGCCATCAGCAGCGTCGGCCCCGATGAATAACCGCCGACGCCGATCACCACATCCGGCTTGAAACGCCGCAGGATGCCGAGCGCCATGACAAAGCTCAAGGGCAAACCGACAAGCGATTTTGATTTGG
This sequence comes from Blastocatellia bacterium, assembly GCA_039648975.1. Classification (GTDB taxonomy): domain Bacteria; phylum Acidobacteriota; class Blastocatellia; order UBA7656; family UBA7656; genus DATENM01. The sequence goes on from JBBWZK010000418.1 coordinate 4,005, forward strand.
CAAAGAGCGAAACGCCTTTGAGCGCGCCGACCTGTATCAACTCCAGCGCGAAGCCTTCACGCGGCACGATCTTCGATTCCAAACCGCGCGGCGTGCCGACGAAAAGAATCTCGGTCGCCGGGTCGCGCTGCTTGAACTCGCGGGCAATCGCCACACCCGGATAAATGTGCCCGCCGGTGCCGCCCGCTGCGATAATCACCCGCATAGTGATTTTAGATTTTAGATTTTGGATTTTAGATTGAGGAACAGAGGCGCAAACCTGCGTTGCCCCCAATCCAAAATCCAAAATCTAAAATCGTCATGCCTTTTCGTGCTTCGATACGTTCAGCAGCACGCCGGCTGCGAACAGAGAGATTGCCAGCGACGAGCCGCCTGAGCTGATGAACGGCAGCGGAATGCCTTTGGTCGGCACCAGCGATAAGGTCACGCTGATGTTGAAAAACGCCTGTGCGATGATCATTACAGTCAGCCCTATGGCCAGTAGCTGGCCGAATAAATCGGGAGCCGAGCGCGCCGCGCGAAAGCCGCGCCACGTCAACAGCGCGAAGATCACAACGACTGCCGCCGAACCGATCAACCCCAGTTCTTCACCGATCACCGCGAAGATGAAATCGGTGTGCGGCGCAGGCAGATAAAACAATTTCTGCTTGCCCTGCGCGAACCCAACGCCTTGCGGGCCGCCGCTGCCGATGGCAATCAGCGATTGCACCACTTGAAAGCTCGACGTCGTCTGGTTCTTCCACGGGTCGAGAAAGTCCATCAGTCGTTGCAATCGCCACGGCACCAGCAACAGCATTCCGGCAAGTCCGGGCAGCGCCGCCGCCCCGACCATCGCCAGATACTTCAGCGGCACGCCGGCGTAAAACGTCACCGCCAGATAGACAATGCCGAGCGCCATCGCTGTGCCCAGGTCCGGTTCGGCAGCGACCAGCACGATGATCAGACCGGCCACTGCGGTCGCCGGAATGAAGACGCGCTTGAAGTTGTCCATCTCCTTTGCACGGCTCTCGATCAGGTACGCCAAATAGGCTGTCAGAGCCAGTTTGGCGATTTCCGACGGTTGCAGTGAAAAGCCGAAATAGCGAATCCAGCGATGCGTCTCGTTTACCTTCGGCAGAAACAACACGATGATGAGCATGACTGCCGTGACGGCAAGCAACGGAAAGACAATGCCAGGCCGCTTGTAGTGGCGATAGTCAATCTTCATGGCAATCGCCATCGCGACGAGTCCGACGAAAGCCCACATGCCCTGCTTGTACAAAAAGTGAAATTGATTGCCAAAGTTTTTCTCGGCGAGAATCGCTGACGCCGAGTAGACCATGACAGCGCCAAACAACGTCAGCGCCAGCACCAGCGTCAGCAATACCTTATCGACGCCCAGTTCGCGGCCCGCTGTCGAGCGCAACTCGGCAGTGCGCCGCGCCTGCCAATCGGCTTCGCGCTTCCATCGCGGTGTCGCTGCTCTATAATCAATCGCCATAATTTGCGTGGTGCGTGGTGCGTGGTGCGTAAGCCGTGATGGGCAACTGCCCTTATCACGCATCACGCACCACGCACCACGTTTCATCTCAGCTTCAATGTCGTCAGACTGAGCAAGGCGAAGAGAATCGCCACGATCAAAAAGCGAAAAACGAGCTTCGGCTCCATGCGCCGCGACAGCTCTGCCGGGTACATCAGTTCAAAGTGGTGATGCAGCGGTGCCATCTTGAAAATGCGGCGCTTGAAAATCTTGAACGAAGCGACCTGGAGGATGACCGACAGGGCTTCGATGACGAAGACGCCGCCGATCATCACCAGCAGGAACTCCTGCTTGATCAACACGGCGACGATGCCTATTGCGCCGCCGATGCCGAGCGAGCCGACATCGCCCATGAAGACTTCGGCGGGCGGCGCATTGAACCACAGAAAGCCAAGGCTCGCGCCGGTCAGCGCCGCGCAGAAAATTGTCAACTCGTGTACATCCGTGTTATATGCAAGCCCCAGGTAGTCAGCGAACACCTTGTGGCCGCTCACGTAAGTGAATCCGGTGAGTGCGGCGCTCGTCACCATCGTCACAGAGATCGCCAGCCCATCAAGCCCGTCTGTAAGATTAACCGCATTCGAGAAACCAACCAGCACGAGCGGCGCAAAGGCTAGTAGATAAATCGGCCAGAAAATCTCCGGCGTGACGTTCTTGAAGAATGGCAGGCTCAAGCGCGTGCTGTAGCTCGTGAAGTAATGCAGCACGATACCAATGGCGAACGCCACCAGGAATTGAAAGAGCAGCTTTTGCCTGCCGGTCAATCCGAGATTGTGGCGGCGTTTGATCTTCAAATAATCATCGGCGAAACCGATAGCGCCGTAAGCGAGCGTCGCACAAACGGCGATCCACACGTAACCGACAGATAAATTTGCCCACAGCAGTGTCGAGATGGCGACCGCGAGAATAATCAACACGCCGCCCATCGTCGGCGTGCCGCGCTTCGATTGATGCGAGCGCGGCCCTTCTTCACGAATCTGCTGGCCGATCTGAAACTCCTTCAGCATAGTGATCATCCGCGAGCCAAACATCAGGCTGATGACGAGCGCCGTAATCGCTGCCCACGCCGAGCGAAACGTCACTTGTTCAAACACGCGCAGAAACGACAGGCTGTCGTGCGTGTCCCTGAGAAAATTCAGATAGTAGAACATCAGCCCTCTCGGTCAGTGGTTAGTGGTCAGTGGTCAGTTGCAACGGAGTCAACCGTTCAAGGAGCAACTGACAACGCATAACTGATCACTGACCACTGACCACTGACCACTGCTTCTTCATTCGTTCAACAACAATCTCTGTCTTCACACCGCGCGAGCCTTTGACGAGAATCAGGTCGCCGGCACGCGCCTGGCGCTGCAAAACGTCAGCCGCTTCGTCTGGAGTTGCGCAAAAGATTGTCGTCGCGGTGCTCATGCCAGCGGCGCGCGCACCTTCGACAATCTCTGCGGCAAGCCCGCGCACGCCGATCAATAGATCAATGCCGAACTGCGCGATTTGCCGGCCTGCTTCGTGATGCAGCGCCGCGCCGGTTGCGCCCAGTTCGAGCATTTCGCCAGCGACGACGATGCGGCGCTGATCATCTCGATTCGCGCTGATCGTCCTGACCATTTCGACAAGCGCGCGCGGGTTCGAGTTATACGAATCGTCCACGAGCGTGATGTCGTTTGCCAGGCGCAAGACTTCGCCGCGCATCCGTGGCGATGCGGACTCGGCGAGCGCTTCAGCGATGCCATCAAGCGGCGCATTATAATAATCAGCGACCGCTGCGGCAGCGAGCGCATTGTAAACATTGTGGCGGCCCGCGACCGCGAGTTTCACTTCCGTCTCGCCACGCGGCGTGACCAGCCGAAAGCGTGTGCCGCTCAAGCCGTGGGATTCAAGGTTGCGCGCCGTGACGTCCGCAGGGCTTTCGATGCCGAACATGCGATAAGCGATGTCGCTGCGCATCTCACGCATTCGCGCGACACGCGGATCGTCTGCGTTGAGCACGGCGACGCCGCCCGCCTTGATGCCCGCGACCAGTTCGGCCTTCGCTGCGGCAATGCCTTCAACCGAATCAAAGAACTCAAGATGCACCGGCGCAACCACCGTGACGACGCCACAAACGGGCGGCGCAATGCTGGCGAGCCGCGCGATTTCGCCCTGGTGATTCATGCCCATCTCGAAGACTGCGTAATCGAAATCATCAGCGTGCGCGCCGTCGCTTTCCATCTTCAAAATCGACAGCGGCAGGCCGTAGTCATTATTCAGGTTGCCCGTCGATTTGATGACGCGACCGGCCACCGTAAGCGCCGCCGCGGTCATCTCTTTGGTCGTCGTCTTGCCCATGCTGCCGGTGATGGCGACCTCTTGCCCGCGCCAGTTGCGCTGCTCGGCAGAAGCAAGCTGCTGCAAGGCGACGAGCGTATCGTCTACGCGAATCAACAACGCTTCGTTGTGGAACAAGCCGTCAGCTTGCTCCGGTTGAAAATTCCGTGACACGACGGCAGCGATGACGCCTTTGTTCAACACGTCGGCGACGAACTGATGGCCGTTGTATTGTTCGCCGCGAATGGCAAAGAACAGATCGCCGGCGCGAATTGTGCGCGAGTCAATCGAGTAACCAAGCGGCTCGCGCTCGCCGAGGGATTCGGGAGCAATTGCGCCGAGCCGCTTTGCCACTTCGCTGAGTTTCATGTCGTCTGCTCAAAATCGATCAATCAGTGCCGCGCAAGCTAACAGCTTGCGCTACTTCTTCCCGTCATTGCTTCGCGCGCGACTTCTTTGTCGTCAAAGTGAATCGTGTGCTCGCCGAGAATTTGATACGTCTCGTGCCCTTTGCCGGCAATCACGACGATGTCGCCGTCGCGCGCTTCGCCGATGGCGCGAAAGATAGCCTCGCGACGGTCGGGCAGTTTTACATAATCGCGCCTGGTTCGCTGCAAGCCGACTTCGATGTCGGCAATGATCGCCAGCGGATCTTCAGTGCGCGGATTATCTGATGTAACGATGGCTACATCAGATAGCGAAGCGGCAATCTCGCCCATCGGCGCGCGCTTCGTGCGGTCGCGGTCGCCGCCGCAGCCGAAGACCGCAATGACGCGCCCTGAGCCTGCGACTTCGCGGGCCGTCTGCAAGACGTTCTTGAGCGCATCGTCGGTGTGCGCGTAATCGACGATGACGGCGAACCCGGGCTCGCGCCCGTCGAACGTTACCTGCTCGAAGCGGCCTGCGACCGTGCGGCAATCGCTTATGCCCTGAGCGATGGTCTCTAAACTGGCTCCCAAAGCCAATCCTGCGCCAATCGCCGCAAGCGTGTTGTAGACATGAAAGCGCCCGATGAGCGGCGAAGCTATGTCGATTTGTCCCAACGGAGTCGTTGCCGTGTAAGACAAACCGCGCGGCGACAGGTTGAACTGATCGGTGCGCACGTCGGCTTCCGGGCTGAACCCGTAAGTGATGATTCGCCCTCTGGCGCTGTCGAGCAGTTGGCGACCATGCTCGTCGTCAATGTTGATGACCGATGCGCCGAGTTGCGGATCGAGCGCGCCATTGAAGAGTTTCGCTTTCGCCGCGAAGTAGCATTCCATGGTCTGGTGATAATCGAGATGGTCGCGCGTCAGATTGGTGAACACGGCAACGGCGAACTTCAACGCGTCGGCGCGATGCAGTTCGATGGCGTGTGACGAAACTTCCATCACTGCCGAGCGGCAGCCGGCAGCAATCGCCTGTGCCAGCATACGCTGAATGTCAGCCGCTTCGGGCGTCGTGTGGTGCGCGGTCGCCGCCTGGTTGCCGATGCGATGTTGAATCGTGCCGAACATCGCCGATGTGCCTTCGGCGGCGCGAATGATTGAGTCAACCAGATGCGCAGTGGTCGTCTTGCCGTTCGTGCCGGTGACGCCGACGAGTTTGAGTTTGTCAGACGGATTACCATGAATCACTGCGGCGGCTTGCGCCAGCGCCGCGCGCGCATCAGGGACTTGAATCCAGCCGATGGCTGCCGTATCCACGTCGGTTTCATCGCTGCTGCGTTCAGAGATGATGGCGACCGCGCCGCGCTCAATGACATGCGGAAGGAAACGATGCGCGTCGGTCTTTGCGCCGCGAATGGCGACAAACACAAAGCCCGGCTCGACGGCGCGCGAATCGTGCGTCACGTCGCGCACATCCCGGTCGAGCCGCCCGCCTGCGGCGATGGCCTTGATCTCTTTTGCTAAATCAGCGAGTCGCACTCGTGTTCACTTCTTCTGTGCCAACTCTCTTACTGACGAGTTGGGAATTGCCCCAGTTACTGCCGCGCGCCGGGTGAGCGGGCGACGGCTTCTTTGCGCACGAACTGCTTCGATAATTTCACAACGCAGACCGCATCCTGTGCGACCAGCGCGCCGGGCGATGGATTCTGCAAGGTGACGACGCCTTCGCCGCTCGGCTTGATTTTCAACCCGCGTGCCGCACACATGGCGAGCGCTTCGCGGATGCTCAAGCCCATCAGGTCAGGCATGACGATGCCGCCGCGCGATGGCGTTGCCGTCGCTGGCAGATTATTCGCCACGTCCAGCGCAGGCCGCGATTCGTCTCTATCGACGCGCGCCGCGATCTGGCGGTCTTGCATGATCTCGGCGATGTTGTAAACGTGCGTGTCGGCGCTGGCAATCTGTGCCGGCGGTTCGTCGGCGGGCTGCACGCCGAGTGTGCGCAGGGCATCGGTAACGACGCGGGCAAAGATCGGCGCCGCCACATCGCCGCCGTGATGCGCGCCGACCGGCTCATCTATTGAAACGATGCAGGCGATTTCAGGATTATCGACCGGCGCAAAGCCCGCAAACGAGGCGATGTATTTCGTCTGCGAATAGCGTTTCGTCTGCTCATCGATCTTTTGCGCCGTGCCGGTCTTGCCTGCGGCGCTGTAGCCGCCCACCTGCGCCGCTTTGCCCGTGCCATGCATGACGACGCCTTCGAGCATCTGCTTGATCGTATCGGCAGTCAGATGGCTGACGACACGATGAGGCTCGACGGGCGGTTCTTCGCTGACGTTGCCCGCCGCGTCTGTGATGCGTTTTACAATGTGCGGCTTGACGTATTCGCCGCCGTTGGCAATGCAGGCATAAGCGGCAACCGTCTGTACGGCGGTGACGCCGACTTCGTGGCCCATCGGAATTGAGCCGATACTGGTCGGTCCCCACTCGCTTGCCGGTCGGAACAAGCCACGCGCTTCCGCAGGGAGTTCGATGCCTGTGCGACGGCCAAAGCCGAACTCTTCGATGTAACGCGCCAGTCGCGCATTGCCCAGCATCATGCCGATCTTGATGGCGGCAACGTTCGACGATTTTGCCAGCGCCTGCGCCGCAGTAAGCACGCCATAATGGCCGTCGTGAATGATGCGGTCGGCGATGCGAATCTGGCCGCCGCCGCAATCAATGCGCGTGTCCGGTCGAATGAGTCGCTCTTCGAGCGCGGCGGAGTAGGTCACGAGCTTGAAGATCGAACCCGGCTCGAATGAGGTTTCAATAGCGCGATTGTGCCGCTCAAGCTCTTCCGAATCGCCGACGTTGTTCGGATCGAAGGTCGGATAGTTGGCAAGCGCCAGGATTTCACCGGTCGCGGGGCGCACCATGACGATGGTTCCGCCGCGCGCGTGGTGCTGGCGAATGGCGTCGGCGAGCGCCTGCTCGGCATAATGTTGAATCAACAGGTCAATCGTCAGCGTCACATTGGCGCCAGGGATAGATTCCTCTATCGAGTGATCGTAGGACTTGTTGAGCGCGTCGACGTCGAGCACCAGCCGTCCGCCCTGGCCGCGAATCAGTTTGTCGTAGACCTGTTCAAGTCCGCCCTGGCCGCGCTCATCGATGTCAACGAAGCCGAGCACATGCGCGGCGGTCTGGCCAGCGACGTAATAGCGCTTCATCTCGTTGACGAAGCGCAGCCCGCTGATTTTCAAGGCATCGACCTGCACGACTTCTTTATCCGTGAGCTTGCGCTTGACGGCGACGAGCACGAGATTCTTCGACGTCAGCCGTTTGTAAAGCGCATCACGATCTACGTCGAGCAGTTCAGCAAGCCGGTCGGCCACTGTGTCGGCGTCTTTGATCTCAGCCGGCGAGGCGTAAAGCGACTTCGCTTCAACGGAGCGCGCCAGTTCGTTGCCGTTGCGGTCGTAAACGACGCCGCGCGTCGGGCTGAGATCAATCGCCGCCTGTTGCTGGCGTTCGGCGCGGGCGCGCAGCGAATCGTGCTCCTTGACCTGCAACTTGACGAGCCTGTAGCCAATCACCAGCACCCAGAAGATCACCAGGACTTGAATGATGATAAATCGCTTATCGGATAGCTTATTTTCCGTTCTCATCATTGGTCACTCTGGTTTCTGATTCCTGGTTTCTGGTTCCTAGTTTTTGGCTTATGAACGGCTAATGCTTCGTCAGCCTTTAACCAGAAACCAGGAACCAGAAACTAAAACCTACCTCTTCAGCTTCATATCGGTGTTAGCCGGGCGGCGTATGTTATTCGGCTGGTTCTGTGGTTGTGCCAGGCCGATTTTTTGCGCGCGCTTTTCGATTTCGACCGGCGATGCCAGGCGAGCGTACTCAAGCTCAAGCTGGCGGCGTTTCTCTTCAAGCTGCGCCGCCTGCCGCCGTAACTCCTCGTTTTGATAACCGACTGAAATGGCTTGAAAGTGCTGGCGCGCGCTGATAACGAAGCCGCACGACAGCAGCGCTCCGGCAAGGGCGATGACGGTCAGCCAGACGAAGATGCGGCTGCTGACAGGCCGCGCCACCTGCGTGTTGCGAATCTGTTTGTCGGGATAGAACCGGTTAGTCATAACATCTGCCTCAAAGGTTGATTCGGGCGTTACGTTTTCGTGTGCGGCGCTTCTGGACTGAAGCTTGGACGCGCCACGAAAAAACGACCTGCGGGCCCGTTCGAGTTTGGGGCTGGAAGATCTGGGCTTACGAATCTAAAGTTTCTCGCAGACGCGCAACAGGGCGCTGCGAGAGCGAGGATTGCGCGCCGTTTCTGCGGCGCTCGGACGAATCGGCTTGCGTGTGAGGAGGTGTACGCGGCGGCGTGCGCCGCACACCGGGCACGCCGTTTCGCCGGATGCGCGAGAGCCGCCGTTTTCTTCGCCGCTCGATTCAAGACCGTTCACCACGAGCCGTTGGCTCGGCATTGCGATCCTTCTGAACTCAGCCGGACAGTCGCATCGGCCAGACTCCCGCAAAAAGCTGCGCTTGACGATGCGATCTTCAAGCGAATGAAATGAAATAATGGCCAGCCGTCCGCTCGTTGTCAGAGCCGTTATCGCATCGGGAATGAGGGCTGCCACCGCGCGCAACTCCTGATTGACGGCCATGCGTAGCGCTTGAAATGTGCGCGTTGCCGGATGAATCCGCCAGCGCCCTGGCACATGCAAGGCGCGCACAACCAGATCGGCTAACTGCTTCGTCGTCGCCAGCGGCGCGCCTTCGCGTTGGCGCACGATAGCGCGGGCAATGCGCCGCGCGCCACGCTCTTCACCGTATTCAAAGATCAAATCGGCTAACTCGCGTTCCGTCAGATTGCTGACTAAATCAGCCGCCGTCTCGCCGCCGCTTTGATCCATTCGCATATCGAGCGGCGCGTCGGCGGCAAAGCTGAAACCACGGTCGCCTGTATCGAGTTGCAATGATGAAACGCCTAAATCGGCCAAAACGCCCTGAACGTTCGCTATATCCAGTTGCGCCAGGACGCGGCTGATCTCGTTGAAGTTCGCGTGAACCGCTTGAAACCGATTGTCAAAGATCGCCAGCCGCTGTTGCGCGATAGCCAGCGCTTCCCGGTCGCGGTCAATGCCGATGACGCGTGCGCCTGGCGAAGCCTTCAGAATGGCTTCGGCGTGGCCGCCCAGTCCAAGCGTGCAATCAACGAATACGCCGCCGCGCGCGGGCCTGAGAAAGTCAACGATTTCCTTGAGCAGTACCGGCTCATGAGACTGACTTGCCCCTCCAACCTCTGCATCCATTGCTTCGTCATCATCGTCCGGCTGATTAGTTGATTCTGGTGCGTCTCATTAGACGCCGATCTGTGCGAGTGCGGCGGCGTCGGCGGCGGTATACGGTTCCGCATCGAGCCGCGTCTTGAATTTATCAAGCTCCCAGACTTCAAGGTATTGCAAGTAACCGATCACCGCGACATCGCCAGTCAATTCGGCGCTTGTCCGTAGCAGCGGGTGAATCAGCAATCGCCCCTGCGTGTCCATCTCACAGGGCTGACCATAGAAGCTGGTGCGGTCAAGGAACTTTCTCACGGCGGCATCCATGGTGCCGCGCGCTTGTAGCTTGTCTTCAATCGCCAGCCACTCGCGCATCGGGTAGAGGCGAGCGCACTCGCCTGTCAGGCTCGTCACATAAAAATCTGCGCCATAATGCTCGTCAATGTAGCGGCGGTAGGCGGCGGGCAACTTTATTCGCCCCTTTTCGTCCATTCTTACTGTATAATTGCCTCTCAGCATGCAACGAAACAGCCTCAAAAAGTTAAAGCTTCATCTCAACCTTGCCTACCTTATTCTTCTTTTCAAATGCATCTCCATTTTAGTCCACTTTGTTCCACCGTCGCCGTATGGTACGTCAGATAAAGAGGGCTGTCAAGCGTGAAATTCTGTGAGCATAAGAACTTGCGCCATTGCGGCGGGCCTGGTGTAGAGGTTTGCAAGCCATCGGCGAGCCGGCAAAGCGGGTGCTGAAAGAATGTTCATGCCGCGCGGCGAGCAAGTGTGCTATAGTCCCTGACTTTGAGTGACGGAGCTTCATTGAATGGATAAGACCGCACTGTTCATCGCGGCCTACGGGCTGGCGGCGGCGACGGCGAACTTTCTAGGCGGGTTTCTGGTGTCGTCGCGCCGGCTGGGACAGGTGGCGCTGCGTTACCTGATCGCGCTCGGCGCAGGCTTTATGCTGGCCACTGTCTTCATCAAACTCATCCCCGAAAGCATGGAGCAATGGCCAGAGGGCGAGAAGGTTTATCCAATGCTCTGGGTGCTCGCCGGCTACATGCTGATACAGGTCGTCGAACATACCCTCGCGCCGCACTTTCATTTTGGCGAAGAGACCCACGAAGAAGCCATGCTGGCGCACCATGCGGCGATTGCCGGTCTGGGGGCGCTGCTGGTGCATACGTTCTTCGATGGCGTATCCATCGCCGTCGCCTCGCTGGTCAACGCGCAACTCGGCGTTCTGGTCTTCATCGCCATTCTGTTGCACAAACTGCCCGAAGGATTCACGGTCGCATCGATGATGCTTGCCGCCGGGCGCAGCCAGCGGGCGGCGCGGCTGGCGGCGCTAGCTGTAGGATTGGCTACATTCATCGGCGTAGCCCTGGTGCTGGCGTTCAGGAACGTCGCGGTTGCGTCGCTACCGCTGTCGGCGCATGTCCTGCCGTTGTCGGCGGGTGTGACGCTCTACGTCGCCGCCTCGGATTTGATTCCCGAAGTCAATACGCGCGCCGGCGGCGTGCGAACTTCGCTAATGGTCTTCGCCGGCGTGGCGTTGCTTTACGTGATTGAGTTGCTGCTTGAAGCGCTGCATTTGGGACATTGAGTCATCAGGCAGGTAATGAGTTGCTGCTCTTTGTCAGGGATTCGAATCTTCTTTGACAATCAACAGGCCGCCATCGGACTGCCGGCGCAGATACAACGTCTTATGGCTGACAAGATTCACCGTCTTGGGGCCGGCATCGGTGGATATTTCTGATTGGTAGGTTTGCGTAAATGAAACGACGGCATCATTGCCGTCAAAAGTAATCGTTTTCGAGCCCAAGCGAAGAGAAATAAGTCGAGCCAGACTGAACTTCTGTGCTTTGTCCGCAAGCCATTCGGCGCGATTCATCAAGCGATAGGTGCCCTGAACGGAGTTCCGCCCGATAAATCTGTCGTCATAGTATTTCGAGTAAGCTGAAAGATCGCGTCTTTCCCAGGCTTGTCGCCATTCCTCCAATTTTTCATCAATCTCTTTTTCGCTGATCGTGCTGCGGGCGTGTTGGGAAGCCAGAGGCGAGTCATTAGCCGATTCAGCTTGCTGCCTATGAAACAACCACAACACCAGCCCTGTGAGGAGCACAACAACAGTGACGATGCTCAACAAGATTGCTGCCGTATTTCTTTGATTGATATGGTCGCCTGCGGATTCAGTGATGATGGTCTCCGCATCGCTTCTCCCAAGCCCTGGCGACACCGTTGGAATGTCAGCGTCGGTGGCCTTAGGGACGGAAACGTCGAGCAAGGTGGCGCCGTCTCGCTGGCAGTATTCGTACTGGTCGGAGAATACCCCTAAACAGATCGGACATTGCTTCATTTTGTGTTCCCTGCCTGTAAAGAAATCGTCTTGTGTCTTTGCGCTAAACTCAAACCGAACTCGCGACAGATTTATAAGTGCGTCTCGCTGCTCAACATCTGATCTGCTCAACTCGCTTTCTCACGAACTCCAGGTTAAAGCCGGGATCTGTGAAGCCGCGTGCTTTATCAAGCGCATTTCTGTACTCGGTCAGGGCGTCGCACTTGCGTCTCGTTTTCTCGAATACCTGCGCCAGCAGGTAATGGATCGACGGCTTCCGCTCGTCAATCTGCAAGGCCTGTCTCAGCATCTGCTCTGCTGAAATGAAGTCGTTGGCTTCGAGATAAAGCGCCCCCAGATTAATCCACGGATATATCCATCCCGGCTCGATCTCGGTCGCTCGCCGGTAACTTTCCCCGGCATGCAGGCGGTCTTTCATATTAATATAAGTTCTTCCCAAGCCGTTGAGAGGCATCGCCCAGGTCGAATCGAGTTGGCTCGCTCGTTGATAATCCACAATCGCCTGGCTGTAGTTTCTTTGCATGAACTCCAGGCGTGCCTGCGAAAAATATCGCCGAGATTCGTAAGCCGGCTTAGGCCGCATCTCGTTCAACCAACTGTAGAGGCGGATGGCCTCGGCCCATTCAGCTTCCGATTCGTTGCCCTCCTGCCGCAACCTGGACATGATTTGATTGGCGCGGCTTTCTGCCGCCGGCGCGGCTTCTTCAGTAATTTCGTTTACTTCGCTGTCGCTCAGATGGCTCTTGTGCTTGATATACAAATCGTAAGCGCTGTTCCCGCCCGTTTGCACGAGATTGCCTCTCCTGATTTCGGAGACTATGGCGCGCTTGGCCGAAGGCAAATTGATAAAGAGGACTGCCGCTACGGCAAGGATGGTCGCGGCGCCAATGACCAGCAGCGTCGTCACCTGACTCTGGCGCATCGCGGAGATGATTGTCAGCGCTGGCGCCGGCTCACCCGCCGCGGCTAGCGGCGAGGTCGGAGCCACCGGCATTGAGACGATAGTAGATGGGTACGCGGGGTCTCTGGCGGGCATGGCCGCCGCGCCCGACGACGACGGCCTGACTGCGTCGATCAAAATGGCGCCATCGCGCTGGCAGAACACGTTTCCGTCTGGTAATTCAGCGTTGCATTGGGGGCAAGTTTTCATCTTCATTCTCCTTGAAACCAGGAGCGGTTCCGAAGCTAGCGCAACTCAGCTAATAAATCGTTGGCTGGCACGGCGCGCTTATCGGTCGCCTTTGCCTTCACACGTTTTGGTAACCTGTATGACTTTGTCGCCGAACTGGCGACGGATTCAGTCTGCGGTATTGCGCAGTGCTTGATCAAGCACGTCATCAAGTTCAGCCATCGCTTTGATCAACTGTGCCATTTCTTCCTGCAATGCGCCCCAGAATTCGCGCTCGAATTGTTCGGCCACGGCATCGCGCCAGTTCTGGCGAGTCGTTTCCCACTGGGTTTGCAGCCCCGCCCATTCGCCTTGAACGCTATCCTGTATCTCTGCAACGCGGTTCATGATGATTGCACCTCCACCGCTTTGGCGGGCACTGCCGTCCAACCGAGATCGCGCGCCACCTTCAGACGGTGACGGCCATTGGTGATGCTGAAATAGGGATCGCCGGCTCGTTTGTCAAGATAGATGTGCTCGCCTATTTGACTGAAGAAGGCATGGAAGACTCGCTGCGCGCCGTTGACTTCGTCGCGCCCCGTTTGCCGATCCGTTTGCCCGAAGTAATCGACACTGGCATTGGCAGGGTCACGTTTGATTGCCGGCAGCACCTCATCTTTGAGAACTTCGAACCCCCGCTTCACTTCGTCGTAGCTCACCTTGCTGAATTCATTCGCAGCTGGCAGCGTGCTCATCTCGGCGGGGCTGATCTCCGCAAGCGAGATCCAGCGGAAGCCTGCGGGAAGAGGAGATTGTGTGAGGTCAACGAGCGGCGCTTGGGATGCGGCGGGCATCCCAAGCGCCGCCGTCGCCGTCGGCGCGTGGCCGGCAGTTGCCGGGTTGATCTGCCCAGCAGCATAGGCATACAGTTGAGCGACCTTATGGCGCAGAAAAGCGCGCGCTTCATCGAGGCGCGCTAATGCAACTTCGTTCAGACGCCTCTGTTGCCGCGCATAAGCATGAACGGATTCTTCGACGGCGTTCAGCCAGCGTTTGACGTTGTGCAACGCTTCTTCCGCTTCTTCGAGCTGGTTAGCGATGTAACCGAGGTCGTCTTCTTCCGGGTCGGCAGAGTCATATTCGTTCTGCCAGTTCTGCACCTGCCGCGCCCAGTAGACGCGACGCTCTTCGAGTAAATCCAAGCCGCGATCAATCTCCGGCCTCACCGCCATCAGCGCTTCTTCGGCGTTGGCGCTAAATCGGGCGAGCGCCGCGTCAAGCGCTTCGAGCGCTTCGACATTATAAATGGACGCCTGCCTTGCCATAATCTGATGCCCTCGTGTTCAAGCCATCGCGCACTATTCGGGATAGCCGTGATCGAGGTATTCGAAGACGACATCGGCCTGGTGCCGCAAATAGTCGGCATACTCGTGCGCTTCTTCAAGAAAGTGTCCGAGTTTGTTCGTGCTGCGCTCAAAGATCGCCGCGAATTTCCTGAACTTATCGTCGCGCCAATCTTCGCCGAGACTCGCCAGGTCGTGGTGAATCGCGTCCATGCGCTGTCGCAAATGCTCTGATTCCGTGTCGAGAAAACTGGCGAAATGTAGCAACTCTTCCGGGTCAACGATCATCTGTGCCATCGTGCTCCTCCGCTCATGGCGCAGTGCCTATTTGATGGGCCTGCGCTTGTCAATGATCTCGGCATCGTGTTCCAGATGCGGCGCCAGTTCGCGTGACGCTTCCGCGAGTTCGTGCAGCATGACCGCCGCTTCGGCGAAGACCTCTTCGAAGCGATAGTAGTATTCATCACGCCAGCTCTCGCCGAGCCGGCGCATCCCGCCGTTGACGGTGTTCGTATAGTGGTCAATATCCTGCGCGAAAGCTTTCAGCTTGTGAGCGAATTCACGCAGGTGTTGGGGATCGGCATAAGCCACGGGCATGGTTTACCTCCTGGATTTAAGCGTGCGTATCTTCATCTGAGTGGCCCGTGCGCGCCCGCAATTGCGCCGCCGCCCATTCGAGCCAGTCGCTTTCAGGAATGGCATACGGACGGAATTTTTCGAGCAAGCCGGGCCGCTCTTCATCTGCGAAGAAGGCGCGGTGCGGTTTATCGAGCTTCGCGGCGGCGGCATCGTCCAGCAGCTTGGTCGAATCTTCGTTGCTCATGGCGCCGCCGACGCGCAAACTGATTTCGGTCAGCAACCGCCGTTCGACGCGCAGCGCATTGGTGAGCGTGTCTGACCAGGCGATGGTATGGATACCGACATCCGGCCCTTCGCGCAGCAGCGTCATAAACAGTTCATTGGCGCTTGGCCGCTTTTCTTCGCCATATTTCCTGCCGAAGGCGGGCCCTGATTCTTCTGGACGCAGGTCGCGCGCCCGGTGCAGTCCCTGGACGATGAAATAAATTTCCGGGCCTTCGACGCGCTCGGCTTTCAAGCGTTGCTGGACCTCGGCTGCGAGTTCGGCAATGCGTTCCGGCAATTCGCGCCGCGCCAGCAGGCGTGTCCGGTGCGGCAACCGCGCCGCCAGCGTGGCTGAGAGATTGGCCCACTCGCTGTCGGCGGTCGAGAAGTCGATGATGCAAAACTGCGCCGCCTCGGGAGATTGCTGCGCTGCGATGCTGAAGATTGAGGAGACGAGCATGCCGACGCCTTCGGCTTCGTCGCGCGTGATGATCAGCAGGTTATTGCCCGATTGCCGGCGGAAGCGCGCGCCAGCAGGCGGGCGCAGAGCGATGGCTTCGCCAAGCCAGGCATTGACGGCTTTCGGACGCTGCGGCCAGGCGGGCGCGGCCAGCGCCTCATTGAGCGGCTTGCAATCTTCCAACCGCGCCGGCTTGTTGCCTTCAAAAACGATGGGCCGGGCGTAGCGGCCAGAGGCCATTCGATGCACGGTTTCAAGATACATACTGCGGTCTTTGTCCGTAAACAACGCCACCTGAAACAGCGTGTTGCCTTCGACCAGCCCGCCCTGGTCATTGTAATAGGCCTCACCTGGGCGTGACAGCAACCGCGCCGCCGGATTGTCTTCGGCGAGAATTAAACGCGAGTCGGCTTCGCTGCATTGCAGTGCGATGCGAACGTTCATCTGGCCGAGCGTGCTGCGCGACAACGGACTTGAGCCGCCAAGCGTTTGCGAGCCGAGCATGACGTGAATGCCGGATGAGCGCCCCTGCCGCACCAGCCGGTCCAAAATCAGCGAGGCCTGGCGCGAGATCTGATCATCCTGCGAGAAGAATTCCTGGAACTCATCAACCATCAGGAGAATGCGCGGCATCCCGGCGCCGGTTTTCCGGCGATAGTTGGAAATCTTTTCAACACCGGCGGCACGGAAGATTTCGCCGCGTTGGCGCAACTCCTCGTCCAATCCCTGCAGCACACTCATGCCGAACTCGCGTTCGCTTTCGATGGCGATGACTTTCGCATGCGGCAGCGCCTGTTCCGCATACGGCTTGAATTCGACGCCCTGCTTGAAGTCAATCAGGTAGAGTTGCATCTCGTCGGGCGAGTAAGCGAGCGCCAAGCTCATGATGATGACATGCATCAGATTGCTCTTGCCCGAACCCGTGCGTCCGATGACCAGAGAGTGAATAGCGGTTCCCGTTCCCAGCGTCAGGTAATGCGGCTTGCGGGCGCCGGTCGGGCCGAGCGGCACTTTGATCTCCTCGCTGGTGTTTCCCGACCACAAGCCGTCACGCCACCAGTTGTTTTCGTCGGCTCTTGCCATGTCGAGCAATTTGGCATAAGGCACCTCGACCTTCATGCCACTCTTCGCCATCTGGCCGACACGTTTGACGACCGTATCAATGATTTCTTTCGGCGGCGACGAATCAAGGGTGAGCGGATAACTCTCTAACGCCGGATCTTGCCAGACGAAGTCTGTCGAGTCAAAGGTGATGACGGTTGCCGCGCGCTCCAGGTCAGCCAGATTGAAGCCGTGCGGTTTGGGCTTGGCGGTGTCCATCACCACGAAAGTATGAACGCCGCAGCGCGGCCCGTTCTGCGCGATGCTGACGAGCCTGCGCGCCGCCGTGTCTGTGAAGTTCACGGGAAAATCAACCACCACCAGCGCGCGATAGGGTTCAGCGACTTCGCCCGCTTCCTGATTGTAGTCTTCAATGGTGGGAAATTTATTGCGTAGAAACTTCTGAATCACGGTCTCCATGTGCTCGGTGATTTCTGCCAATCGCTTTTCGATGTGCTGCGGTTCCGTCCATGCTTTGCTGGTTATCAGGTCTTTGTCATAGTCGGCCAACGGCATAAAAGCGGCGACGTTGTCGCCCAACCCAACCGGATCAATCAACGTAAAGCGCAGCTTGCCGGGCGGGATGGTTGCCAGCATGCGCAGCATAAACGAATGCAGCGCCGCGACGGCGCGCTTTTTGGCTTCGCCTGTCGCTTCAAACAGCACGCAGCGTCCGCTCATAAACGAGATGAGCGCGGGGATCGAGAAGCTCAGGGCCGGCATTTCAAGCGCAGGCCGCAAATCCGCACTGCCAGTGCCCACTTTGCCGAACCCGACCGCCAGCGCCGCGTTCACTACCGGCTGCCATTGAGACCAGGCGGAATCATTCCAGTCCGCGCCGGCAAATCCGGTTGTCATGATGAACTCGCTACACTGCCTCCGGGCATCGGCGACGCGAGCGCTATATTGTTGCCGCAGGTGTGCGAGGGCTTGCTGATGTTGCTGGTCGGCGGCGGCCAGCGTCTCGCGGTGTTGTTTGTCGGCCTGTGCCTCAAAGAGATTTTCAGCCACGACCGCCTGCCGATACTGGTCTTCCGTCTGCGCCTGAAAACTCTCCAGCCAGAACTGCGCGGCCTGTCGCGCCTGCGCCCAGTTCGCATACTCGACGGCGAGCTTGCTGGTGATCCCGTTCTTGCGCAGCACGCCGATGGCGGCCAACAGTCCCACTGACACAATCACAATGATGAGAAACATCGGCACCACGACATCATCGGCGCGCACCGGTTGGACGATGCCCATGATCACTGCCGCTGTGACGGCGGCAATCATCAACGCGCCAATCAGATCAAATGGACGCCACCATATCCACTCTGGCCGATGGATTTTTGTAAGCTTGATTACGCTTGCCTTGGCGGCTCCGAGGCAGTTTGCCGCCTGATCATACGGCGCGACGCTGCCGGTCCACGCCGGCTGCGTTGGATAAGCCGAGGGGATGGCGACGCGATCCTTGCGGAAATGCTCGTGAACACTGACCGCCGTTCCATGTAACTCAGCCTCTATGTGCTGGTGCTGGGTCTTCGCCTGGTTGAATACACCGAGACTGGCGTTGCGCCGTTGATTGAGGATGGCGCGCGCGCGGTCCCGGTCTGCCTGAATCCGTTTCAAGCTGGTTTCTCTAGTCTCGGCGGCGCGTGCGATTGCCTTCTGGCAAGACTGAATCACCTCGCTGCGCAAATATCTCAGCAGTTCGCGCATGCGATCAGGCGCCTGCGCGAGGTCGACAACGGCGACGGTTGGCAGGTCAGCGTCTTCTACGAATGCGCGGCGCGTGGCCGCGCCGTTCCCGAATGCGGTGGCTGAATTGCTTGCCGCCTCTACAGGTGGCGACCCGCCGGGCGCGGCGTTGATGATGGTGGGGTTATAGGATTCGTTTGACGAATTCCGCTGGGCAGGCTGCCCGCAGAAAGGACAAAACGGAGCAGACGTGATCATCTGCTTGCCGCAACTGGCACAAGGCATAGGGGCTTCTCCTTGTTTTCATTTTCTATGCTGACTGCTGCTAGCGAACATCGAACCGTGAAGGTCGGAAAACGACCTGAATGAGATGGCAACCGTTCTTAATTTGCAGCGCACGCGGCGGCGCTTTTGCAAACTTCCGCAATCGCTTCACACAAACACGTCTGAATTTTGCTATCTGCTATCGCTTCTTTGATCTGACTCTTTGCGATCTGGTTGAACGCCTGGTTCCAAGCAAGAATCTCGGATAAGAATATATTAAAGAATACTCTCTAGACTTCAATGGCCGCGACATTATATCACTTGCATTACCGATTTCAACTTCAATTTATCCTTGCCGCCAGATTAAAGCAGTAGCGAACACTGATGGGCCGAAACGCTCTACATCGCAAAGGCGCAGAGTCAATTTGGCATCGTGAGCTGGCCATCCATGATTGCGCTTTGGATACTTGGTGTTTGGGCAGGCTACGCGATGAGGCGAGGGCCTGCTCAAGCATCTCGCACCCGGGCGGGTTCATTCAGCCAGATTGTTTGTTATGATTAAAACTGATGGAAGCAATCGTCAGGGGGAGTCTTCAGCCGTCGTCAAGCCGCGCGAGATTGTGCATTGCCATGCCAACAAGCAACGAGGTTCACAAAGCGCAGTGAGGTTTTCATTCAATGACAGCAGCAATCAAAAAATTGTTTCTTTTCACCAGCCTCATTTTCGTTCTCGCATCGGTTGCCTTCGCGCAGCCGCAGTTGCCCGCGTATACCGGCATGGTCAACGACTTTGCCGGCAAACTGAGCGACGCGAAGCGCCAGCAACTCGAAAGCTTGCTTGAGAACTTTCGCACCCGCAGCGGCATCGAAATCGCTGTCGTCACGATGCGATTCGATGACTTGCAAGGCTATTCGGACGCACAATACGCCCTCGAACTCGCGCGCAAGTGGGAGATTGGCGGCGACTCAGAAAAGCGCGGCTTGTTGTTGCTCGTCGCCATCAAAGAACCGAACACGGGCGGATATAGCGATAATCTCTATCACGGCAGCACGCGCCTGGAAGTCAGCCGTCACCTTGAAGGCGACATTCCCGATGGGCTGGCGGGCGAAGTCATTCGCAAGATGCGCGACGACTTTCAGAAAGGCAACTTCGATCAGGCGCTGACCACAGGCACACAGACCATCCTGGCGACGCTCGCGCAGAAGCTCGGCATCTCGATGGAAGGCATTGACCAGACGCAAGCCTATCGCGCCCCGACACGCCGCCCGCAGCGCAGCCGGGGCGGCATCTCGCCGGTGATGATTATCGTGATCGTCTTCATCTTTCTCGCCATCATTAACGCGCTCGGTCGCGGCGGTCGCGGCGGCCCCGGTGGCCGTTACCGTCGCAGCGGTCTGGGCTGGATGCTTTTGCCGTTCATCTTAGGCGGCGGGCGCGGCGGCTTTGGCGGTGGTGGTTGGGGCGGTTCGAGCGGCAGCGGTTGGGGCGGCGGCGGTGATGGCGGCGGCGATGGCGGCGGCTTCGGCGGCTTCGGCGGCGGCGGCGATTTCGGCGGCGGCGGTGCGAGCGATAGCTGGTAGACTCAAATGCAGAATGATGAACGATGAATGCGGAATGCTGAACTAAAGAGGAAAAGGCAGGCGGATCGTCTATAGATCATTCCTTGCCCTTCCTTTCCATCGTTCATCATCATTTTGGGGACGGAGGCCCCTTCATGTGGCAGATGAACTGAAGCGACTGGTTGATGCGCTTGCGGCTGCGCACGGCGATAATCTGAAATCGGTCGTGCTCTACGGCTCTTCGGTGGTGAGCGGGCTGCTAGACGACGACGTGTCAAAGAAAGTTCTCGTCGTGCTCGACGACATCGCGCCGACGGATTTACAGGTGGCGCATCCGGTTGCCGAAGAGTGGCGCTTGGCGGGCAATCCGCTGCCGGTCTACTTCACAACCGAAGAGATTGCTGATGCCGCTGATGTTTTTCCTGTCGAGTTCATCGACATGAGCCAGGTGCGCCATGTGCTCTACGGCAAAGACCCATTCGATCACCTCGACATTCAAACACACAATCTGCGCCATCAACTCGAATACGAGTTGCGCGCTAAACTGCTACGCTTGCGGCAGATGTACATCACGACGCGGCACAACCCGGCGCGGCTCGCGGAGTTGATGGCCAATTCGCTCGACAGCTTCGCCGTGCTCTTTCGTCACGTGCTGGCGACGATGGGCAAAGACGCGCCGTTTGCCCATCGCGATTCTGTAATGAAGATCGCTGAAGCGCTGAAGCTCGACAAGAAAATCTTCGCGCGCATCTTCGAGTTTGCCGACAGGGAAGACGTCTGGCTGGAGGCAGAGACCCAGGTGACGTTTGCGGGTTATCTCAAACAAATCGAGCGCGTGATTGAGGTGGTTGATAAACTTCCCGATGCGTGAAGCGTTACAGCAACGAAGGGCAAGCCAACGCGCTTTGCTGATGGTTGAATGTTCACGTCAGTTTTACTTCTTCCAATCCTTTCGGCGTCAGATACAGCTCTTCGAGCTGGCTCGTCAGGTAAGCAAAAGCGTCATCCACCGAATCGGTCAGATGAAAGATGTCGAGATCGTGCGGGCTGACGACGCCCCAGCGGACGAGGGCATCGAAATTGATCACCTCTTCCCAGAAGGCTTTGCCGAAGAGAATCACAGGCATGGTCTTGTGCGGCTTCTTGGTCTGAATCAGCGTTAGCACTTCAAACATTTCGTCCATCGTGCCGAAGCCGCCGGGAAACACCACCAGCGCCTTGGCCGGATAGACGAACCAGAATTTGCGCATGAAAAAGTAATGAAAGTTAAAAATCAGATCGCGCGAGACGTACTGATTGACGCCCTGCTCGAACGGCAAGTCAATGTTCAGGCCGATGTTTTTGCCGCGCGCCAGCGAAGCGCCGCGATTGGCCGCTTCCATCATGCCGCCTGAGCCGCCGGAGCAGATGATGAAGTGATGCTGCCCGGTCAAGCCTTTCGACCATTCGGTAACCCGCCGCGCCAATTCCACCGCATCGGCATAGTAACGCGCCAGCTTCACGGCATATTCGGCGCGCGACTGATCGGCTTCAAGCTCAGGCGTGCCGGCTTCAGCGAGTTGTTCTTTCAATGACTTCAGACGTAGCGCCGCGACCTCCGGCGAGACGCTGCGCGCCGAGCCGAAAAAGACGATGGTGTCACGTATGCGTTGATGCCGCAGGCGGGCTGCCGGTTCGAGGTATTCGGAAAGAATGCGCAGAATGCGCGCTTCAGAGCTTTTCAGGAATTCAGCGTTGAGATAGGCCAGCGGCGGTTCGGTGAATTGATTGACCTCTGACATGCTTTTCCTCAGCGTTGGTTATCATAGACTGGCGCTGCCGGCAGCGCCAAAGATTTCCCAGGCGATCAACAGGCCCAGAGCGATGCTGAACAGCCCAGCAAGCAAGCGGATTGCGCCGTTGATCGCCGAAAAGCGCCGCGCGGTTAAAATGAACGGCAAACTGATGGCGGCGCTCATCAGCAGCATCCCGCCAATCGTGCCGATGCCGAAGACCAGCAGCCAGATAAAGCCTAACGCCACGGACGGAATCGCCGCGACGACGGCAAGCGTGACGACGGCGCTGCCGGCCAAGCCATGCACGACGCCGACGAGAAACGGCCTGCGCCCGAGACGAATCAGGTGATGTCGATGTTGGTGATGTTGATTACTGTGAACGTGAACGTGGCTGTGCTGTGACTGATCGTGATGGTGCGTGTGCGTGTGTATCTTCCAGCCGCCCTCGCGCACGACTCGCCAGATGGCGCTCGCGCCGAGCGCCACCAGCATCAAGGCAACAGGCGTCTCCAGGTACGGTAAAACGTGTTCGGGAATCGTCGGACGCAGCAGGATGATGAAAGCGCCGACGACCGCCAGCGAGACGGTGTGACCTAGACCCCAAAACGTGCCAATGAGCGACGAGCGCAGGAGGCTCTTATGTTCGCTGACGATGGTCGAGACGGCGACCAGATGATCGGCGTCGAGCGCATGGCGCAGCCCTTGCAAAAAACCGGCGGCGAGCGCAACGGCGATACTGGTGTTCATCGGATTGATCTCCATGACGACCCCCAACCGGCTTCAAGACTCTTGAGCGCAATGCAGGCTTGCCGGCTCATCATAGCACACAGGCGACGACGAGCCGCTATCGCTTCAACGCACACACCTACTGGCCTGGCGATAGGGTTGTGATAGGGAAAGGCATGAAGCAAAGAATGAAGACGATCAGCGCGACAACGGCGAGAATCGTTCGCGCACGCCCGAGCGGCTCGTCTTCGGCGACCGGCGGATGGCCGACTTTCAGCAGGAACAACAGCACCAGCGTCCAGAAACCATAAACCGGCGGCTGGTACTGGATGAGCGCCAGGATCGATAGCGCCGCCGTTGCCACAACGACGAGACGCGAAATCCATTTGTGAACTTGCTTACCAAACACCGCATAGAGCACATGGCCGCCATCGAGCTGGCCGACCGGAAATAGATTCAAGGCCGTCACCAGCAGCGTGCCCCACGCCGCCCAGTAGACCGGGTTCCAGTCGATCATCGGCGGCGTCCCCAGAGCCCACGAAATAACACGGAACAACAGCGGATCCCAGAACTGTACGCCTTCGCTTGGCAACGATTCGACAAACGGCGCAGGTTTGGCGATGGCCAGGCCGATGATCGAAGCCGGCAGCGCGACGGCGAAACCGGCGAGCGGCCCGGCAATGCCGATGTCGAACAGCGCGCGGCGCGAGGTGATCGGCGCTTTGATTTTAATCACTGCGCCGAATGTGCCGAACAGCGTCAACCCAACGATAGGCGGCGCGGGAATGAAGAACGGCAGCGTCGCGCGAATCCCATAATAACGACACGCGAAATAATGGCCGAATTCGTGCGCCGCCAGAATCACCAGCAGCGTCGTGCTGAAGATCAACCCTTGCGTCAGAGGGAAGAGATTGCCTGCAAGGGTTTCATGGATTACCGCCAGAGGCGGCCCGAAGAACAAACCGAACCACGAGTTGTCAGTGACGCGCACAACCCACGACGCGCCGGTGATGGTAGTCGTCGCGGCGGTGATCAGAAAGAGCAGCGTGTGAGTGAGAATACGTCGCGCCGACAGGTCGCTTTCGGGCATGTCGATGAAAACCACTTCACGGTCAAACGTGGATGGCGCGACAGGGACTTCGCTGAGACGATACGGCTCTGAATTTTCCACACCTCAAGCATACATCTGTGGAGCGGAGGGATGTCAACTAGCGGAGGGTGACAAGTGACGAGTGACAAGTGACAAGAGGGATTATGCTTGCCGAAGCATGCCAGTATTTTGAGTGACAACGTCTTGTCACTTGTCACTCGTCACTTCATTAAGCTTGTAGTTCTTTGCCGGGCTTGAAGCGGATGGTCTTGCCGGGCGGGATGTCTGTGACTTCGCCCGTGCGCGGATTGCGGCCCACGCCGCGCTTGCGCGGTTTGACGACGAAGACGCCGAAGCCGCGCAATTCAATGCGCTCGCCACGCTGCAAGGCGTTCTTCATCGCTTCAAACAATGCCTCGACGGCGACTTCCGCTTTGGTCTTCGGCACGCCAGTCTTATCAGAGACTTGATTCACAATATCCAGCTTAATCACGTTTTCCCTCCGTTTGCATGCTGCGATTGAACAACCTTGAGCGAGCTTGAAAAGCGGGGTCATTATAAGTAGCTCGCCGCGCAGTGTCAAGAAAGCGCGCGCCCGAAACTCATTTCGATTGTTCGAGTTTCCCGCATCGCGGCGGCTTTGTTAGACTGTCACTTCGGCTTTTATCGATTTTCAGCGCCGCAATCAACGCGAATTCGAGGATCACACATGGCAACGACAGAGGGGAAGTTGGAATTGAAAGACGAAAACAATAGCCTGGAAACGCTTGCTGAAAAGAACGCCGCAGCGCAGGCCGGCGGCGGCGCGGCGCGCATTGAACGCCAGCACGCCGCAGGCAAAATGACTGCCCGCGAGCGCGTCGAATTTCTGCTCGACGACGGCAGCTTTGAAGAGTTCGACCGCTTCAAGAAACATCGCTGCCTGGATTTCGGCATGCAAGAGCAACGCTATCCCGGCGACGGCGTGGTTGCCGGACACGGCCTGGTTGACGGTCGTCGCGTCTTCGTCTTCGCGCAGGACTTCACGGTCTTCGGCGGCTCGCTTTCGGAAACCAACGCCGAAAAAATTTGCAAAGTCATGGACATGGCCATGAAAGTTGGCGTGCCGGTCATCGGCTTGAATGATTCGGGCGGCGCGCGCATACAGGAAGGCGTCGTCAGCCTGGGCGGTTATGCAGACATCTTTTTGCGCAACACGCTGGCGTCGGGCGTCGTGCCGCAAATCTCGGCCATCATGGGGCCGTGCGCCGGCGGCGCGGTCTATTCGCCTGCCATCACAGACTTCAACATCATGGTCAAGAAGACCTCGTATATGTTCATCACAGGCCCCGACGTGATTAAGACGGTGACGCACGAAGAAGTCACTAAGGAAGAACTCGGCGGCGCGATGACGCACAACTCTGTGTCAGGCGTCGCGCACTTCGCGGCGGAAAATGACGAAGACTGTTTACGACTGATTCGTGAACTGCTGTCGTTCATTCCCTCCAACAATCTCGAATACCCGCCGCGACTGGCGAGCGCCGATCCCGCAGACCGACAGGACGAGCGCTTGAACCAAATCGTGCCTGAATCGCCGGCCCAACCTTATGACATACGCGACATTATTCACGCGGTGGTTGATGACGGCTACCTGTTTGAAGTCCACGAGCACTATGCGAAGAATATCGTCGTCGGCTTTGCGCGGCTCGGTGGCCGGTCGGTCGGCATCGTCGCCAACCAGCCGGCCCACCTGGCGGGCGTGCTCGACATTGACGCCTCGGTCAAGGCGGCGCGCTTCGTGCGCTTTTGTGATTGTTTTAACATCCCGCTGATCACCTTTGAAGACGTGCCGGGATTTCTGCCGGGCGTCGAGCAGGAGCATGGCGGCATCATCCGTCACGGCGCGAAGCTGCTCTTCGCGTTTGCCGAAGCGACGGTGCCAAAGCTCACCGTCATCACGCGCAAAGCCTACGGCGGCGCGTATTGCGTCATGGCTTCAAAGCACATCCGCGCCGATGTCAACTTCGCTTATCCGACGGCGGAGATTGCCGTGATGGGAGCCGAAGGCGCAGTCGAGATTCTCTATCGCAAAGAGATCGCGCAAGCGGCCAACCCGCCTGCCGAAGCGCGCCGCCGCGCCGACGAGTTCCGCGCCAAATTCGCTTCGCCTTATATCGCCGCCGAGCGCGGCTTCGTTGACGAAGTGATTGAGCCAAAAACCACGCGGCCCAGGCTGATTCGCGCCTTGGAGTTGCTTGAGACCAAACGCGACCAGAATCCGCCGAAAAAGCATGGAAACATCCCACTCTAGGGGCTAGGGGCTAGGGACTAGGGGCTAGAGAGGGATTAGAGAATAGAGCGGATAGTTGGGCAAACAGCAAGCAAGGATGCGATCATGCCGAACGCGCATTTCTCTCTAGCCTCCACACCTCTAGCCTCTACAACGGAATATTGCCGTGTTTCTTCGGCGGGTTCTGGTCGCGCTTGATGTCCAGTAGTAACAAGGCGCGACTCCGCCTGGGCCGCGTGGTATTTGCATCAATCAATTCGAAAACGAAACAGCGATCGGC
>JBBWZK010000427.1:0-12367 GCA_039648975.1 Blastocatellia bacterium
TGGCCTCCAACAGCTTCGACAACAACGCGCGCGGCATCGATAAAGATGTCTTCACGCGCAACCAGTTCGGCTACTCGGTCGGCGGGCGCGTCATCAAAGACAAGCTGTTCTTCTTTAACAGCACCGAGTGGATACGCGTGCGCAGCGGTGCGACGCAGACGATCTTCGTGCCGACGCCGGAACTGATCGCCGCTTCCAATCCGCGCACGCAGGCGATCTTCTCGGCCTTCCCGCTACGCTCGGACATTTCGCCTGGACGGATATTGACGGCTGGCGAAGTCGTCAGCGCCTTGAACATCGGCGCTGGCGCATTCTCTAGCTTGCCTGCAAACACGCCGGCATTTCGCGAAGCGCGATTCGTGATACCGGGTGATGTCGGCGGCGGCACGCCGCAGAATTCCTATCAAACGGTCACGCGCTTAGACTACAATCTCAGCCAGAACACGCAGATTTATGGCCGCTACGCGCTTGAGAGCCAGGACTTCTTTACCGGCACCAACGGCTTCAGCCCGTATGCCGGTTTTGACACACCCATCACCAACTTCAACAACAACTTCTTGCTCAACCTGACGCACACCTTCTCGCAGCGGCTGGTGTCGCAGAGCAAGCTGGTCTTCAATCGCCTGAACCAGCAGCAACCGCTCAACGCGGATCAGCCGCCGGTGCCGTCCTACTTCTTCCGCACCAATGTGGTGCTGACGTTGTCTGGTTCGCCAGTGGCTCTGCCGGGTTACTTGCCGTTCACGCCGGGCAATGCCATTCCCTCCGGCGGCCCGCAGAATTTTCTGCAGGCGTATGAAGACTTAAACTGGTCGCGCGGCAATCACCAACTGCGCTTCGGCGGTCTCTACATACACATCCGCGACAACCGCACCTTTGGCGCATTTCAGAATGCCGTCGCCGGCTTCGGCACGACCAGCACGACGACCGGCTTCAACAACTTCATCGCGGGCAATCTGGCACGCTTGCAGGTCGCCATCGATCCACAGGGCCAGACGACGCCGGGCTCAATCGTCAACCTGCCGATCACCGCGCCCAGCTTCAGCCGCAGCAATCGCTA
Organism: Blastocatellia bacterium; assembly: GCA_039648975.1. Lineage (GTDB taxonomy): Bacteria > Acidobacteriota > Blastocatellia > UBA7656 > UBA7656 > DATENM01. The sequence goes on from JBBWZK010000427.1 coordinate 1,061, forward strand.
TCACGAGTGGGCCGCTTATGCCAACGATTCGTGGCGACTGCGTTCGCATCTGACGGTGAACCTCGGCCTGCGTTACGAATATTACGGCGTGCAGCATAACGCCAATCAGGCGCTCGACTCCAACTTCTATCTGGGGTCGGGGAGCACACTGCAAGAGCAGATCGCTAACGGCTCGGTGCAGCGTGCGATAGACTCGCCCGTAGGCGCACTGTGGCATCCTGACAAGAACAACTTCGCACCGCGCCTGGGCTTTGCCTGGGATGTCTTCGGTGATGGCAAAACGAGCCTCAGAGGCGGCTACGGCATGTCGTATGAGCGCAACTTTGGCAACGTGACGTTCAACGTGATCCAGAATCCGCCGGCCTATGCGGTGGTGACGATCAGTCCGGGGGCGGTCGGCTTCCCGACCGTGCCTGTGCCGACGACCAACTTCGGTTTGTTGAATGGTGTAAGCAGTGTCGCACTGCCCGGGCAGATCAACGTCCGTCACGTTGACGAGAACATCCGCAACGCCTATGCGCATTTCTGGAGCCTGGCCCTTGAGCGCGAGATCGCGCCGCAGCTTATCGCCTCGGTCGAGTATTCCGGTTCGGCGGGTCGCCATCTCTATGATCTGTCGAATGACAACCGCGTCGGCTACGGCTTCCGCTTCTTCGGCGATGCGGCGCTGACGGATAACAATCCGTTCGCGCTGTTGAATCCCAATTTCTATCCGCTGAACACGCGCGGCAATCGCGGGCGGTCGAATTACAACGCGCTGATTGCGGAATTGAACAGCAGCAACCTGCACAATCTCGGCTTGCAGTTCACCGCGCGTTATACCTTCGCGAAGGCCTTTGACAACCTGAGCACGACCTTCAGCGAATCAATCAACAACTTCAACCTCGGACTGCTCGACCCGTTCAATCCGAATCTCGATTATGGCCCGGCAGACTTCGACGTCCGCCATCGCTTCGTCGCCAGCGTCAACTACTCGATTGGCGGCAACCGGCCCATCGGCACAGGCTTCCTGAATCAAGCGTTCGGCGGCTGGACGTTGACGGGCATTTTCACGGCGCGCACAGGCACGCCATTCTCAATCTTCGATTGCCTGAACGCTTTCGAGGTTTGTCCGCGACTGTCGCCGACGGCGGCGCTGCCGCACAACACGGCAGGCAACCCTGTGCAGAATCCTTCAGGTGCGCCGAACAGCTTCACGTTAATCGACCTGAGTCAGCAGGTGCCGATTGATGCGACGGTGCCGGAACTCGGCATCACCGACTTCAACTTCTCACCGAGCATGCTCGGTCGCAACACCTTCCGTGGGCCGGGCCTGTGGAATCTCGACGCCGGGCTCTACAAGAACTTCCGCATCACGGAAGGCAAGACGCTGCAATTCCGCAGCGAGTTCTATAACCTCTTCAACCATTCGAACCTGTTCCTCAACGGCGCATCAACCGAGATTTCATCGAGCACGCTGGTTGAGGGCTTTCGCAATGGCCGCCGCAATGTTCAACTGGCGCTCAAGTTCATTTTCTGAAGTTGATGATTTTCCTCGGTAACTTTTCTCCTAAGTAACTCAGGGGGCCGCCCGGCCCCCACTTTTTTTGCCGGCCCTCCCCGCCCTGAGCTTTCCCGCACGCCTGACAACGACACGCTGCCCGCATCTTCCTTTGACTGCCGCCCGCCTTTTTTATTTTTATTTCTTCAACAAGGAAGCATGGCTTGATTCGTACTATTTATTCGGGTAAGCAAACGAGCAGAAGCAGGAGAGCCAGCCCGCAGTATGCCCCGCAGCGTCGGAGCCTGGCTCATTCAGACTGGAGGACGGCCATTGACTGAGCGAAGAACTGGAAAACGATTCGATGTGAACTGGCCGATCAAGGTGGAAGGTGGAGACGGCAAGCGTGTGATCAGCGGCGAGGGCCGCTTACTCAACATCAGTTCTGGCGGCGCATTGTTTGATCTTGCCGGGCCGGTTCGTAAAGGAATGCGACTCGATGTCTACATCAAGCTGCCGTTCAAGAAAGATAACTGGATGAAGTACACGGCAGAAGTTTTGCGCGTCGAAGACGGCGAATCGCGGCGCACCGCCATAAAGTTTGAAGGCCCGCGACCGAGCTTCGCTTGAGGCGACGCGGCGACACGGCGACGCGGCGACGCGGCGACGGAGATCTTCATAGAATTTTTCTGTTTAAGTAATTAGCAGATGATTCTTTGACATCGTCGTTTACAAAACATGCAAAAAGCCTCGAAAAAATGGCTTTCTTGTACCAGCTTTGTCAACGAACTATTTGCCGGTTACTTAGCACCATCACATCTTTCCCTCGCCGCGTCGCCGCGTCTCCGCGTCCCCGCGTCGCTGCATCAGGGCGATAGCCGCTCAATGAGCCAGCCGCCACCAGGCTGTCGCGTGTAGCGCAGCCGGTCGTGCAGACGGCTCAGGCGGTTCTGCCAGAATTCGATCACCGCAGGCGCGAGCCGGTAACCGCCCCAGCATGGTGGCAGCGGCACCTCGCCGCCTTCATATTCCCGCACCAACTGGCGCATCTTCTCTTCGAGCACTTCGCGGCTCGAAATTACAGCGCTTTGACTGGAGGCCCACGCGCCAAGCTGGCTGTCTACGGGCCGCGTGTGAAAATAGCCGGCGGATTCTTCGCGCGTGGTTTTCATTACACTGCCCGAAATGCGCACCTGTCGGTCAAGCGCCGGCCAGTAGAAGCAGAGCGCGGCGCTTGGATTCACTTCAAGCTCGCGGCCTTTCTGGCTGTCATAGTTGGTGTAAAAGACGAAGCCCCGTTCGTCAAAATCTTTCAGCAGCACGACACGCGCCGACGGCACGGCGTCCGGGGCTGCCGTCGCCAGCGTCATGGCGTTCGGCAACTTGAGTCCGGCGGCCACGGCGTCGGCGAACCACCTGTCAAATTGCTTAATGGGATCGGGGTCAGCGCTGGCTTCGCTCAGTTCCGCCAGTTCACTGCTGTCTTCGTATTCACTCATCGCTTGTTGGTCTTCCTTTAATCAATTGGCCTGCCGGTTCAACGTGAGGGAATCGCTACGCTGACTTCGTGAACCGGCAAGGCGATTTTGAGAATCTGCGGATCGATTGAAACCAGAAAGCCGCGCTTGCCGCCGTTGATGTAAATCTTCGGCAGGTCGAAGATGGTTTGTTCGACGTAAACCGGCAAGCTCTTGCGCGTGCCGAAAGGCGAAGTGCCGCCGACCAGATAGCCTGTATGTTTCTGCGCCGCATCAGGCCTGCACGGCGCGACGGTCTTCGCATGGATGGCGCGCGCCAGTTCTTTAGTCGATACTTCGCGGTCGCCATGCATCAAGATGATGAGCGGCTCGCGTTTGTCTGTTTCCATCACCAATGTTTTGACCACGCTGTGCTCCGCGACGCCAAGCTCTGCGGCAGAACGCGCCGTGCCGCCGTGTTCCTGATAGTCGTAAAGGTGCAGCTCGAAGTTAATCTTCTTATCGCGCAGCATGCGAACAGCCGGCGTCACCGGATAATCGGTCTTGCTCATAACAGGAACAATCGTAAACCGAAAGCTGCGAGATTGAAAATCGCGACTGCGCCATTTCAAGTTCCTTTGCGGCTCGATAGCTTTTCTTTTTCCACTATTCTGACGCCGTCTAATGTGGTTGTTCAGCATGAAAAGATCAGGCACTATGGAGTTGGAGAAAACGACATGATTTTTCACGTCACACTGGAACAGGCCGAGGATGGATGGATCGTCGTCGAGTGCCCGGCGCTCCCAGGTTGCGTTTCTCAGGGCAAGGACGAACAGGAAGCTTTAGCGAATATCAAGGAAGCCATTACCGCCTGGCTATGGGCTGAAGATCAGAAAGCCATCGCTGCGCTTCCGCAGCAGGGACAGCTTCCGATTGTTGTGTCTGTATAAAACGCTATGGGGAAGCTGGGCAATATATCAGGCAAGGAAGCAGTCAAAGCTTTCCAGAAAGCCGGTTGGCTGCCGGCTGGTCAAGTCGGCAGCCATGTCGTTATGATCAAGCCCGGTGTGCGAGTCAACCTTTCGATTCCTCAACACAAAGAGCTATCCGTCGGAACTCTGCGAGCCTTGATACGCAATACAGGTTTAACGGTTGATGAGTTCCTGGCACTGCTTTAATCAGGACGACACCAGCATTCTTACGGGTTTTATCCTGCAAAGTCGCCAGAGTTGCATCTGGATAATACCTGCGGGAAGGCATATGATTGGCCGGAAATGGAATTGTCTGGGCCGGTGCGCTGATATGCTCTGCGCTTCTGACTAATGATTCTGATCGTGCTAAGATGTGCTTGTGGGGTTGCGTTATGACTACGAAAGCCAGAGCGACAATCGAAGACCTCTACGATCTGCCTGAAAATGCCAAAGCCGAGATCGTTGATGGAGAGATGATTCTGATGTCACCAACCGGAGATATGCCCAGTCGAGCGGGCGGCTCGATCTACATCAGCTTGCGCCAGCATGAGGGGAAGACTGCGGGTCGCGCTTACCCCGATAATGTTGGCTTCAGAGTCAATCTGCCGAATCGAAGATCATTCAGCCCTGATGTGGCGTGGTATACCGGTAAGCCCGCAGGCATGAAATTTCTGGAAGGCGCTCCATTATTTGCCGTTGAAGTGAGAAGCGAAAATGATTACGGCCCGGATGCAGAGCGCGCCATAGCTCAGAAACGCGGCGACTACTTTGCCGCAGGGACTCTGGTGGTATGGGATGTCGATCTGCTCAACCCTGATGTGATCAAATCCTATGATGCCAATCATCCAGATCAACCTCGGATATTTCGTCGCGGCGATATAGCCGATGCCGAGCCTGCCGTGCCTAGATGGAGAATATCAGTGGACGAGTTGTTCTCATAGATTCAATTCATGTCAGGCCAGGCGGCTTGAAAGCAGATGGAGGGAACATGACTGATTTGAGTTCGCCGAACATTGATCAACACATTGATCAATGGCCGAGCTTGCCTTTTCAAGAGTGGAAGGATACCTATGCGACGCTCCATATGTGGACACAGATTGTCGGTAAAATCCGGCTCGTCCAGACGCCGTGGGTCAACCATTCCTGGCACGTCACCCTTTACGTCACCTCGCGCGGCCTGACGACTTCGCCCATTTCCTATCAGGCGCGCACGTTTCAAATTGATTTCGATTTCATTGATCACAAACTTTTCATCCGCACCGGCGACGGCATGGAGCGTGCCATGACGCTTGCGCCGCGCTCGGTTGCAGACTTCTACGAAGAATTGTTTGCGAGGCTGGCTGAACTTGGTCTCGACATAAAGATCCAAACTCTGCCCAACGAAGTCGCCAACCCTATTCCGTTTGAAAAAGACCATGAGCATGCGTCTTATGACGCGGATTATGCTAACCGATTCTGGCGGGCACTGGCGCAGGCTGACCGTGTGCTTAAACAATTCCGTGCCGGCTTCATTGGCAAATGCAGCCCTGTGCATTTCTTCTGGGGAAGCTTCGACCTCGCGGTGACACGATTTTCCGGGCGTCCGGCTCCCGCTCATCCCGGCGGAGTGCCGCATCTTCCAGATTGGGTCGCGCGCGAAGCCTACTCCCACGAAGTCAGTAGCTGCGGGTTCTGGCCGGGCGGCGAGGCGCTGCCCTATCCAGTGTTCTATGCTTATGCTTATCCAGAGCCTGATGGGTTTCGCACCGCTGCGGTGCGTCCGAGCGGAGCCGCTTTCAATTCGCAACTCGGAGAGTTTGTCTTGCCCTATGACGAAGTCCGACGGGCCGCGTCGCCGGATGCGGCATTGCTTGAGTTCTTACAGAGCACCTATGAGGCTGCCGCCGATTTCGGCGGCTGGGATCGTTCAGCGCTGGAGCGAACCGAGCCGCCCGGTTCGTAAATGATAATCAACCGTGGCGACTCAGCAGAATGATGAAATCGCGCGGAAGCGTTGTCCCTTCCGCGCGATTCTACTGAGCGATTCTACTGAACGATAGAGGCTCACCCAAAGCAAAGGATTGCCGTCGCCTGGTTAATTGCGCAGCAGGCTGACGCTGCCTGACGACGAGCGGATCTTCAAGCTGCGCGAACCGCTGCCCAGGCGTCCATGTGCCGAGCGGTGCGAGCCGTGCTCGGATTCGCTCACCGAGATGGCAAAGTCGGTCTTCAGATCGCCGCTCGTGCAAGACATATCGACATCCGCATCCAGACTGGCAGGCGCTTTGACGCGCACATCGCCGCTGGCCGAAGTGAATTCCATATTGCCTGTGCCTTCGACGCCCGCGAGATCGACTTCGACATCGCCGCTGGCGCTATGCGCGTTGACCGTACCCACGGCGTTGCGCACGCGCACGTCGCCGCTGGCCGACCCGGCGGCGATGTTGCCCTCGACGTCTTCAACGATTACGTCGCCGCTCGCCGAACGGCCATTGATTTCGCCGGCGACGCCGCGAATCTCTATATTGCCGCTCGCCGAACCGATTTTATCAAAGCTATATTTCACGCCGCGCGGCACCTGTACGGTAAAGTTGATGCTGGCGTCGCAATTACAACGCTCAGGATAACGCGAGCGCACATCGATGCGGTCGCCGCTGCTCAGGTCTTCGACTTCAACCCGGTCGCGGTCGCGGCCTTCTTTAATCGCCGTGACCAGAACGGCGTTGCCGTTGTAACCAGTGATGGTCACGTTGCCGGAAACACTGTGAATATTGATATGGCCGCCGGCTGCCAGTTCATATTTCTTACTGAAGTCCTGCGCGGCGCAACCGATTGAAGCAAGCAGCACGAAGCTGCAAACAGCGATAAGGCGAGAATAGGCTCGGTTCATGATTTTGCCATCTCCTTGTCAAGAATTTTTCAATGCGTAACGCTCAGTAAGTGAGACTGATGGCAAAAAGGTTTCAGCCTCACGAAGAAATTCTGGCGGTAATGAAGAAGAGGGTTGATTGTGCCGCTACGCGGCATATGTGTCTCGCGTGCGGCTCTGCCGCCTGGCTGTGCGGAAGGTCTGTGACCTTCCGAGCACGTCACTTACTTTCAATTAGCGGCTACGCCGCTGGTGGCTCAAGGCGCAGCCTTTCGCGAGAAATCAGAGCCTCACCTATACAAGGCTAAATTCAAACCGTCACAATGCGGCGCTAAAGGTGGTCAACGGCTGGACGTGAATTCGTTGCCGAAATCCGTAGCGTTATTCTCATTGGCGCTGGCCGGTGTGAGGTCGAGCGCGCGAACGACTTCTTCAACGATCTCGCGCGTGATCACTTCACTGTTCGCCGCATAGCCGTACAGCAAGGCGTTATCGCAGATGTTGTTGATGATGCGCGGAATGCCCTGCGAGACCTGGCCGATCAGCTTGACGGCGGCGCTGTCGAACAGCGAGACGTTTGCCGCGCCCGCCTGCTTCAGGCGAAAGCGTATGTACTTGTTGATCTCGAAAACGCTCAACGGCTTGATGGCGCAGCGCAGCGAGATGCGCTGCTTGAGCTGGCGCAGTTGTATACGGTTCAAGGTTTCGGCAAGCTCCGGCTGGCCGCAGAGAATCACCTGCAAGAGCTTTTCGCTGTTGGTCTCGAAATTCATCAACAGGCGAATCTCTTCAAGCAGCGCCGTCGGCAGCCCGTGCGCTTCATCGACGATCAGCACCGTGCGCAAGCCTGCGGCGTGGCGCTCGGCCAGCAAGCGGCCCATTGCCGCAAGCAATTCCGGCTTCGTGACACTGCGCGGCAGGCGCAAATCCAGCTCGGCAGCCAGTTGCTCGAAGAACTCGGCGGCGGTCAGGAAGGGATTGAAAATGTAGACCGCCAGCACCGCATCGTCGAACGTCGCCAGCGCGGCGCGCAGGATAGTCGTCTTGCCGCAGCCGACTTCACCGCTGACGACGATCAAGCCTTTGTTCTGGTCAACACCGTACTTCACGGTCGCCAGCACCTCAAGATGGCTCTCCGTCTTGAATATATATCTTGGGTCCGGCGTCAGGCTGAAGGGACATTCTGTCAGCCCGTAATACTCAAGGTACATCCACGATCCTCCTGAACGATCTCGAAACCACAGATGAACACCGATGAAGAGAATAGATCAACACAGATGTTAGATTTGAAATTTGCAAACTCCGATGAAAAATCCGATGCGCGATCATCTGTGTTCATCTCCTCTGGTTCCATCGGTGTTCATCTGTGGTTTGCTGCGCAAGGCTTCATCGAGCGCGACTTGAAATTCGGCGGCGCTATCGAAACGATGCTGCGGTTCTCTTTCGAGCAGCTTCATCACGACGTTCGACACGGCTTCCGGCACCTCCGGCGAAATCAAGTGCGGCGGCGCAGGCGCAAACTGCAACTGCCGCTCGCGGACATAATCTTCATCATCGGAATCGAACGGCACACGGTCGGTCAACATCTCATAAAGAATCGCGCCGAGCGAATAAAGATCGCTGGCTGCCATGCACGCCGCGCCGCTCGCCTGTTCAAGGCTCGCATAGACGGGCGCCAGTCGTCGCGCCCGCTCGCGGTGCGCCCACTCCAACTGCGGCCCGGCTTCGATGCCGAAGCCTGCCACCGTCACCCAGCCGTTCGGCTCGATCAGTATGCAATCGGGCGATAGCTGCAAATGCAGCACGCCAAGCGCGTGCGCGCAGTCGAGCGCGCTGGCGATCTGATCGGCGATCTCGCAGGCCGCCTCTAGCGCCAGCCAGCCGTTGCGACTGAGCCGGTCGCGCAACGTACACGCTTCCGGTTTGTATTCGGTCACACAAAAGTGGAGGCCGTCGATCTCCTGCGGCTTGCTGGTGCGCGCGATGTTGAAATGCGCCAGTTTCGCAGCCGCCAGGGCTTCGCGATAAAACAACTCGCGCTGCCGTAAATCGTCGGCGACGGCAGGCGGCAACACATCAAGCTGCACTTCGATGTCGGCGCTGCCGCCGCGCCCTGTGAAGCGCAACGTGCGCGCCGAGGCCCGCCTCAGTTGCAGCGCCTTAAACCACTTCGCCAGCGTTGCCGTCACTTGCTCGACGCCCGCAGGCAAAGCCGTGCGCTCGGTCGTTGCGGCGCGCTTGCTAAATTGATTGGTGAAGTTGTTCATCGCTTGCTGCATCGCGGCTTGTCCCTAACCTCTCACCAGCAGATGCCCTGATATTGCGGGCGACCCGCCTGAACATCGAACAGCCGCACCAGATCGATGACGATGCGCCCGTTCGTTATGCGCTCGGCAAGCGCGCTAAACTCGTCTTCCTTCTTGCCGATGATGAGGACTTCCGCCTGCTCGACCACTTGATTCAGGTCTGCACACATCAAAGACGAAATGTGAGGAATCTCACGTTCAATGTATTCCTTATTCGCGCCAAACAGCCGCGCCAGTTCAACGTCGCGGTCATAGATCGACAGTTTCATGCCTTTGCCGATCAGCGTTTCGATCAACGCCACCATAGGGCTTTCGCGCAGATCATCGGTGCCCGACTTGAAACTCAGGCCGAGCACGCCGATCTGCTTGCGACCGGTTTCGAGCACGGTCTCAACGACGCGCTCGACCTGCCGGCGATTGCTGGCAAGAATCGAATTCAACATCGGCACCTCAACGTCGAGTTCTTTGGCTTTGTAATTAATCGCCCGCAAATCTTTCGGCAGGCACGAGCCGCCGAAGGCAAAGCCCGGTTTCAAATAATAGGGCGACAGATTGAGCTTGGTGTCTTTGCAGAAGACTTCCATCACCTTGTGGCTGTCGACATTCATCGCTTTGCAGATGTTGCCGATCTCGTTGGCAAACGTCACCTTCAAAGCGTGAAACGTATTGCAGGCATACTTGACCATCTCGGCTTCTTTGACGCGCACCGTCAGCAGCGGCGCATCGAGGTTGGCATAGAGCCGCGCCAGCGGCCCGGCGGTGTCTTCATCGTCCGCGCCGATGAGCGTGAACGGCGGATTGTTGAAATCATGAATTGACGTGCCTTCGCGCAGGAATTCGGGATTGATCGCCACGCCGAAGTCGCGGCCCGCGCGCTTGCCCGAATAGACTTCGAGCGTCGGGATGACGGTCTGCTCAATCGTCCCCGGCAGCATCGTGCTGCGCATCACGACGATGTGAAAGCGTGTCTTTGCGGCAAGCGCTTCGCCGATCTGCTGGCAGGCGCGCTTGATATAAGTCAGGTTCAAGCTGCCGTTGGAATGCGAAGGCGTGCCGATGCAGACGAGCGAAACGTCCGAATCTGCCACCGCACTTGCTGCGTCGGTGGTCGCCCGCAAGCGGCCCGCGCTGACCGCTTCATTGATCAGTTCTTCGATGCCCGGCTCGACAATCGGACTGCGCCCGCCGTTGATGATGTCCACCTTGACCTGGTTGACATCGACGCCGATGACCTCGTGGCCGGCGTTCGCAAAACAGGCCGCCGAGACGCAGCCGACATATCCCAATCCAAAAATGCTCAACTTCATACCTTATCCTTCAAACAGTTGCTCGTCAGTAGTTACCTCACCACGTTTGTTTCAGCCCCATAGGGGCGCAATGTTTATAGTTCAAAGTGACAAGAGAAGCCCAAGCCCCGTAGGGGCGAAATGTCGACATTGCGCTCCTGACCGAGCTTGGATGTTGTTTCGGCTGGCCAGCTATAAACATTTCGTCCCTACAGGACTGTAACATCCCGCTCCCTTATTCATGCGCTCATTTGCATAACGCTTGATCGCGCGCCTTCGGTTTTTGTAGCCTTTGCCACACGAGTCAGAATCTCGGCAAATCGCCCGGCGATGATTGACCAATCATGCTGCGCCGCTTTGTGCGCCGCCGCGTCTTCGATGCGCCGCCGCTGCGCGTCATCGCGGACAAGTTTGATGATCGCATTGGCAAAACTCGTCGCGTCGTCGGCGAGCAGGATGTCGCGCCCGTCTTCCACGTCCAGCCCTTCAGCGCCTATCGAGGTCGAGACGGTCGCTTTGCGCATCGCCATCGCTTCGTAAATCTTCAAGCGTGTGCCGCCGCCGATGCGCAGCGGCACGATGTTGACCATCGCCTCTTCGTAATGCTCGATGACCGACGGCACGGTGCCTGTGACTTCAATCGAATCGTCAGCCCAGCGCGCCACGCGCGCGTGCGGGTTGCGACCGACGAGGCGCAGCATCGCGTCAGGCACGGCGCGCTTCACCTGCGGCCAGACCTCGCGGCAGAAGAAATCCACGCCGTCGATGTTCGCTTCCCAGTCCATTGAGCCGACGAAGACGATGACAGGCTGGACGGCACGCACGCCGAGCGTCGCGGTGAATTGCTTGAGATCAACGCCCGTCGGCACGACGCTGATGCGCCCGGCCTCGGTCATCCCCGCCATCTGCTCGCGATCTTGTTCGGATACGGCGATGATGTGGTGAAAGCGATTGACCGC
>JBBWZK010000485.1:0-19537 GCA_039648975.1 Blastocatellia bacterium
CCGTTGATCGTGCCCTGCACCTGGCGCGCGCCGCTTTCGACTGCCGCCAGTGAATTGGCGACGGCAAGCTCCGAGTCGTTGTGCGCGTGAATGCCGAAGGGAATGGCGAGGCGCGGCTTGACGTGCGAAATGGCTTTCACCAGCCGGCTCGTCAACGTGCCGCCATTTGTATCGCACAATACAATCCAGTCCGCGCCGCCGCGCTCTGCCGCCAGCAGCGTCTGTAGGGCGTAATGCGGATTCGCCTTGTAACCGTCAAAGAAATGCTCTGCGTCATAGATGACCTCGCGCCCTTTTGATTTCAAATAAGCGACCGACGCGGCGATCAGTTCGAGATTCTCTTCAAGCGTGATGCCGAGCGCTTTGGTGACGTGCAGATCCCAGGTCTTGCCGAAGATGGTCACGACGGGCGTCTCGGCTTCAATCAGGGCGCGCAGGTTCGGGTCATCTTCGGGCCGATGCTTCGGATGACAGGTGCTGCCGAAGGCGGCGAGCCGTGCGCGGCGCAAGTTGAGCGTGCGCGCTCGCTCAAAGAATTCCGCGTCCTTGATGTTCGAGCCGGGCCAGCCGCCTTCGATGTAATCAACGCCGAGTTCATCGAGCTTGCGCGCGACCGCCAGCTTGTCTTCAACCGAAAACGCCACGCCTTCGCCCTGCGTGCCATCGCGCAATGTGGTGTCGTAGATTCTTACTCTCATAGTTACTCGTCTCTCTGCCTGCAATGGGATTTAATTTTGCGGAGGCAATCGGCTCATGTTAATGCGAAGGCCACCTTCGCATTAGCTCCGTAGGAGCGTAATGTTTATAGTTACCGTGCCCGTTAATTTCTCAAGCTCCGTCAGGAGCGCAATGTCGACATTTCGCCCCTACGGGGCGGGTGATCGATTTGGCATCTGATTGCTATAAACATTTCGTCCCTAACGGGACTTCTCAGATATGCCCTACACAGAAACATGGCGACGCGGAGCCGCGATGGTAACGGATTCGACCGGCTCGCTTGCAGTGACTTCTTCGGCAACTTCTACGGTGTCGGCCTGCTGCGCGGCGGCGGCGCGGGCGGCGAGTTCGCCTTGCGTGACGACCTGCCAGAAGCGCGAGCGGTAGACGACCCAGTGCCACAGCACTTCGCGAGCCCGCAGGCTGCCCGTCAATTCATAGTGCCGCTCAATCAAGCGCCGCAGCCGCTGCTCAACTTCTTCGCTCATCTCGCGCTCAAGCTGCACCATCTCCTGATTGCAGTTGCGCTCAAATCGCTCGTTCACATCGAGCACAAAAGCGATGCCGCCCGTCATGCCTGCGCCGAAGTTGCGGCCCACGTCGCCGAGCACGACGATGATGCCGGCAGTCATATATTCGCAACCGTGATCGCCTATGCCTTCGACGACCGCCGTCGCGCCGCTGTTGCGCACCGCGAAGCGCTCGCCCGCACGACCTGCGAGAAACAGCGCGCCGCCGGTCGCGCCATACAGGATGGTATTGCCGGCGATCACGTTATCAGCCCAATCGAAGCCGGCTTCGTTCGACGGACGAATGATCATTTCGCCACCGCTCATGCCTTTAGCGACGTAATCGTTGGCGTCGCCTAGGAGTGTAAGCTTCATTCCATTCGCACAGAACGCGCCAAAGCTCTGGCCCGCCGAGCCGTTGAACACCGCGTCAATCATTCCAGCCGGCAAACCCTGGTTGCCGTAGCGCCGCGCGATGGCCCCGGCGACGCGCGCGCCAAGCGTGCGATCCGTGTTGCCGATGGCGTAGCGGAGCGTGACCGGCGTGGCGTTGACGATGGCCTCACGGGCCTCGCGCAAGAATTGTTCGTTAAGCGGCGAGTGCAGCTTGCCATTGCATTCGCCGATTGAGCGGCGGGGCCGCGTGCCCGACGGATCGGCCTGGGCGATGAGGGGTTGGAGATCGAGTGTCACGTCGCGCGCCGTTTTCGCGCCGGCTTTTTCGATCAACAACTCGCTTTGCCCGATGATCTCCGCCATCGAGGCGAAGCCCAATTGCGCGAGCAGCGCGCGCACGTCTTCGGCAAGCGACATGAAAAACTCGACGACCATTTCAGGCTTGCCCGTGAAGCGGTCGCGCAGGTGGCCGAGTTGCGTGGCGATGCCCACAGGGCAGGTGTTCAAATGACACTGCCGCGCCATCACGCAGCCGAGCGCCACAAGTAAACTAGAACCAAAGCCGAACTCTTCAGCGCCAAGCATCGCGGCAATCACGACATCGCGCGCCGTCTTCAAGCCGCCGTCAACACGCAGCCGCACGCGCCCGCGAAGATCGTTCAGCACCAGCGTCTGTTGCGTCTCGGCAAGGCCGATCTCCCACGGCGCGCCCGCATGTTTGATCGAGCCGAGCGGCGACGCGCCGGTGCCGCCGTCGTGGCCTGCGATGTGAATGACATCTGCGAACGCTTTCGCCACGCCCGCCGCCACTGTGCCGACGCCGGCTTCGCTGACCAGTTTCACCGCGACGCGGGCGCGCGGATTGATCTGCTTCAAATCGAAGATTAATTGCGCGAGGTCTTCGATGGAATAGATGTCGTGATGCGGCGGCGGCGAAATCAAGGTCACGCCCTTGACCGAATGGCGCAACGCGGCGATCTCTGCCGTCACCTTGTGGCCGGGCAGTTGGCCGCCTTCGCCGGGCTTTGCGCCCTGGGCGATTTTGATCTCCAGCTCGTCGGCAGACATCAGGTATTCGGGCGACACGCCGAAGCGCGCCGACGCCACCTGCTTGATGCGACTGTTGCCCAGATCACCATTCGCATAAGGATAATATCGCGCCGCGTCTTCGCCGCCTTCGCCGCTGTTGCTGCGCGCGCCGATGCGGTTCATGGCGATAGCTATCGTCTCATGGGCTTCGCGTGATAACGCGCCGAGCGACATCGCCGACGCGGCAAAGCGTTTGACGATCTCGGTGGCCGGTTCGACTTCATCAATTGAAATTGAAGCGCCGCCGCGAAAATCGAGCAGGTCGCGCAAGGTCATCGCGGGTCGCTCGTTGACCGCCTGGCTATAGGTGTTGAATTCGCCCTTGTTGCCGCGCGCAAATTTGTGCAGGGCGCGAAAGACCGCCGGGTTGTAGGCGTGATACTCGCCGCCGGCGCGATAGCGGAAATAGCCTGCGTCTTCAAGCGACCTATCCATCGTGTAGGCGGCTTCGTGAAAGCGCAGCATATCGCGAGTGATCTCTTTGAGGCCGATGCCGCCGACGCGCGACGGCGTGCCGGTGAAGTATTTCTCCACCAGTTTCTGGTCAAGGCCGAGGGCTTCAAAGACCTGCGCGCCGCAATAACTGGCAATCGTCGCGATGCCCATCTTGGTGAGAATTTTGCGCAGGCCGCTTTCGACCGCCGCCTTATAATTCCTGAGCGCCCCCGGTATGCTCATGCCGCGCTTGCGCGTTTCATGAGCGACGATCTCGAAGGCAAGATAAGGATTCACCGCCTGCGCGCCATAACCGATCAGGCAGGCGAAGTGGTGATCCTCGCGGGCTTCGCCGGTTTCGACGACGAGGCTAGCGCGCATGCGCAGGCCGGCGCGAATCAAGCGATGATGCACGGCGCTGACGGCCAGCAGCATCGGCATAGGCAATTGCAAATCGCTCGCACCCCGGTCGCTCAAAATGATAATCGCGTGGCCGTCTTCGACCGCCGCGACCGCTTGTTCGCACAACGCATCCAGAACATTTTCGAGCGAACGCTTGCCGCCGCGCCTGCCGTACAATGTAGCCAGCGTCACAGAACGAAACCCGCGTCGGCCACTGCCACGCAGCCACTCAACATCCGAGTCCGTCAGAATCGGGCTGCGCAGTTTGATCAAGCGTGCGTGTGCCTGTCGATCTTCGAGGAGGCTGCCGCGCGGGCCGATCAGCGTTTCGAGCGACATCACCAGCTTTTCACGTATCGGGTCAATGGCCGGGTTGGTCACCTGCGCGAAGCGCTGTTTGAAGTAGGTGTAGAGCAATCGCGGCTTTGCCGACAAGACCGCCAGCGGCGTGTCGTCGCCCATCGAACCGATGGGCTCGCGGCTCTTGTCAAACATCGGCTCGATGATGCGCTGTACGTCTTCGACGGTGTAGCCAAACTGTTTCATCGAGGCGATCAACTCGCCTTCATCCGCCGTCACCGCATATCCCATGTCGAGCGTGCTCGGACAGATGGACATCTGATTGCGCACCCACTGGCGGTAGGGCTTGCGCCGCGCCCGTTCGAGCTTGATCTGCTTGTCCCTGAGCAGCAGGCCGCGCTCGGTATCACCCGCGATCATCTGGCCCGGCCCAAGCCGGCCCTTTTCCAGGATGCGCTCGTCGTCGAGATGAACCGCGCCCGCTTCGCTCGCCATCACCACCAGGCCATCGCGCGTCACCGCGTAGCGTGCAGGGCGCAGGCCATTGCGATCAAGCGCGGCGGCGACGAATCGCCCATCGCTGAAGGCGACGCCCGCCGGCCCGTCCCAGGGCTCCATCAAGCAGGCGGCATATTCGTAAAAGCCGCGCAGGTCGCCTTCCATGTGCGGCGCGTTCTCGTGCGCTTCGGGCATCAACATCATCATCGCGTGCAGCGGGTCGCGGCGGCTCATGGTGAGCAACTCAAGCGCATTGTCGAAGCTCGCCGAATCCGACCCGTGCCGCCAGATGACCGGCTTCAAACGCTCGACGCGGTGTTGCCAGATGCGCGAACGCAGGTTGGTTTCGCGGGCGCGCATCCAGTTGCGATTGCCGGCGATGGTGTTGATCTCGCCGTTGTGCGACAGCAACCGGAACGGCTGCGCCAGCGACCAGTTCGGAAAGGTGTTGGTCGAATAACGTTGATGAAAGATCGCCATGCGGGTTTCGTAATCCGTATCACGCAGGTCACCGTAAAACCCGGCGAGTTGCGTGGCGATCATCAAGCCTTTGTAGACGATGGTGCGCGACGACAGCGACGGAATGTAAAAGCCTTTGATCTCGGCGGTCTGCCGCTCGACCTCTTTGCGGACGAGGTAAAGCACCTGCTCGAACTCGAACGGTTCGACGTGCTGGCGGCCAATCAACACCTGTTCGATGCGCGGCGCGGTATGTGCGGCTTTCGCGCCGAGCGCGGTTTCATCCACAGGCACGCGCCGCCAGTAATAAACCAGCAGGCCAAAGCGTTCCAGCACTTGCTCGACGATGCGGCGACAGGCGGCAGCCTCTTCAACGGCGCGCGGCAGAAACAGCATGCCGGCGGCGATGTCTTCAGGGTGGGGACGCAGGAAGCCGCGACGTTCGATCTCACGCGCAAACAGCTTGCGAGGAAGCTGTGTGAGCACGCCCGCGCCGTCGCCCGTCAGTCCATCGGCATCGACCGCGCCGCGATGCAAGAGGTTGCCGAGCGCTGCAAGGGCGGTGCCGAGGATGGCGTGACTGGCGTGGCCTGTGAGGTTGGCTACAAAACCAACGCCGCAGGCGTCGTGCTCGAATTGCGAGTCATAGAGCAGGCGTTGAGGAACGTCGTCCTTCATAACGGAAGCCTTTCTGCTGCGGCTGGCCGATTGGGGAACCCGCTGGCGCCGTCGCGGATTTCGTCTGCGAGCGAGCACCGGAGGATGCGATCTGGGAGGGAAGACTTCAAACCACTGATGAACACAGATGAGGGAAATAGATAAACACAGATTGCTGATCCAGAGCCTACGCTTCAGCCGAACGATTCAATCGGCACAGCATCGGTGTTCATCTCCGTTGGTTCCATCCGCGTTCATCTGTGGTTTCAAGCCCTCCCTCTCAGATCAAGCTGGCAATCCGCGCGAAGCGTTTCGCGGGTTCGCCAATCGGCCAGCCGCAATCATACAGCCCACAAATATTGATCGGGGTCTTGATGCAGGAAGCGATCTTCGCCAGTGATCCAATCCACACGACGCGGCGTGCAGATGTCTAAAGCAACCGTATCTTCGAGCGCTTCCGACGAATGCTCGACCCCTGGAGAAATCGCCAGCATCTGATTTTCGCGCAACGTCACATCGCCTGTCGGCAGATGGAACAGCCACGCGCCTTTGAGCACGATGACGACTTCTTCCTGCTCATGGCTGTGCGTCTGCGTCACCGCGCCGCCAGTCACTTCAACGCGCGCGACGATCAGGTTTTCACCGAGCGCCACCTTGCGTGTATACATCTCCGAAATTTCTTCCGGTCGCATCTTGTCCCAATCATAGAAACCCATACTGCCCCCTATCAGGATTCGGGATTTAGGATTCAGGATTCAGGAGGAAGGTGGAGCACCGCACCCCGTTCCTTTCCTACCTGTATCCTGAATCCTGAATCCTGTATCCTGTATCCTTAATTCTTCGCCCGATCTACTAATCGTTTTTCGCCGAGCCACGGCATCATGGCGCGCAGCCGCTTGCCGACTTCTTCGATCTGATGAGTCTCGGCTTGCGATTCCAGTTCGCGGAAGCGCGGCTTGCCGGCTTCGTGCTCGGCCATCCACTCGTCGGCGAATTCGCCCGATTGAATCTCGTTCAACAGTTGCCGCATCTCGGCGCGCGTCGAGCCGTTGATGATGCGCGGGCCGCGCGTCAGGTCGCCGTACTCAGCGGTGTTCGACACCGAGTAGCGCATGTTGGCGATGCCGCCTTCATAGAGCAGATCAACGATCAGCTTCACTTCGTGGAGGCATTCAAAATAAGCCATCTCCGGCGCATAGCCCGCTTCGACGAGCGTCTCATAGCCGGCTTGAATCAGCGAGGTCAGGCCGCCGCACAGGACCGCTTGTTCGCCGAACAGATCGGTTTCGGTCTCTTCTCTGAAGGTCGTTTCGAGAATGCCTGCGCGACCGCCGCCGATGGCCGAGGCATAGGCAAGACCGACCTGGCGGGTGTTGCCCGACGGGTCCTGATGCACGGCGAGCAGGCAGGGCGTGCCGCGCCCCTGTGTATATTCGTGGCGCACGAGATGGCCCGGCGCTTTCGGCGCAACCATGAAGACGTTGACCTCTTCAGGCGGCACGACCTTTTTGAAGTGAATCGAAAAGCCGTGCGCGAAAGCCAGGTGTTTGCCCGGCAGCAGATTCGGCGCGACTTCTTCGCGATAAATCTTCGGGGCCTGCTCGTCAGGCACGAGCATCATCACGACATCGCCGTTGAAGGCCGCTTCATTGGTGTCTTGCACCACGAGCCCCGCCTCTTCGGCTTTGCCGCGCGAAGGGCTGTCGGCGCGCAATCCAACAATCACTTCACAGCCCGAATCTTTCAGATTGTTGGCGTGCGCATAGCCTTGCGCGCCATAGCCGATGACGGCAATCTTCTTTCCTCTGAGATAGTCAGGGTCGCAGTCCCTGTCATAGTAAGCTTTCATACTTTCCTCCGGTGTCTTTCGGTCTGGTACATCACCTGGGAGCGCGGGCGTCTCGCCCGTCAGGCTTTCGTATGTGAGAACATGCGGGCAAGATGCCCGCGCTCCCAGGAACTTCACACCCTTGTCAGGGGCGCAGCCGGTCCCTGCCTGAATCGCGTGGTTTTCAACCTGCGCATCACAATTTAAGCATCAGCTTTCGAAGCCGATTCAGGCAGGGACTAGCTCCGCCCCGACAATCCTCTTTGCTGTAGCGCAAGCAGTTAGCTTGCGCCGGTCATTACGCTTGTGCATTGACTCGCGCAAGCTAACAGCTTGCGCTACATGCGCCGCTACGCTTCGGCCTGCGCGAGCATCTCGGCGACCTCTTCATCGAGCGTCTGCTCGGCCAATCGCGCGATGGCGACGGTGCCTGTGCGGACGATTTCGCGGATGCCGAACGGCTTGAGCAGATCGATCATGGCGCTGACTTTATTCCAGTCGCCTGTCGCTTCGACGATCATGCCTTCATCGCTGACGTCGACGATTTTGGCGCGGAAGATGCCGACCAGGCTCAAGACTTCCTGGCGTTCAGCGCCGGCTTTCGCGCCGACGTTGATGAGCGCCATCTCGCGCTCGATGTGACGCACGCCGTTCATATCAACGGCGCGCAGCACGCGGACTTGTTTATCAAGCTGGCGCGTGATCTGCTCGATAGTTTCGTCATCGCCGCGCGTCACTAGCGTCATGCGCGAGATGTTCGGATCGAGCGTCTCGGCAACCGTCAGGCTCTCGATGTTATAGCCGCGCGCGCTGAACAGGCCGACGACGCGCGACAATTCGCCGAAGCGATTTTCAACCATAATGGAAAGCGTGTGTCTCATTGTTACCTTATTCGTTTACGGAGCATTTCTGAAAATTCAGCTCCGTAGGAGCGTAATGTTTATAGCAACCGTTGCAGATGAAATTTCAAGCTCCGTTAGGAGCGTAATGTTGACATTTCGCCCCTACGGGGCTTGGGCACTTTCTAGCATCTGCCGACTATAAACATTTCGTCCCTAACGGGACTTTTCAGAAGCGTTCCATAGTGGCTATTTCAGCACCATATCTTTGAGCCCTGCGCCGGCGGGCACCATCGGATAAACGTTCTCTTCTTCGGAGACCAGTATGTCCATGACGACGACGCCGGGCGTTGCCAGCCCGCGTTGCAAGGTGGCGTGCAATTGATCGGGCCGCGTCGCCCGCAACCCCGTAGCGCCGTAAGCTTCAGCGAGCTTCACGAAATCCGGCAGCCACTCCATGTTGACGTGCGAGTAAGCGCGGTCATAAAACAGTTCCTGCCACTGGCGCACCATGCCCAGATAGTTGTTGTTCATGATGACGATCTTGGTGTTCGCCTTATACTGCACGGCGGTGGCGAGTTCCTGCGCCGTCATCTGAAAGCCGCCGTCGCCGACGAAGGCAATCACCAGCTTATCCGGGTGCGCGATCTGCGCGCCGAGCGCCGCCGGGAAGCCGAAACCCATGGTTCCCAATCCACCTGAAGTCAACCACTGGCGCGGGCCGTTGAACGGGTAAAACTGCGCCACCCACATCTGATGTTGACCGACGTCTGTCGAAATAATCGCGTCGCCTTTGGTGAGCCCGTACAGTTCTTCGACAAGCTGCTGCGGCATGATCACATCGTCGCGTTTTTGATAGGCGAGCGGCGCGTACTCTTTCCACTCTTCGATCTTCTCCCACCAGTCTTCGAGCCTGGCACGGCTAGTCGCGCAGGCTTCGTCCGTCAGCACGTCGAGCATCTGCTCGATCACGCTGCGAGCGTCGCCGACGATGCCGATCTGCGCGCGGCGGTTCTTGTGGATCGAGCTGGGATCGACGTCAACGTGGATGACTTCAGCCTGCGGCGCGAATTTGTCGAGCGCGCCGGTGACGCGATCATCGAAGCGCACGCCGATGGCAATGATCAGGTCGGATTCCGAAATCGCCATGTTCGCCCAGTAAGTGCCATGCATACCGAGCATGCCAAGCGACAGCTTATGACCTGAAGGGAAGCAGCCCAGTCCCATCAAGGTCGGTGCGACCGGAAGGTTCAAGCGCGCGGCCAACTCAAGCAACTCGTTCGCGCCGTTAGCGTGAATGACGCCGCCGCCGACATAAAGAATCGGGCGGCGCGCTTGAGCGATCTTGTCGACGGCGCGGCGCACCTGTTCGATGTCGCCTTTTGTGTAAGGTTGATAACCGGGCAGGAAGACGCGCTCCGGGTAATCAAACTCGGTGGCTTCGGCGGTGACATCTTTCGGGATGTCGATCAGCACAGGGCCGGGCCGTCCTGTGGTGGCGATGTGGAACGCTTCTTTGACGATGTCAGCCAGGTCGCGCACATCTTTGACGAGATAGTTGTACTTCGTGCAGGGTCGCGTGATGCCGACCGTGTCGGCTTCTTGAAACGCATCTGTGCCGATGAGCTTGCGCGGCACTTGCCCGCTGATGACGACGAGCGGCGTCGAGTCCATGTAGGCATTGGCGATGCCGGTCACGGCATTGGTCGCGCCGGGGCCGGATGTAACCAAGGCGACGCCGGCTTTGCCTGTGGCTTTGGCGTAGCCTTCAGCCATGTGAATAGCGCCTTGCTCGTGACGGCTGAGAACGTGATGCAGGCGGTCGCGCATGCGGCATAACTCGTCATAGATATGCAGCACCGCGCCGCCGGGATAACCGAAGATCGTCTCGACGCCCTCTTTGACGAGGGCTTCGCAAAGAATGCGCGCGCCGCGCATCAAGGGCGCGGGCTGACCATCTGCATCGTCAAGCCGGACGGCGGTGCGAGGTTTCGAGTTGGCTTTCGTCGTTGCCGACATGAATTATTCTCCTATGCTTTGTCTGAGCTGGCCTGCCGTTCAGGGCTTTCCGAATTTCTCTTGAACATCTGATGAACTGGTAACGACTCCATAAAACTTGAAAGGCCATCATCCTTTGGCTTCGGATGATGGCCTTTCGCTTCTCGATTGGCTGTGACCATCATCCGCTGTTGCCGATGAGCAGAATAATGCTGATAACATTAATTACAATAATATTGGCGAGCGATTTGACGATAACCGAGCGGGTCGAAGACAGGCACACGGCAGAAGCAAGGCCCGCTCCTGCCGGCTCTATGAGGCTATCGAGTTCGCTGTGCATTTGCAGATTCATGACTCTCGATTCAAAGCCCCGTGAGGTGATGTCGCCGCTGCGGGTTATCGCGCTGTGATTTGCGCGCCGCCAAACCGGCTGCTCTTGCGACCGCACACTGACGGTCTCAAAGAGGATCACGCGAGCCGACTGCTGCCGTTTGATCGCCCAAACAATTGGCCTTCAAGGCTCTTGAAACCAGACTAAGTGGTAACACGATTCCCCGACACGGGCAAATAGATAATCCTTATCAGTTGATAAGCGAGACGGCGGAGGCTGTCTTTTTCGCACGGTTTCTAAAAAATCGGGTTCTTCAGATGACTTCTGAAGAACCCTGGAGAAGGACCCAATCATACAACTCAGCACACATAAGAAACAGCACCCGCTTGATCAACCCAGAACTCGCGACTCAACTTCCGCCGACGCCGGATCAGTGAGCGGCAGCACAGGGCCGAGCATCGCCGCCAACTCTTCGTTGCTGTGGCGCAGGCAGTAGGCCTGAAAGCTTTCGCCACGCCCGCGCTCCTGTTTATAGCGCGTGAAGAGTTGCGCCAGCCGCTCGGCCAGTTCCTCTGACGGAACGCGCACGCCGACCCGCCGGCCAAAGCTCTCGTGCTCACCGACGCCGCCGCCCAGAAAGACCTGAAAGGTTTCGCGCTTCTTGCCGTTAATCGTCGTTAGTGAGCCTTCAAGCCCGACATCGCAGATGTGATGCTGGCCGCATGCGTTCGGGCATCCGGTGACGCTGATGCGCGGGCCGTTTTCCAGATCGACGGCGCGCGAAAGATAATCGTCCAACTCGACGGCGCGATTTTTTGTCTCGGCGATTGCCAGCTTGCAAAACTGTATGCCGGTGCAGGCGATGATGCCGCGCCGCGCCCAATTCGGTTTGTAATCCCGATTAATCTTGTCGAGGTCGCCAGTCAGCGCCGGCAGGTTCGCCTGCTTGACGTCGAGCAGGATGATGTTCTGTGTGTTGGTGGCGCGCAGGCGTCCGCTGCCGTAGGTTTCAGCAAGCTCGGCCAGCTTGGCCAGTTCGTCACCCGACGTGCGACCGCCGAGCAGCGAGATGCCGACGTAAAACAAATCGCTCTGGCGCTGGCGATGTATGCCCAGATGTGTGCGGTCGTGCTCGGTGATCGGCTCGGCATCCTTATGTTCGGCGCGGCGCAATGCGTAACCGAGCCGCGCTTCTATCGCCTCGCGAAAGCGCGGAATCTCCCACTGCTCGACAAGGAATTTCAAGCGGGCGCGCTTGCGATTATTGCGGTTGCCTTCATCGCGAGAGACCGCCGCAACGGCGGCGCACAGGTCGACGACTTCTTCAGGCTCGACCAGCACGCCGAGGTCTTTCGAGAAGCGCGGCGTCGTTGACAACCCGCCGCCTATGCGCGCACGGAAAGCGACGCGCCCGGCTTCGCGCACGGCAAACAGCCCGATGTCATTGATCTCCGGATACACGCAGCGCACGGCGCAGCCGGTGATGGCGATCTTGAATTTGCGCGGCAGATTCGAGAAGTCGCGATTGTTGATGAAGAAATCGTTGACCTGCCCGATCAACGGCGTCGTGTCATAAAGCTCATGCCCATCAACGCCCGACACAGGGCAGTTGATGATGTTGCGCACGCAATCGCCGCAGGCTTCGGTGGTCGACAGGCCGATGGCGCGCAAGCGGTCGAGGATGTCCGGCAGGCTCTCGACACGCACCCAGTGAAACTGTATGTTCTGCCGCACGGTAATATCGGCAAGCCCGCGCCCATACTCATTGGCGAGCGCGGCGATTTCGCTGAGTTGCTGCGCCGTCAAATCGCCGCCCGGCATGCGCAGGCGCACCATGAAATAACCGTCTTCGGCAGGCCGCTGCGTGTAGATGCCGTACCAGCGAAACAGCGCCTCGTCTTCGGGCGTGATTGCCTGGTGTCCGAGTTCGGCGTAACGATAGATGTCGGCCAATACGTCGAGGCCGTCCTTGCGCTGCTTGATCTCTTCGATATTCATACTGCCCTCGCCTACGACTCTCGAATGATGAGCGGGGGTGCGCGAAAGCGACCGCTTCGCAAGCTAAGACTTCCGGCACCCCCGCCCAAACGGTTTCACAGGGCGGCCTCTGCCGTCGCTGCGATGGTCGGCGGCGTCGCATGATCTGCGAGCGCGCCAATCTCAAGCAGGTGATCGAGAACGCGCGCGGCGCTCTCCTCGATGGTCTCCAAGGAGCTATCCACCGCCACATCGGGCGTCAGCGGATCTTCGTAAGGATCGCTGATGCCTGTGAAGTTTTTGATTTCGCCGGCGAGCGCCTTCTTATAAAGCCCTTTCACGTCGCGCTCGACCAGCACCGATAGAGGCGCGCGCACGAAGACTTCGACAAAGCGCGCGCCGTCGCGCTCGACCGACTGGCGAACATCATCACGCGACTGCCGGTACGGCGAGATGGCTGAGGCGAGCACAATCACGCCATTGCGTGCCAGCAGTCGCGCGACGAAACCGATGCGGCGCACGTTGGTGTCACGATCTTCTTTCGAGAAGCCCAGGCCGCGACTCAGGTTCTCTCTGACTTCATCGCCATCGAGTGTTTCGATCAGGTGGCCTGCCGCGATAAGTTCAGACTTGAGCGCCGACGCCAGCGTCGTTTTGCCTGCGCCTGAAAGCCCTGTGAGCCAGATGACTATTCCCTTGCTCATGCGTTTTGTAGCATTCCTTTCAATTTGAATTTTAGAGTTGCAGCTTGAGCGGCACCACTTTCGGCGCATCGCCGTGCAGGCCGCATTCGGATTTGACATGGCCGGCCCAGCGCCCGGCGCGTTCGTCTTCGCCGGCACGGACGGCGCGCGTGCAATGTGTACAGCCGATGCTCGGATAGCCGGCGTCGTGCAGCGGGTTATAAGGCACATCGTATTTTGCGATGTAGTCCCAGACCTCGCGCTTCGTCCAGCGAACCAGCGGATTGATCTTCACCAGTTGCCAGCGAAAGTCCCACTCGGCGGCGCGCGCCGTCGCCCTTGCCGGCGTTTGATCGCGGCGAATCGCCGTGACCCACGCATCCAAACCGCTCAACGCTTCTTTCAACGGTTCGAGTTTTCTGAGGCGGCAGCAGAGATCAGGATCGCGCGACCACAAGCGCGGGCCGAACATCTCATCTTGTATTTCAGGCGTGATGGCGGTTTGCACGGCGCGAATCTCTATACGGTAACGATCTTCCATGCGGCGGCGCAGTTCGTAGGTTTCAGGAAAGAGGAAGCCTGTGTCGAGGAAGAAGATGTTCGGCTGCGGATTGATCTTCACGGCCATGTCAATCAGCGCCGCGCCTTCTGCGCCAAACCCTGTGGCAATCGCCACGCCGTCGCCAAATTCATTGAATGCCTCTAAGAGCACGCCCTGCGGCGCAGCCTCTTCGAGGCGTTCGGCCATGGCTGCAACTCGATTCAGCGGGCTGTATTCAAGGTGCACGAATTCGCTTTTTGGCAGTGCCATGAGTCTCCTCCGATCAAACGCCGGCGACCTGCGCCGTTGCGTGCTGAGATAATGAATGTAGCGAATACTCCAATTCCGGCGAGCCGAACCAGCGCAACGATTCGCGGAGCGCGACGACTTCGCCGATGACGGCAATCGCCGGCGGCTCGATGTGAAAGTCAGCTATCTGGCTAGCGGCGATGTCGGCAAGCACACCCGTGTAGACTTCCTGGTGCGCGTAGGTGCCCCAGCGGATGATGGCAATGGGGGTTGCCGGCGTGCGGCCCGCCTCAATGAGCTTGCGGGCGATTTCGGCAATCGTTTCCGCGCACATGAAGATCACCAGCGTGTCGGCGGCGTGTGCCGTTACCGACCAATCGATTGCCTGGCGGCGTTTTTGCGGATTTTCGTGGCCCGTAATGAAAGCCACACTTGACGCGCTGCCGCGATGGGTGAGCGGAATGCCTGCATAAGCGGCGGCGGCAACCCCCGACGAGATGCCGGGGATGACTTCCCAGGGGATGCCTGCCTCGACGAGCGCTTCGGCTTCTTCGCCGCCGCGCCCGAAGATGAACGGGTCGCCGCCTTTGAGCCGCGCCACGGTTTTGCCGGCGCGCGCCTGCTCGATAAGAATGCCGTTGATTTCCTTTTGCGAAGCCGAGGCTTGGCCGGCGCGCTTGCCTACATAAATCAATTCAGCGCCGCGCCGCGCATAACAGAGCGTTTCGGGGTTGACGAGATAGTCGTAAACGATCACGTCGGCGGCGGCGAGAGTCTCGGCGGCTTTAATCGTCAGCAGTTTGGCATCGCCCGGCCCCGCGCCGATCAGATAAACCTTGCCAGTTTGTATCGGTTGCTCGCTCATCACACGGCTCAAAAACGAAAAACCCACCAGAGGCGCGGAGCCTGTGGTGGGTCGGTTGCAACTCTAAATATAAGTTCAGAGATTACGTTTTAGACTGATAGACCTCCACTGAAGGCTCCGCATGGCGCGCTTGTAGCGCGCAGCAACAGATACAACATGCAAAGCCGTTCATTTGGTTCATCAGTCGTTTCATAACTCGTATATGAGACCTTACTCGCTTGCTACGATAACCAATCACGCGGCACACGTCAAGCACGAAATTGTAAAAATTTTATAAATCAACTGAATTCATCAGACGATCAGTTCTCTCCATCGAGATGGCCTGATGCAAAATGGGGCTTGAGGTGATGCCTCCGGCTATCCTACAATTGCGTCGCTACACCGATTATCCAACGACAGTTTTGTAAGATAACGATTTCCCCGGCGGGCGAGGAGGACGATGACAGACCAGACGAGCGAGATTAAAAAACTCTCGACGCTGCTTGAAGTAAGCCAGGCGCTATCGGGCACGCTCAATTTGAAAGCGGCGCTGCATCGCGTGCTGGAAATCCTCGAACAGCAGCACGGCATGATTCGCAGCGCCGTCATGCTGTTGAATGAAGCAACCAGCGAATTGACGATTGAAGCCGCCAACGGCATCACTGCCGACGGCCAGCGGCAGCGTTACCGGCTCGGTGAAGGCATCATGGGCCGCGTCGTCGAAAGCAGCAAGCCGATTGTCGTGCCGATGGTCAGCCGCGAGCCGCTCTTTCTGCATCGCGCCGCGCCGCGCCGTGATCTGAGCAAGCAGGAATTGTCGTTTATCTCTGTGCCGATCACCCTCAATCGCAAATCGGTCGGCGCTATCGGCGTTGACTTGAAGTTCAAGAAAGACCGCGACTTTGACCGCACCGTGCGCTTTCTGCGGGTCATCGCTTCGATGATCGCCCAGGCGTTAAGAATGCAGCGCTCAGTTGAGGCCGAACGACAACGCCTGCTCGATGAAAACATCCACCTGCGGCAAGAGTTGCGCGAGCGCTACGACTTCACGAACATCATCGGCAACAGCGGCCCGATGCGCCAGGTTTACGAGCAGGTCGCGCAGGTCGCGCCGACCAATACGACGGTCTTGATTCGCGGCGAATCAGGAACCGGCAAGGAGTTGATCGCGCACTCGATTCATTACAACTCGCCGCGCGCCCGCAAGCCGTTTATAAAAGTCAGCGTCGCGGCGCTCCCCGACACGCTCATTGAATCGGAGCTATTCGGGTATGAGAAAGGCGCTTTCACCGGCGCGCAAAGCCGCAAGAAAGGCCGCTTCGAACTGGCCGAAGGCGGCACGCTGTTTCTCGATGAAATTGGCGACTTGAATCTGTCGACACAGGTTAAGCTGCTGCGCGTTTTGCAGGAGCGCGAGTTTGAGCGATTGGGCGGCATCGAGACGATCAAGGTGAATGTGAGAGTCATCGCGGCGACCAACAAAGACCTCGAAAAGGCTATCGCCGAGAGCACCTTCCGCGAAGATCTCTATTACCGGCTGAACGTTTTCACGATCTTTGTGCCGCCGCTCAGAGAGCGCAAATCGGACGTGCTACAGCTTGCCGATCATTTTCTCGAAAAGTTTGCGCGCGAGCACAACAAGCACATCAAGCGCATCTCGACGCCGGCGATAGATATGTTGACGGCCTATCACTGGCCGGGCAACGTGCGCGAACTTGAGAATTGTCTTGAACGCGGCGTGCTGGTCTGTGACGGCCACGTCGTCCACGGACACCACCTGCCGCCGACGTTGCAGACCGCCGCCGAGAGCGGCACCATCACGCGGCTGCCGCTCGATGCGGCGGTCAGCGCTTACGAGAGCGATTTGATTCAGGATGCGCTCAAGACGGCGCGCGGCAATCGCGCCCGCGCCGCAAAACTTCTCAGCACGACCGAGCGCATCCTCGGCTACAAGGTGAAGAAGTATGGAATTGACTGCGAGCGCTTTCGTTAAGCCATCATCCTTTGCCGCCTGTAAGCGGTCTATGACCGCCGATTGCCGGGCATCGCACGAACAGCGGTCATAGACCATCTCTAAACTATAGACTTTTGAGTTTACTTGCTCGCATTGCTGCCCGATACGTCGGTTGACGCAAAACAATTTTGTCTGTGATTTAAGAATCTCTAACAATTTTGTTCGCCATGCGGGTTTAGCATAACTGCCGACGTTAACTAAAAACCTGTGTTTTTGCGGCGTTTAATCACACTTTTCCTCGATGTCGCTGGCTGGCACAGAGATTGCCCTGGCATTGGGCGCAGTATTCAAGCAGGCGGTGGGTTCGCCAATCAGTCAGCAATCAAATTGAAGTAAGGAGAGATGCCATGAATAAACAATACGGCGAATTGATGGGCCACCTGCTGCGCTATCAAGGTCGCTATCCGCAAGAGACAGAGTTCCGCGCTTTTCTGCGCGAGTCGGTACGCACGCTCGCCCGCGACCTGAAAGAGTTCGACATTGAGCTTTCCTTGACGCCGGAATTGAAAGCGGCGCAAGCCAGCAACCAGGATCGCAACGTTTTGAAGATCGGCTGCGAATAAAGCCGAAGAACGATCAACAGATTCACAGATGAACACCGGTGCCAGTGATGCGCAGGTCAGATGTTAGCGCCGGTGTTCATCTGTGATGTTTCCCGCTGTCCCTGACCCGTTCACCCGCACGCCACGCTGGCTTGATAAACATTTCTTATTTGACTTGGCGCAGGCGGGCAGTGTACTCTCAGGCTTCCGATGATGGACGTGGTGATTTAAGGTAACTTGCTCCACGTAAAATATGTGCTAAAGCGCCGGAGAGTTTTCGAAGCCCTGCGACGGTTTAGCGCAGGGCTTTTCATTTTGCTCTTTCAAGAACCAACCACGTGGCGAGGTATAAGGTGACTTGCTCCACGTAAAAATCTGCTAAACAGCCCGGAAGGATTGAAGGCCCCGCGCATGTTTGGCGCGGGGCTTTTCTTTTTCCAGTAGCCCGCGGCTGTGCTCGCTTACGCAGTTTCTCGTTCCTGGTTCCTGGTTCCTGGTCGATAGCGTTGACCTCAATCAGGAACCAGAAACTGGAAACCAGAAACCTTAATTGGGGAGATCAAGGTATGAGTTTCGTGCAAGGATTGAAGTGTCGCGAGTGTGGCCGCCAGTATGAAAAGACATTGCGCGCCGGCTGCGAAGACTGCTTCGCGCCACTCGAAGTCGCTTATGATTACACGGCAATAGCGCGCCATCTTTCGCGCCAGGTGATCGAGTCGCGTGAGAAGAACCTGTGGCGCTACCGCGAGCTATTGCCGCTTGACGGTGAGCCGCGCATTGGGCGCTCGTCGGGCGCAACGCCGCTCGTTCGCGCCGAACGGCTGGGCCGCGCGCTCGGCCTCAGTAATCTTTACCTCAAAAACGACAGCGTCAACGCGCCGACGCTTTCCTTCAAAGACCGCGTCACGGCGGTCGCCGTCAACAAAGCCCTCGAGTTCGGCCTTGAAGCGGTCGGCTGCGCGTCGACAGGCAATCTTGCCAACTCTGTCGCGGCCAATGCGGCGGCGGCGGGGCTGCCCGCCTACATACTGATTCCCGACAATCTCGAACCGAGCAAGGTCAGCGCGACTTCCGTGTACGGCGCGCGGGTGATCGCCGTGCGCGGCAATTACGATGACGTGAACCGGCTGTGTTGTGAAATCGCCGACCGTTTTCCCTGGGGATTCGTCAACGTCAACCTGCGCCCGTTTTATGGCGAAGGCTCGAAGACGTTCGGTTACGAAATTGCCGAGCAACTCGGCTGGCGCGCGCCCGACGCCATCGTCGTGCCGATGGCAGGCGGCTCGCTAATCACGCGAATTCATAAAGGGCTGAAAGAGTTTGAACAACTCGGCTTGCTTGAAGACGAAGTCAAGACACGCGTCTATGGCGCGCAGGCGACCGGCTGCAATCCGATTGTTGACGCGGTGAAGCGCGCCTCGCGCGACATCCGCCCGGTGAAGCCTGCGACGATTGCCAAGTCGCTGGCTATCGGCAATCCGGCTGATGGCTATTTGGCGGCGGGCGTCATTCAACAGAGCGGCGGCCACGCTGAAGATGTCAGCGACGAAGAGATCGTGGCCGGCATCCGGCTGCTTGCCGAGACCGAAGGCATCTTCACCGAAACGGCTGGCGGTGTGACCGTCGCGGTAACCAAGAAGCTGGTCGAACAAGGCCGTCTTGCATCGGCTGATTTGACTGTGATTGCGATTACCGGCAACGGCTTGAAGACCCAGGAAGCGCTTCAGCTCGCACCGCCGGTGATCATCGAGCCGCGCATCAAACAGTTCGAGCAGGCCATCAGCGGGCTCGCGGCGACCGCTTAATTTGCAATCCGGCGCACCCTGCGCCGGCAGCGCATGCCGCAGAGGGCGACAGGAGAATAAGACATGTCACAGAAAGTAATCATTCCAACATTGCTTCGCAGATTGACTGATAACGCCGACGCCGTAGAAGTTGACGCCACGACCGTGCGCGACATTCTTGATCGGCTGGACGAGCGCTATCCGGGCTTCCGCGCCCGCGTGTGCGAAGAGACAGGTGAATTGCGCCGCTTCATCAACATCTATGTTGACGGCGAAGACGTGCGCTTTTTAGATAACCTGGCGACGCTGGTGCCGGCGCAGGCGGAAGTGTCCATCGTTCCCGCCATTGCCGGCGGTTAATGTAAGATTCACCGCAAAGGCGCGGCATCATCTGTCAGCTTCCCTGCGGCAAAGGCGCAGCCTTTGCGGTGATGAATCGCTGTCG
>JBBWZK010000004.1:0-10080 GCA_039648975.1 Blastocatellia bacterium
CATCCGTTCGGTCATGTGCGCGCCCTTGATTGGCAATTCCGGCGCGTTCGGCGTCATCTACATTGACTGCACCGAACAGATGAAGATACTGCGCGAAGACGATCTCGATTTTCTGAATGCGGTGGCAGCGGTGGCTTCGATAGCCGTCGATAACGCCATCACCCACAAGCAACTGGTCAGAGAAGAGCTGGCGCGCGCCAAATATCGCCGCTTCATGGCGCCGCACGTCGTCGACGAGATATTGAAGAATCCTGAAGCCTTGAACCTCGGCGGCACGAACTCCTGTGTGACCATGCTGTTTTCCGACGTGCGCGGCTTTACGACGATGTCTGAGAACCTCGAACCGGAAAAGGTCGTGCAGGTGTTGAATGAATACTTCGCCGACATGACGCCAATCGTCTTCGAACATCGCGGCATGCTCGACAAGTACATGGGCGACGGCATGATGGCGTTGTTCGGCGTGCCGCTGCAATGCCCGGACGCGGCGACCAACGCGGTGTCGGCAGCCATCGCCATGCAGCGGCGCATGGATTCGGTGAACCGCGATTTGCAATCCATCGGCATGGCGGAAATCTCTATCGGCATCGGCATCAATACGGGGACGGTGACGGTCGGCTACATCGGTTCGGAAGAGCGCACCGATTACACAGCGATTGGCGACGCCGTCAATCTGGCGGCGAGATTAGAGAAGCAGGCGCAATCCGGGCAGATCATCATCAGCCGCTCGACATACGAACTCCTCAGCGACCGTTTCCCTGTGCGCCCGGCGGGCGAAGTTCATGTGAAAGGCAAAGCCCACGCCGTGCAGATTTACGAAGTTCTCTGGCACGAGGCCGAAACCCGCCCGCGCAGCACGCATCCCGGCGTCTGACGATTCTGGGCTATCAAGCTGAGTCTTGGGAAAGCAAAGATTCAAAGTGAGGTGATGTATGAACCCAGCGGATTTGATTGAGTATGATCCTGAAAAGCTCAGCGGCACGCCAGTGTTTTACGAGACGCGCGTGCCGATTCAAAATCTGTTTGATCGTCTGGAAGCCGGAGAGAGTGTAGATGAATTTCTCGATCAGTTCCCAACCGTCACCCGCAAACAAGTGCTCGGCGTGCCGAACCTGCCTCGGCTCAATTCAAACTGAAAAATCGCTTGATGCGGCGCAGGATGTTGGCGCTCTGCTGCTGCGTTTCTTCTTCGGGGACGGCGCGCGCGTGAGCGATCAAGCCGGCTTGGCGCTCGGCGACGCGGCGGCTGATGGCTTCGGCCAATTGTAAGTTATCGTGCATTAACGGCTCAATTGCCGCTTTGCGAATCTCCAGCACTTCAACTTCGTCCAAAGCGTATACGTCCGCCGTGCGCGGCTCGCCCGTAAACAGCGCCATCTCGCCGAAGTAGTTGCCCGGCTCCAGCACCGCCACCTGCTGCGTGTCGCCGTTGGCTTGCAGCAAGCGTACATCGACTCTGCCGCGACTGATGACGAACATCGATTCGCCGGCGTCGCCGCGCCTGAGAATCAATTCGCCCGGCGCATACAGATGCTTGACCAGCGCGCCGACCACGCGCTCGCGCTCTTCAGCGTTGAGCGGCTCAAACAAACTCACAGAGGCGATGAAGCGTTCGGGGCTTTCGGCGCGCGCTTGCGCTTTCGGTTCGATCTGTTCCATCAACAGGTGGCGAGTCGGGAAGGGAATGTCTATATCGTTGCGGTGGTAGGCGTACCAGATATGCTCGCGCATCCGTGCATCCATGTCCGGCGTCAGCATGTAATCTCTTACCCAGTAGAGGATTTCATAGGTGATGCTCGAATCATGAAACTCGGCGATGCGCACCACAGGCGTCTTCTCAGGCGCGACATTCGGCAGCGTGCGCACGGTCTCGCGCACCAGCGGGATGATGGTTTCCGGCGCAATCCTGTAAGGCGCGGGAAAGCGCAGCACGCGGCGGTTGAGATTTTGGAATGGGAAAATTTCGATCTGCTCGCGGGCGACGCGGCTGTTAGGGAAGATGATCACCGTATTGTTATTGGTGCGAATCGTCGTCGTGCGCCAGGTGACGGCTTCGACGCGGCCCACCTCGTTGCCGATGCGTACTGAGTCGAAAATGTGGAACGGCTGCTCGATGTGAATCGAAATGCCGGCGAAGAAATTGCCGAGCGTGTCCTGTAACGCCAGACCGATGATCACCGACACGATGGTCGATGTGGCGACGACTTCAAGGCCGAGCCCGCCTTTGATCACCTGGCTATAGATGAAGAAGAAGGCAATCGAATAGAGGATGATCGCCAACACGCCGCGCAGCAGGTCGGAGGCTTCGCGGCCTTTGCGTTTAACGAACGCCACATCGAAGAGCACGTAGCTGATGGCGCGCACGAACATCACGGTTAAACCGGCGAGCGCCGCCGCTAAAACATACTTGGTCACGACCAACTCGTGCATGCCGGGATAGAAAAACTTCAGCAGTTGGTAAGCGACCAGGAGCAGCAAGCTGATGATGATCGGTAGGACGAGCTTTTTCATATTTCAGTAGGCAGTAAGCAAGGGAAAGTAGGCAGGAAGCAGGAGGCAGGCAAAAGTAGCTCCGTTAGGAGCGCAATGTTTATAGTTACCATGTCCGATAGATTTTCAAGCTCCGTTAGGAGCGCAATGTTGACATTGCGCCCTTACAGAGCTTGGGTTCTTTTCAACACCACGAACTATAAACATTGCGTCTCTACGGGACTGGCAACTGCTTCCTGCCTCCTGCTTACTGCTTACTGATTCTCAGCGGCGACGCGCGCGGCTCCAAGCAGCGCCGTCTTATCGTTCAGAATAACGCGCACAGGGATGGTTGCCACCAATGATGACATGCGGCCTTTCTCCATAAATGCGCCGATGAACGTGCCGTCTTTCAACTTCTCTAAAATCTTCGGCGCGATGCCGCCGCCGATGTAGACGCCGCCAACGGCTTTTAAGACCAGCGCGATGTTGCCGGCGAACGCCCCATAAATCGCCACAAAAAGATCGAGCGCCTTGACGCACATCCGGCATTCGCCGGCGAGCGCGGCTTTCGAGATGACGCCGCTCGGATCTTCGGTCGCAAAGCGCGCCGCCACCTCCGGCAATTCCGTCGCGTAGCCCGAGGCGCGCAGAAATTCGTAAACATTAAACAATCCCGGCCCCGAGACGATGCGCTCAAGGCTGACGCGGCTGTACTTCTTGAGCATGTACTTGAGCAGTTCGGTTTCCATCGGATTGCGGGGCGCAAAATCGATGTGGCCGCCTTCGGATGCCGACGGCACATGCCGTTTGCCGTTCCAGAACAGATTCGCTACGCCCATGCCGGTGCCGGCGGCCACCAGCGCCGCATTGCCCGCCATCGAGATGCCTTCATTGAGCGTGAAGAATTCGTCCGCCTTGAGCGCCGCGATGCCGTGCGCAGTGGCTTCGAGATCATTGATGAGCGACACAGACTCCAGGTTGAGTGTGCGCGCCAGCGCATCGGCGCTGACGATCCACGGCAGATTCGGCGTCACGCACTGGCCGTCGACGATTGGCCCGGCAACGCCGAAGCACGCGGCGGTGATGCGCACGTTTCTGCCTTCGAGAAACTTGTTGACGATGGCTTCAAGCCCGACGTGTTCGCGGCTCGGATAGCTCTGTTGTGCATGAAGCGTAAGCCCGCCTTCCGCCGTTTCAAACAAGCCGAGATTCGTCTTCGTCCCGCCAATGTCACCCGCAAGAATCATTCAGCATCCCCCAATCAGTACTCAGGAGGCAGTCAGTAACTCATCGCCAAGCTCCGCTAGGAGCGCCATGTTTATAGCGGATATTACAAATGATGATTCGAACTCCGTCAGGGGCGCAATGTTGACATTACGCCCCTACAGGGCTCGGTCTTTCTAGCGTCTGCCTGCTATAAACATCTCGTCCCTAACGGGACTGAGAATGGCTCACTACCACCTGCCATCTGCTTCCTGCTTACTGCTTGCTATTAATCATCTCGCCCGCCGCCTTGATCGCTTCTTCGTAGACGCGGTCAGGGCCGAGTATTTCAAGCTCGCGAGCGATCAGGGCGCTTTCGCTGAGGCCCTCATAACTCAAGACGCGCTTTGGCCGCTTTTCCTCATCTAGGGTCACGCCGGTTTCGATGCGCGTGCCGTCGGCGCTGCGGCGCACGCTGAAGGCGCATGTGGTGTCGCAATCGCCCGCGTTGGTGATCGTCACCAGCGCCAGATGGCCCGCCTCTATCGCCCTTTCCGTGTGACGGAACTCAATCTGCGCGGTGCGGCCATTGGCGCTGAACTCGAACAACGCAGACTTATCATCGCGTCTGGTCGCGGCCTTGCTGAGTTGCCAGCCGAGGCGGCTGGCTATCCAACCGCCGAGCAACAACGCCCGCGTCGAAATGGCTGCGGCGCTATCTGCCGGCGGGGCATACTCAATCGTCACTCGTTCGATTTGCTTGAGCAGCGGACGATACTCCGGCACGTCATAAAATCCGGCAACCAGCGCACGCCACGCGGTCAACCGCGCCCAGTTCACATCGCTCAATGCCGGGCCGCGCGCCGCGCCGCCGAGCGCCTTGGCAATGCTGGCCAGATCGCCCTCCGGATCATTGAATTTTCCCGAATCGATGACCACGCGGTCGGCGATGTCCGCGAGCCACCCGTAGAGTTCCTTATCTTCAGCCTTCGGCTCGGCACGCCACCACAGATAAACCGGCAGATCGGCAATCAGCAGCGGCACGATGGCGCTCGGCGCTTCGTCGAGATGATCTTCGCTTGCGGTAATCGTCACCTGCTCGCAACAGACTTGCTTCGAGGTCGGCGTCGGCAGCGTGCAGCGCGATGTCACCTCCGCCGTCAGCTTCGATTCCGCAGCGCGGTCGGCCACTAGCGAGATGACGCGGCACGGGTGCGACGCCGTCACATCGATCACAATATCGACAACCGCACGGGATTCCGCTGGCTCAGACACGTAGACAATCAGGTTGAGAATCGACGCGCGGACGACGCCGCCCGTCTCATCTTCCGATGCCTGCTTCCACAGCGAGGTTAATTCTTTCTCGATGGCGCCGACATTAATGGTAGTTGTTGCACTCATGTTTTTTCCCCTTGATTACAATGTGAAATCGCCAATGGCAAATTTCAAATCATTATGGTCGTCTCCATTCTCGCCCGTCGCGTTCGATCAACTCGTCGGCGGCCTTCGGCCCCCAGGTGCCCGCGGCATAATTGGGGAAGTCTGCCTTACGGTTCGCCCAGGCGTCGAGGATCGGCTGGACAATCTCCCAGCCGCGCTCGGTCATATCGCGCCGCGCATAGAGCGTCGAATCGCCGAGAATGCAATCGAGCAGCAGCCGCTCGTAGGCTTCAGGCGACGACACGCCGAACGATGCGCCGTAGCGAAAGTCCATGTTGACCCAGCGTATGCGCGTCGTCTGTCCGGGAATCTTCGCGCCGATTCGCAGCGTGATGCCTTCGTCAGGTTGAATGCGAACGATCAGGACGTTCGGCTCGAACTGCTGATCGGGGATGCTGCTGAACAGTTGCAGCGGCGCTTGTTTGAATTGAATGGCGATCTCTGTGACGCGCTTCGGCATACGCTTGGCCGAGCGAATGTAGAACGGCACATCGGCCCAGCGCCAGTTGTCGAAATACAACTTCAGCGCCGCGAAGGTCTCGGTGTTCGATTCGGGATTGACGTCCGCTTCCTGGCGATAGCCCGGCACCTCTTTGCCGGCGATTGAGCCAGGCCCGTACTGGCCGCGCACGGCGACCTCGTCGAGTTGATCAACCGGCACAGGATGCACGGCATACATCACCTTGATCTTTTCGTCGCGCACGGCAGTCGCTGACAGATTGATGGGCGGCTCCATTGCCACGAGCGACAGCACCTGGAAGACGTGATTTTGAATCATGTCGCGCAGCACGCCGGAGGTGTCGTAATAACCGCCGCGCCCTTCGACGCCCAGGGCTTCGGCGTTGGTGATCTGCACGTGGTCAATGTAACGGCGATTCCATATCGGCTCGAAGATGCCGTTGGCGAAGCGAAAAACCAACAGATTCTGCACCGTCTCTTTGCCGAGGTAGTGGTCAATACGGTAGACCTGCTCTTCCTCAAAAACTTTGGCGACATCCTTGTTCAATTGTTTGGCGCTTTCGAGATCGTGGCCGAAGGGCTTTTCGATGATCGCCCGCACCCACGCGCCAGGCTTAGGCTTTGCCAGATCAGCCGCGCCGAGCTGTTCGATGGCTTCGCTGTAGAGCGACGGTGCGGTCGACAGATAAAAGACGCGATTGCCGGCGGTGCCGCGCTCGGCGTCGATCTGTTCGAGCCGCTCTTTGAGCTGGCTGTAAGCCTTCGGGTCGTTGATGTCGCCGGAGACGTAGTAGAGGCCCTGCGCGAAGCTTTGCCAGACCGATTCATCAACGCTCTTGGCCTCTGAAAAAGTCATGACGGCATCTTTCATCTTGTTGCGGAAATCGTCATCGCTCATCGGTGAGCGGGCGACGCCGACGATGCCGAATTCAGCCGGCAAGAGCCGCTGTTGCACGAGCCTGTAGAGCGCCGGCACGAGCTTGCGTTTGGTCAAATCGCCCGACGCCCCGAAGATGACGACGACGCAAGGCTCCGCCGTCTTCTCAAGCCGGATGCCCTGTCTTAGTGGATTATCGTTTGTGTTGGTGCTCGACATGGTTCAGTCCTCAATCGTCTTCAAAGTTGGTTAATGAGTGTTAGCGTGCTCGTGAATTCAGTGCCGTAGGCACGCAATGTTTATAGTAACCATTGTCGATAAAAATCCAAGCTCGGTCAGGAGCGCAATGTTGACATTCCGCCCCTACGGGGCTTGGATGTTCTTCGATGCTTGCAACTATAAACATTTCGTCCCTACAGGACTTCTTAAAAACACTCTGACCTCTGACTTCCGACCTCTGACCTTTGACCTCTGACTACTGCTTCTCCAGTTCTTCTTCCCATTCGGTGTGGATGAACTGGCCGCTCGGATCATCCGTGCGCTGGTAGGTGTGCGAGCCGAAGAAGTCGCGCTGCGCCTGCGTCAGGTTCAGCGGCAGATTCGCCGTGCGATACATATCGAAGTAGGCGAGGCTGCCCGACATCGCCGGCACAGCGATGCCCATGCTGGCGGCGGTCGTCACCGCCTGCCGCCAGCGCGGCTGCGCTTCCAGAGCCCAGGCGTTGAAATCCGGGTCGAGCAGCAGGTTCGGCAGATCGGGGCGGCGTTGATAGGCCTGCTTGATCTTGTCGAGGAACTGCGCGCGGATGATGCAGCCGCCTTTCCATATGCGGCTCAACTCGCCGAGATTGATATTCCACTGGTATTCGTCCGAGCCGCGCCGTATCAGGTTCATGCCCTGCGCATAAGAGCAAATCTTCGAGGCATAGAGCGCGTCGTGAACCGCGTCAATCATCGCCTGCTTGTCGCCATCATAACGCACCGTCGGCCCGGGGAGTTGCTTGCTGGCCTCGACGCGCTGGTCTTTCAAGCCCGACATCACGCGCGCGTCGACGGCGGCTTGAATGGTAGGAATAACGACGCCGAGATCGAGCGCCACGTCGGATGTCCACTTGCCTGTGCCTTTCTGGCCGGCAACGTCGAGGATCACATCGACGAGCGCCTTGCCGGTCTGCTTATCTTTGACCTGGAAAATCTGCGCCGTGATCTCGATGAGAAACGAATTCAACTCGCCTTCGTTCCACTTGGCAAACACATCGGCAAGCTCGCTGGCTTCGAGGCCGAGCGTGTTGCGCAGAATGCTGTAGGCTTCGGCGATCAGTTGCATATCGCCGTACTCGATGCCGTTATGCACCATCTTGACGAAGTGGCCAGCGCCGTCCGGGCCGACGTAGGTGACGCAGGGGCCGTCATCGACCTGGGCGGCGATCTTCTCCCAGATGGGGCGCAGTTCTTCGTAAGCGGCGCGGTCGCCACCGGGCATCAGCGAAGGCCCCCAGAGCGCGCCTTTCTCGCCGCCCGAGACGCCGCAGCCGATGAAGTTGAAGCCTTCGGCTTTCAGCGTCTTTTCGCGCTCAATGGTGTTTTTATAAAACGAATTGCCGCCGTCGATGATGATATCGCCTTGCTCCAGAAGCGGCTTGAGCTGATCGATGACGGCATCTACAGCGCCGCCGGCTTTGACCAGCAGGATGATCTTGCGCGGTCGCTCGATGGACTTGACGAAGTCTTCGATGGAGTAAGCGCCGATGACCTGCTGGCCTTCGGCGTGCGACTCGGCGCGCCCGAGGAACTTGTCGACTTTCGTCGTGTCGCGGTTGTAGACCGCGATTGGGTAACCGTTGCGGGCGATGTTGAGGGCGAGATTCTCGCCCATGACGGCGAGTCCGACCATTCCGATTTTGGCGAGTTCAGGTTTGCTCTGTGCGCTCATATTTATCATCCTCGTTTACCGCGTGGTGCGGTTGTTGTGGGTTTGAGTTAAGCCATATATCGAACAACTTGATGCAACAATGCAAAGCCAGTCAAGTTTTGAGTGAGTCTGAGAAGTCCCGTAGGGACGCAATGTTTATAGTAAAAGCTGTAGAGAAAGACCAGTCCCGTAGGGACGAAATGTCGACATTGCGCTCCTGACAGAGCTTGAATCATCAGTAGCGTCCTTGACTATAAATATTGCGCTCCTACGGAGCTCAGGGTTCAAACACGCTCTCACTTTTCGTTTTCGTGCGGCTGTGTGAGCTGCGCGGCGGCGGCTTCGTCGACCATCCACAGCAGCGATCCCTGTTGCGGATGGACGAGCTGGCTCGGATACAATTCCGGCTGGTACGCGCCTTCAAGCACCTCGTGGAGCGCTTCGGCTTTGTCGGCTCCGGCGACGACGAAGGTGACGTTGCGCGCGTTGTTGATCACGGGCGCGGTCAGCGTAATGCGATACGTCTGGAATTTTTCGACGTAATTCGCCACAGCGATCTTATCCGTCACGTGCAGCGCCGTCGTGCCGGGAACCAGCGAGGCCGGGTGGCCGTCCGGCCCCATGCCTAAAAAGATCAGATCGAATCGCGGTACGCCGGCCAGCGGCGCGGTGCCTGACGGCGTCGCCTGCTTCGTGAAGAAGTTGATCAAGGTTGCCGCGTACTGGTCGGCGGCGCGTTGCGGATCAGGGAGTTCAGCCGGGATGCGAAAGATGTTTTCCGCAGGCGTCGGCACGCGTGAGAGCAAGGTCTCCCAGGCCATGCGGTAATTGCTATCCGAGTGGTCAGGCGGCACCGTGCGTTCATCGCCCCAGAAAAAATAGATCGACTCCCACGGCACCGTGTCGATAAACGGCGCTTCGGCCAGCCGCGCAAACATGGCGCGCGGCGTCGAGCCGCCCGACAACGCCACCGTGAATCTGCCGCAACCGAGCACGTACTGATCGGCCAGCCGCGCAAAATGTCGCGCCGCTTTTAAGGCGACCTCCCCGGCGTCGTGGTAAACGCGCACCTGCGCGTCCGAACGATTCAACATCTTCGTAGACATCCATTCACCTCTTCATCTTGCGTGGCGCGTGGTGCGTGATGCGTGATGCGTGATTAAATACGCAACAAGCCGGTTTAGAGTTAGCGTTATGGTCACGCACCACGCAACACCCACCACGCATCACGTATCACGCATCTTTTTTCACTTTTGACCGCCACAGCCACGCGCCGCCGCGCACGCCATATTCGTTGGAAATGATCTGCACATCCGGCTCAAGCTCGAAGGCCAACTTATCGGCATTGCCGCCGCCGATGTAGAGCCGATCAAAATTCGTCAGGATGCGCAGCGCTTTGATGGCGCGCTGCACGCGGCGGTTCCAGCGCTTCTTGCCGATCTTCTTGCGCGCTACGTTGCCGACTTGCTGGTCGTAATCCTCGCCCTGACGAAACGGTATATGCGAAATCTCAAGATGCGGCGCAAGCTCGCCATCCATGAAGAGCGCCGAGCCGAAGCCTGTGCCGAGCGTGACGACCATCTCGATGCCCTGTCTGAGATTGCCGCGTAGCCCTGCATATCGGCATCGTTCAGCACGCGGGTGGGCTTGCCGAGTTGCTTTTCGAGCGCCATTTGCAGGTTGTAGCCTTTCAGTTCCTTCGTGCCGAGATTCGGCGCGG
>JBBWZK010000022.1:0-10465 GCA_039648975.1 Blastocatellia bacterium
TGTTATAGCGGTATTCAAATGGGTTTAGCATCTAGGGGCGACCCTGCGGTGGTCGCCCCAGAGTCCGCCAGCGCAGTCTGGGGCGGGCCGCAGACGCCCGCCCCTACATGATTGCGGCTTAATCCAATTGATATCTGCTCTAGAACGATTTTCAAATGCGTTTGCCATGTAGCGCAAGCTGTTAGCTTGCGCCCGTACATCCAATTGAAAACTGC
Source organism: Blastocatellia bacterium (assembly GCA_039648975.1). GTDB lineage: Bacteria > Acidobacteriota > Blastocatellia > UBA7656 > UBA7656 > DATENM01. Next base: position 216 of record JBBWZK010000022.1, read on the forward strand.
TCTAGAGTGAGAGAACAGGAACGGAAAAAAGGCGGCTCACTTGATGAGCGCTTCGTAGCGCGCGATGGTCGCCGGCAGCGGCGCGACGCCTAGTTCGCTGCGCAGCATGCGGCGCAGGCCGTCGAATTGATCAATCGCCGCCGCGCGGTTGCCCAGCGCCACATGCGATTCCATCAAGGCGCAATGCACGTCTTCCTGATACGGGTCGCGCGCCAGCAGCATCTGGCCGTAGCGCACCACCTGTTCGTGGCTGCCGCGCCCGCCGTGATACGCAATCAATTCTTTCAACGCCTCGAAGTAGAGATCGCGATAATAACTCTGCAATTCTTCGACCCAGTTGTAATACAGCTCTTCGAGAAAATCGCCGCGATAAAGCTTGATGGCTTCGGCCAGCAATTGCGCCGCGCCTTCGTCGTCGTCATTGCGCCGCGCCTCGCGGGCATCGCCCAAGAGGCGCTCGAACTCTTCCGCATCCATGCGATATTGATATTGCGGATTGAGCAGGTAAGCGCCTTCGCGGTAGAGCACGAAATCTTTTTTGACCACCTGCCCGGTGTTCAGCGCTTTGCGCAGATGCGAAATCGTCGGATGAAAATTCTTGGCGATGGTTTCGGTATCGGCATCGCCCCAGAAGGTTTCAATGATCTGCTCTTTCGGCGCGCGATGATTGCGCCGCGAGGCGATGTAGCAAAGGATGTGCAGCGATTTGATCAGCCGCCAGGCTTCTTTCAGAGGCTCCGCAGGGTCACGATAGACCTCGACCGCGCCGAACAGGCGAATCGCTAGATCGACATTCGGTCGCTCGATGAACAACTCAACCGGCGTGGCCGGGCGCAAGCTGCCGGCTGGCGCGGCGCTCGCCCGCAGGCTCTCTGCCGGCGATAAACTACCTGGCGCTGCCGCCGCTTCCGCGGTTTTCTGCGGCGCGATGCGCGCCAGATAATCGACCGCGATGCCGGCGCTGATCGCGGCTTGAACGAGCAAGGGCGCCAGCACGGCTTCGCCCGCCAGCCAGTAAGCGTAATCGTAGCGGCGCGACAATTCGACGGCGCGCTCCAGATGCGCGAGCGCTTCCGCATGGCGCTCGGACTCCCATAGCACGCGCGCCAGCGACATTTCGGCGCGCGCTTCGTTGTAGCGCAATTTACTTTCACTCGCCAGCCGCGCCGCTTCCGCGAGCGCCGTTTCGGCTTCATCGATGCGGCCCGCCGCCAGATCGATGCGCCCGCGCGTAATCAATGCCGTCGAACGCTCAACGTCCGACCGCGAAGCTCGTGCGCGAAAATATTCGTCGGCCTCGCGCGTCGCCATGCGCACTTCGCCCATGCGCAGATAGAGCACCGCACGCTCATCGAGCAACTCATTATCCGTCAGCGCCACCCCTGCATCGCGGTAGGCGCGCGCTGCTTCATCATAAAAATCCAGCGCCCGCGTAAACTCATTGCGCTCGCGGTAGAGATTGCCGAAGGCTTCCAGGGTCTCAGCAGTCGCCGTCTTCAGGTTGAACAACTGGCAGCGTTCAAGCGCCCGTTCGAGATGCGCTTCGGCTTCATCAAGACGGCCCTGGACGATCTTCAGCCGCGCGATGTTCAAATGCGCGATGGCTTCTTGCGGAAACGGCGGCGCGTCGGCTTTTGTGGCCTGGCTTACAGATGCCTCGCCGTCGATCATTTGCGACAGCCAGCGCAGGGCTTCGTGAAAATCGCCTTCAAGCGAAGAAGGCAGGCCGAGATTGTGCAGCGCGATACGCGCGAAGCGGTCATCGCCGGCCTCTCTGGCTTCGTCGAGCGCCGCGCGCCAGTTACGGATCGCGCCGTCGCTGTCATGCCGCGCCGTAAAGCTGCACAGGCCGATGGTATTGAAGCAGCGGGCGCGCAGCGCATGGTGCTCGGGCGCAAGCTCTATGGCCGCCGTTGCCAGATTGATGGCTTCGTCGCAGTCGCCCGTATGCCGCGCAATGTAAGCTTGACCACGCAGTGCTTCGGCCTGCACCGCGCGGTCGTCCAAGGCGCGGCCAATCTGCTCGGCTTTGGCGTAGAGCATCGCGGCGCGCGTTGAATCGCTTTCAATCAAGGCCAAATCGGCGCGCGTAATCAGGGCGCGTGGGTGCGCTTCCAGGGCGCTTTCCGTCAGCCCATCGAAGGCGCGCTTGATCGTCTCGAAGCGCCCGGCGGCAACCAGTTCGACGCCGTGTGCCGCCAGCATCTCAGCGACATCTTCAGCCGCGCCGGCTTCGGTGAAATGATCGAGCGCAAAGCTCCACTGCTCGACGCTGACAAAGTAAGCCGCGCAGGCTTTGTGCAAGCGCCTGACTTCATCCGGGCCGGCTTCGTTCGTCAGCCAGCGCGTCAGAAAGCTGCGAAACAGCGGATGCAGGCGATAGGATTCTTCCGCGCCGCTGCCGTAGGCTTGCGCGATGAACACATTGCGGCGCGTCAGATTGCGTAGCTCTGTCGTGCAGTCGGCAATGCCGAAGGCCGCTTCGCAGATGGCCGGATCAATGCGATCAAGCAGCGACAGGCGGCCCATCATCAAGCGTGTATCCGGCGTTTCAAACTGCAAGACCTCTTCGGCACAATAATCGAAGACTTCCATCTCCGACTGTTGCAAAGCGCTTTCGATCAAGGCGCGGTTGGCGCTCGCCGCCGCACCGCGCCCGTCTTCGGCGTGGTCGAGCGATTGTTGAATCAGTTGCAGCGCCGTCACCCAGCCGTCGGTCTTCTCGTGAAAGCGGCTGACCATCTCAGACGGCAGCTTCTGCCCGAAGGTCTCGGCAAACAACTGCTCGACTTCCGCCGGCGTGAACAGCAAATCCTGGCGCGTAAGAAAGCCGATGATGCCTTTGCTGCGCAGTCGCATGACGGACAGATTTGGCACCGAGCGCGTCGTGAAGATCAGGTGCAATACGTCGGGCAAATATTGCACCAGGCGGTCGACGGCGGCGGCGATGGGCGCGCTCGAATCGACGTGATGATAATCGTCGAGCACAAGGATGGTCTTCTCTTCGAGTTCTTCGCTGACTTCGTTGATGAAGACGTCGACCAGTTGATTGGCTTTCTGCGAGAGGTTTTCGGTTTCAGCGATGAGGCCGAGTGTGATCCCGCCAAAGGCCGGCTGGCGCTGGCGCAGCGCGCAGACCAGATAGCCGAAGAAGACGGCCAGGTCGACGTCCGCCGGATCGATCTGATACCAGACTGCCGGGAGCCTTGACGAGCGGATGAAGTCGGTCACCAGCGTCGTCTTGCCACAGCCGGCGTTGGCGCACAGAATGGTCGCGGGCCGGTCGAGAAAGTCGCGCATGCGCTCCATGAGCCGTGGACGCGCGAGCACACGCGTCGTCAGTCGCGGCGGCAGTAGCTTGGTCTTGAGAAAGTATGCTGGAAGCATAACGATTTTGGATTTTAGATTTTGGATTTTGGATTAGGAGAATCAACGGCATTGGCGTTAACCGTACAGCGCTGCTTCAATCCAAAATCCAAAATCTAAAATATACTTGCGTCCTTTGTTTCTGTTCTAACACCATCCGATGAATTCGCACAAGCGCGCTGGTGAGGCATGCCGTCCACGCCCTCCGTCGCGATGCGCCAGGCGATATGAAACTTGCAACTGCCGCGCAAGCGACTGGCATGACGATTGCGGTTAAAGATGGTGAAGTAAATCTCAAAGAAAGGTGGAGAATCTATGGCAAACCAAAATACCGCAAACCAGGGCGGCAACTTCCCGCTCGATAATCTGTGTTATGACCTGATCACGGTCATTCAGGAAAAGTCGCAAGCTCTGGAAGCTTACGACAAATATCTGCGTGACGCGCAGAATGACAACGAACTCCGGCAGTTGCTTGAACAGATTCGCCAGCAGGACATGCAACAGGTGCAGCAACTCATGCAGCATCTGGGGCGATTGCTCGGCCAGCAGTCGGGCACGGCCAGTTCGCAAAGCGCCAGTCAAACGCGCGGCGGCATATAAGGCCGAAACGTGGGGACAGGCGCTCTGTCCCCACGTTTGCAAATTCTCGGAATGATAAGCGAACGTCGAGATGTATCGGCGAACGAAAAGCAATCGAACACCATTCGCGCGACGGCCTAAACGCGGCGGCGATCACTCAGGTTTTTTTTCCATCGTCGGGTTCAGATTATATTCCTGCGATTTGCCCTTGGGAACGCTGATCCACTGCCAGTTGCCTGCATTCAAGATGCGCGCCAGCAGAACGATCTGGCCGACGTGGTAAGCCGTATGCGCGACGGATCGACAGAGCGCTTCATTGACCGATAAGGCATGCTTGCGAATCGTCACTTGTCGTTCGAGGTCGGCATCGGTCATCGCTGCCAGTTGATCTTCGACGACCTGGAAGCCATCGGCCCACATCTGCTCAACGGCTTGCCGGTCATAAGTCTGATCAGCGAATTCCGAATCTCTATCGCGCCACGGCTTTTCGCCGTCGCTGGTCAGGAAATCGGTAAACCGCGAACGCAGGTTGCCGCTGATGTGCCGCGCGATCATGGCAATCGAGTTATTATCCGAGCCGAGCACCTGATTGAGCGCCTCATCAGAAACCTGCGCGATGGCTTTCAGGCCGATGCTGCGATAGCGATGATACTCATACAAGAAATCTTTGATCATAGCGTGAAGCTCCCAGGGAATGCGACGCGTCGTCCTCACCGTCCCATGACATCAACCAGTTCTTGCACGGCAGCCGCCGAGCGATGCAAGGCAGCGCGCTCGTCGGTCATCAGGTTGATCTGAATGATCTCTTCGATGCCGCGCTCGCCGAGCTTCACCGGCACGCCGACGAACAGGCCGTTGATGCCGTACTCGCCTTCGAGATAGGCGGCGCAGGGCAGGATTTTTTTCTTGTCCTTGAGAATCGCTTCGGTCATCTCGACCGCCGCCGCCGAGGGCGCGTAATAAGCCGAGCCGGTCTTGAGCAGGCTGACGATCTCCGCGCCGCCGCCCGCCGTGCGCTTGACGATGGCGTCAATCTTGTCCTGCGGCAAAAGCTCCGGCAGCGGAATGCCGGCGACCGTCGAGTAACGCGGCAACGGCACCATCGTGTCGCCGTGCCCGCCGAGCACGAACGCCGTGACGTTTTCGACCGAGACGTTCAAGGCTTCGGCGATGAAGCAACGCATGCGCGCTGCATCCAGCACGCCCGCCATGCCGATGACGCGCTCTTTCGGCAGACCCGAATGCTTCAGCGCGACGTGACACATGGCGTCGAGCGGATTCGAGACGATGATGAGGATCGGGTTGCGCGAATACTTCATGACCTCGTCCGTAACCGATCCGACAATGCCTGCATTGGTCTTGAGCAGGTCGTCGCGGCTCATGCCCGGTTTGCGCGCCAGCCCGGAGGTAATGATGACGACATCGGAATCGGCAGTCTCTTTGTAGCCGTTGGTGCCGACGAGCCGCGACTCATAACCTTCAATCGGCGCGGTCTCAGCTAAGTCCAACGCCTTGCCCTGCGGCATGCCTTCGATGATGTCAACCAGCACGACATCGCCAAGTTCTTTATCAACCAATCGCTGTGCTGCGGTGGCGCCGACGTTTCCCGCGCCGACAACCGTGATCTTCTTTCTAGCCATAGTTCCTCCAGGTATAGAGGCTAGAGGTTAGAGGCTAGAGGCTAGTTAATTCCAGCTAGCCGCCGGCCTCTAATCCCTGGCCTCTGCATGATTGCAGAGCAGAGATTTTATCGCATCAGCGGGCAGTTGTCAGGCACGCGAAGCAAGAGGCGGAAAGCTGTTCCCAGTCCCGTTAGGGACGCAATGTTTATAGTTCATAGCTTCGAGAAGAACCCCAGCCCCGTAGGGGCGGAATGTCAACATTGCGCTCCTAACGGAGCTTGAAGAATAAACGAACTTGCCAACTATAAACATTGCGTCCCTAACGGGACTAGCAGCTAGCCTCTAGCCTCTAGTCCCTAGCCTCTGCTTCATCCGCCGACGTGGATAGTCGGGCGGCGTTCGGGGTCTTCTTCGGCCTGGCGCAGCACTTCGCGCGTCACCGGCGCGGTGTCGCCTTCGCCGAAGAGAATAAATTTCAGTATGTAAACCAGCGGGTTGCCTTCCGTCCATGTGAAGTAAGCGTGCGGAAGCTTGCCTGTGTGATTGCGCAGGTCGAGCAGGAACGCCGCAATCGCGTTCGGCACCGTCGAGCTTTCGGCGCGCAGCACGCGATAGCCGTCGACGTGAACGCCTTTGACTTTCATGATATCGGAGAACTCTGACGCATCGCAGACTTTGACTTCGAGAAACGCCACCGGATCGTCTTTGGGGATGTGATTGTCGGCGCGCTGCTCGATCTCTTTCAGGCGATACTCTTCCCTATCGCCGGCCTGGCAGCGATTGGCGATGATGCGAATCTCGCCCTTACTGATCTCATCAACGATTTGCTTCGCCTGATCGTCCATCTCGATGTGTCGGACGCGCAATTCAGTCGAGCGATAGATGCGCGAGATGAACGACGTGGCGACGATGAAAGCGATGAAGAATGAGGCGATCTTGATGCCTTCGGGCCGTTCGATGATGTTGAGCACCGTCGTGTAGACGAAGACCAGCGAGATCAGCAAAAACGCATAGCGAATTGCGCCTTTCGGCCAGATGGATAAAGTCACCGCGATGGCTGCCGAACTCATCAGCACCAGCACACCGGTCGCGTAAGCGCCGCCCTGCGCGTTGACGTCGGCTTTGAAGATCAAGGTCACGGCAAAGGCGATGGCGGTGTAGACCAGAACCAGCGGGCGCGTCGCCAGCGCCCAACTGGGCGCCATGCCATAGCGCGGCAGATAGCGCGGCACGATGTTCAACAATCCGGCCATCGCCGATGCGCCCGCGAACCATAGAATCAGTATCGTGCTCAGATCATAAACCGTGCCGAAGAGGTCGCCGAGATACAGGTGCGCGACGTAAGCCAGTGCACGCCCGTTGGCCTGGCCGCCTTCTTGAAACTCCTGTGCAGGGATCAGCAGCGCCGTGGCGAAGCTGCTGGCAATCAACATCACGCTCATAATCAACGCCGCGTTGCGCAGCAACTTGCGCGTGTTGCGGATGCGCCCTCGCGGTTCGTCTTCGTTATCGTTGGGGTCGCCCTCGATTAGCGGCATGACGGCGACGCCGGTCTCGAATCCCGAAAGGCCGAGCGCCAGTTTCGGAAAGACGAGCAGCGCCGCGCCGATCATCGCCAGCGGGCTTGAATAGGTGTGAAACAGCGCCGCTTTCCATTCCGGCAGCGCGTGCGGGTGGGTGATGATTTCATACAAGCCGCGCCCGATGACGATGCTGTTCAACAGCAGGTAAACGACCACCAGGATGACGGCGATGCCGATGGCTTCCTTGAAGCCTTTGAGAAAGATGGCGGCCAGCAGCGACACCAAGACGAGCGTCACGGCGATGGGATGTTTGACGGCAGTCGGCGTGAAAGGATTTTCGATAACATGCGCCGTGGCGTCGGCGGCTGACAGGGTGATCGTGATAATAAAATCCGTCGCCACGAAGCCGAGCAGCACGAGCACGAAGAGCTTCGATTGCCATCCCGGCAGCACTTTTTCGAGCATAGCGATGGAGCCTTCGCCGTGCGGGCTTTCGCGGGCGACACGGTTATAAATGGGCAGCGCGCCGAACAAGGTCAGCAGGACGAGGATCAGCGTGGCGATGGGCGACAGCGCGCCGGCGGCCAGGAAAGCGATGCCCGGCTGATAGCCGAGCGTCGAAAAGTAATCGACGCCCGTCAAACACATCACCTGCCACCAGCGATGCTGATGATGCGGCGATTGCACCTGCGCGGCTTCGTGGTCTCTCGCCTTGCCTTTGAGCAGCCAGTCTTTGAAACGGTTGTTCTTCATCAGGGGTTAGAGATGATGGGAATCACTCAGCGTCACAGGGATTGGAGTTGAGTTCAGGTACTTCGTTATTAAATAAAGCAAATTGCGCCACCGTGACGCAAGGGCAAAGCGATGTTCTGAGCGAGGCTGGGCCAGAGAAGCGGGCCGGCAGGATGGGTATAGCATAGGTGAGAGGCGCTTTCGCTCCAGGTGGTAATGAAACGCCGAGTGGTAATGAAACGCCGACCGGATAAGAAAAAAGCGATTTACATGAGATTTGCCAGCCCCGTCAGGGACGAACTGGATATAGAGCGACAAGCCCTGAAAGGGCGAAATATCGCGATTGCCTAATGCGATATTTCGCCCTTTCAGGGCTTGTGTAATGGTGGCTACTATGACCCGGCGGTTGTGCCGGGCTATTGAATTGCGCCCCTGCGGGGCTTTTCAAAATGGCTGGCTCGTCGCGTGCGAATCGCGTCAATCATAAATCCTGGACGCGCAGTTTCACCTCGGCGTTCTTCCACGCCGCTTCAAACTCTTTTTGCACAAAGCCGGCAGCCGCTGGTTTGCCTTGCGCTTTCAGGCTTTCGACGAGACCGAACAGTGACCGCCCGCTGCGCGGATTCTTTTCCAGATCGGCGCGAAAGACCTGCTCGGCTGCCGCATAATCGCCGCTCAATAAGAACGTGCCGCCAAGCGTTTCGCGCACCGGCAACTGCCAATCCGCCGGCTCGTCGTACCTGAGCGCGTCTTCAGCTTCGACGCCGCGCTTCAATAATTCTATCGCCGCTTTCTTGTCGCCTTTCGCCAGCGCGATTTTGCCGGCGAGCATCAGCTCGGCAATTTTGAAAACACTGGCCGTCGTGTTCAAGCCATAAGGCGCATCCGTCGGAATCGTTTTGGTGACGGCGGCAAAAAGTTGCTGCTCGTTTTCGGCGTCGCCGGGCTTGCCGTTTGCGACATAAGCCAGGCTACGCGCGAAGTGCCACAGCGCGCCCGTCACCACAAGCTTTTTATCCGGCTCAGGCGACGCCAGAATCTCATTCCACTTGCGAAAGCGCGCCTGCACCAGCGTCGGCGTCGCTAACATGCCATCAAGCATCGGCAGCATCATCTCGGCCATCGGCCCGCTCAGATACTGCTGCAAGTGCGCTTCAAGCTGAGCGGCGGCGCGCTGCGCATCGCTGAAGCGTCCCTGCATACAGTTGGCGGCAGTCAGAAAATTCAGGTTGTGCGAGTAGTACATCATCGCGTACATGTTGCCTGTGCCGGCGGTCTTGAAAAATTCGCGGTCGGCTTCGGCAGCATAAACATTGGCCCGCGCGGCGGCTTCGTAATTGCCCGTGCGTATATCGATGTGCGCCGGCATGTGGACGAGATGGCCGGCGGCGGGCGTCAGCACTTTCAAGCGCTGCGCACTCGGCAGCGCCCAGTCGGGATGCAACGACGCTTCGACCGCATGGATATAGGAGTGATTCGCGCCGAGGTGGGCGGGAGTACGTTTCAGCACGGCTTCCAAAATCGCGACCAGTTCGAGCGTGCCTTCGGCGGGCTTGCCGTCGGCGCTCCAGTATTGCCACGGACGCAGCAGCATGAGGCTTTCGGCATAGAAGGTCGCCGCGTCCAGATCATCGGGATAGCGTTTGACCAGATCGGCCATGGCGTTCTTGTAATCGACGTTGAGCTTTTTCAAATCAGCCTTCGGGTCATTCGAGTAACGCTTCGCCATCGCCTCGATGTAAGCACGCTCGGGCTCGCTCATCTTTGCCGCCAGCCCGACGGCCTTTTGAATCGCCTCGTAGGCCAGCTTTTCGCGCTCCGGGTCAACATCGGCGTTGATATTCGGGCCGAGCGCCAGCGCCACGCCCCAGTAAGCCATCGCGCAATCGGGGTCGAGTTCAGCAGCGCGCTGGAACGAACGCACGGCCTCTTCGTGATTGAAGGCATAGACGAGCTTCAGTCCCTGCTCGAAAAAGCGCTGCGCTTCCGGGTTGCGCGTCGACACAGGGTGATGCAATTCGCCGTAGCCGTCCATCAGCGCGGCAGGTTTGGCATCCTTGGCGTGTTCGGCGTGTTGCGCCAATGCGGTGGTTGATAACAACAGGAAAGCAAGAGCGAGTGCGATACGTTTCATGGCGTCCTCCGGGTTTAAGGTAGAACGATTGCTACGAAGACTCCGGCGCTAACGGTTTGTTTTGTTGCGATGCACAGCGCCAGCGATTGCGATCAGCTTGCACTACTTCCAACCGCTTCGTTTAAGAGCGCATGTTGCAATAAGTGCCGTAGGCACGCAATGTTTATAGAAGTCAGTCGCATAGTTGAACCAAGCTGCGTAGGAGCGCCAAGTCGACATGGCGCTCCGACGCAGCGTGACCGCAATCACTCACCTCGAGCTATAAACAATGCGCTCCTACGTAGCTGGGAATTT
>JBBWZK010000113.1:0-23561 GCA_039648975.1 Blastocatellia bacterium
CATTATGCTGAAGGCATCACCCTCGAAGCCTTCCGCGCCAAACGAAATCGCCGAATCCGCCGATTGCAGCCGGAATATGAACCTGAGGAACTGGCGCTGTTGAAACTGTTTCGCGCCGGCGGCAAAGCTGATAAAGAAGCCGCTCAAAGCCAGGCGCGCGCCGCTTGAGATCGTTACTCCTGGCGCGCGCCTGGCCTTGAGCGATGCGGCATTACGCCGTCACCGTATGTGGTTTGGTGGTGAACCCGCCGATCAGGTAAAGCACAGCGATCAGCACGTGAATGTAGTGATCCATCTTGCCAAGCATCAGGCCGCCGGGCAGGTGCAACTCGCCCATAACGAGACCGACGACGCCGAGCAAGCCGTACACCAGGCCGAAGACGATGCAGAAGGTGCGCGCCTGTCCGAGCGTGCCTTTTGTACCGAAGTACAGTGACAGCGCCCCCGACACCAGATGAATGACGTTGTGTACAGTTCCGAGATGCGCGCCGAGCAGATCGGGCTTCACAAATCCGCAGATTCCCACCAGAATGAATACCACACCAACCAGGCTTGCAATTGTCTTTGCCATAGCTCTCTCCTTTTCGAGTTTTTATTTGCGCAGACGCCGCATCAATGGCGTCCGCAGGAAACGACAACCCGTGGATAGCGGCGACCGTCGTCCTGATGTTGCATCAGGAGAGCCCGTGCCGTTCAATGCTCGTTCTCAACCTGCTTGATCTCGACGCGCTCGCGTTTGATGTCGAGTCGCAGTCTGCCGTAAAGGCTCATATACTGATTGGCAATCCAGACGAGCGCGAAGCCCGCAATCAGATAGCCGCGCCAGTCCGTATAAAGCAGCTTGTAGCGCGTGATGATGAGAAAGAAGAGGGCCACGTAATGGCTGAAACAATATTCACAGGTGAACAGATAAAAAAATTTGCGCTGCAGCAATCGCTGGCAGGTCTCGCTTTTTCTGGCGCAGTAATCGCGCGGCTCGCGCAGCAATTCTTCGTGCGTCATCGTCCACGCGATGCAGGCGATGGGCACGGCGAGGATGAACAGCCAGGCGATCTGCAAACCTAAAGGCATCAGGTCTCCGCGTTGATGACTGAATGTCCGTTGGATATGAAGCGACAGCTAAACTACCTGCGCCGCAAGAGCGCGTCAAGTGATACGCTAACATTTTCCTGCGCGGCCTGCTTGATGGCGCTTGAATTACTATTGCTCGTCTGTCGCATCAGTCTTATGATGAGCCTGTCTGCGGCAAAGCCTCCTGCGATATTCACTGCATTTAAGGACACAGACGAAATGACAAGACGATTAGCGCGAATGGCGCTGCTGGCGCTGCTGGCGGCTGGTTTTGCAGCTTGCGACAGTTCAAAAACCACGGTGATCGAGCAAGCGCCGCAGGTGACGGCGGCCAACGAGTTGACGGCGATGACGCGGTTATCGGCGATTGGCCGCGCCGAGCTGATGTATCAAGCCGAATCCGGCGGCACGTATGCAACGCTCGACGAATTGATCAAGCGCGGCATGGCGAACGATCCCTCGCAGGGCAAGCTGACGGGCTACAAGTTCGAGGTGAAAGTGACGGCGCACGGATTTGAAGCGACGGCGACGCCCGAAAAGTATGGCATCACCGGCAAGCGTTCGTTCTATGTGGACGAGCAGACCGTCATGCGCGGCGCTGACCACAGCGGCTCGCCGGCGACGGCGTCCGATCCACAAATCTAACCCGGTTCACGAAGCCAAGCTTGGTGTAGCCATCTGGACTGTGGCAGAATCGCAGGCATGGAGCGCGAAGACTTTTCAGCCATTCAATATCTCTATCTGACGACGACAGGCCGCAAGACGGGACTAGCGCGCGAAATCGAAATCTGGTTCGTCGCTCACGCAGACCGCTTCTACATTCTCGCCGAACATTTTCACCGCGCCCAGTGGGTCAGGAATCTCATCGCCAACCCGCAAGTTCAAGTGCGCCTTGGCGGGCGTCAATTTCCGGCGACGGCGCGTGTGCTTGATGAGCAGCAAGATGCGGCCCTGTACAAACTGGCGCAACAGCTTGAGCTTGAAAAATATGGCTGGGGCGACGGCCTGCCGGTTGAGATCACCCCGAACGAGAGTTCAGGCAATCGTCCGGCGGGCAAATAAGTTATTTCTTTTCATCTTGCCGGTCAGAGTTTGAGCGCGCCGCGCTGAACCGTTAGACTAAATGAGCGAGACGCACTGCAAACATCAAGGAGAACGCTATGGCAGAAGGAATCCCGGAAAAATATCGCGACCTGTTCGACAAGAAAGCTTTCGCCAATCTGGCGACGATGATGCCCGACGGCACGCCGCAGGTCACGCCGGTCTGGGTTGATTACGACGGCACACACGTCATCGTCAATTCGGCGCGCGGACGGCAGAAGGATAAAAACCTGCGCCGCAACCCGAACGTCTCCCTGTCCCTACAGGACCCGGATAACCCCTATCGCTATCTCGAAGTTCGCGGACGTGTAGCAGAAATTACCGAGGACGGCGCGGATGCGCATATCGACAAGATGGCGAAAAAGTATATGGGCGTTGATCGCTATCCCGGTCGCCAGTCCGGCGAAGTGCGCGTGATCTATAAGATCGAACCGCAGCACACCACATCTATGGGATAGTGTTAAGTGAAGCGTGATGCGTGATGCGTGACAATGCGGTTTGCCAGGTTGCTCAAAAATGTGACAGAAACGAATGAGGAAGATGTTCCTGTCACGCATCACGCATCACGCATCACGTTTCCCTTGTCACTCAAAAATAAGCGATGCGGCGCGTCGGTGTCGGGTCCGCGAGGCGTGCGACACGGATGCGCGCGTCGACGAGCTTCGCTCCCTGCTCCAGCACCTTCACCGGATTCGCATCCATCTCGTGAATCTGCGGGCAGATTTCCAGCAACACCGAAATGCGCAGGATCAACTCTTTGAGCGCCGCTTCATCTGCCGCAGGCATGCCGCGCCAACCACGCAGCAAAGCCGTGCTCTTCACTTCATTCAGCATATCCTCAACGTCCACGTCGGTCAGCGGATTGATGCGAAACGCGACATCGTTCAACATCTCGACCAGAATGCCGCCGCTGCCGTAAACCACCAGCGGCCCGAAGGTCGGATCGAGCGTCGCGCCAACCACCACTTCAACACCGCCCGTCACCATCTCCTGCACAATCATCCCGGATAGCTCTTCGCCGAGCCGCGCGCTCATCTCTTCGCAGGCCGCGCGCACCATTCGTTCACTGGCGAGATTCAAACGTACGCCGCCAACTTCCGTCTTGTGCAGGATGCGTGGGCCGACGGCTTTTAACACTACAGGGTAGCCCATCGCTTTGGCCGCCTGCACGGCTTCATCCGCCTTGGTGACCAGGCGTGATTGCGCCATCGTGATGCCGACGGCGTTGAACAAATCCTGCAATTCGACAGGACTCAGCCAGCCGTCGCCGCGTTCGAGCGCCTGGTCGAGGACGGCTCTGGCGTCGTCAACGCGAATGTTGTCGAACAACGGTAGCACGCCCGAAGGCCGCCGCTGCCATTCGCCGTAAGCCGTGACTTTCGCCAGCGCCGTCGCCGCCGCTTCGGGGAAAGTGTAGCTTGGAATACTTGCGAGAATTTCCGGCGCGCCCTTCGCCGACATGAAATTGGCGATCACAGGCTTGCCGCCGGCGCTCTGCGCGCCTTCGACAATCGCCGCCGCCACCGCTTCGGCCTGCGTGACGAGCGGCGGAATGAAAATGACAATCAGTCCATCGACGCGCTCATCGGCAAGCAGAGCCCGCATGGCTCTCTCGTAATGCGCTGCCGTCGCCGAGGCGATCATGTCTACGGGATTCGCCACACTGGCGGCCTTCGGCAGGAAGGCGCGCAACTCGGCGACGGTCGCGTCGGTGAGCGTCGGCAACTCAAGCCCATGCGCTTCGCAGGCGTCGGCGGCAAGGATGCCCGGCCCGCCGGCGTTTGTCAGGATGGCCACACGGCGGCCACGAGGCACAGGCTGGTGCGCCAGCAGGTTGGCGACATCGAACAACTCTTCGAGGGTGTCCGTGCGGATGATGCCGGCCTGGCGGAAGAGCGCATCAGCGGCGCGGTCTGTCGAGGCCAGCGCCCCTGTGTGCGACGAAGCGGCGCGCTGGCCGGCGCGCGAGCGACCCGACTTCACCACGACGATGGGCTTGGCGCGTGCGATGCGCTTGGCGATGCGCCCGAAGTTGCGCGGATTGCCGAAGGATTCGAGGTAGAGCAGGATGACGTCTGTGCGCGGGTCTTCGGCCCAGTATTGAATCAAATCGTTGGAGGAGACATCCGCCTTGTTGCCGACCGAAACGAAGGTCGAGATGCCGATGTTGAGGTCGCGCGCATAATCGAGAATGGCCAGACCGAGCGCGCCGCTCTGGGTTGACATGGCGATGCGGCCAGCCGGCGGATAGACCGGTGAAAACGTGCCGTTGAGCGCGACCTGCGGATCTGTGTTGATGATGCCCATGCAGTTCGGGCCGATCATGCGGACGCCGGCGCGGCGGACTTTTTCCAGTATAGTCGCTTCGCGCGCACGCCCTTCACTGCCGGTCTCGCTAAAGCCTGCGCTGATGACGATCAGGCCGCGCACGCCTTTGGCGATGCAATCGTCAACCGCCGCTTCGACGCGCGCCGCCGGCACGACGATGATGGCCAGGTCAATGTCGTCGGCAATCTCCGTGATGCGCGAGTAAGCGCGCACCGAGCCGACGACGCGGGCGCTTTCGTTCACCGGATAGACGACGCCCTGAAAGCCGGCGCTCACCAGATTGTGAAAGACTTCTGCGCCGATCTGGCCGCGCCGGCGGCCCGCGCCGATGACGGCAACCGATTTCGGCTCAAAGAAGACTTTCATAGACGCCGATGCCGCCGCCTGCCCGCGCCGCGCCAGCTTCTCTTCAAGCTCCGGCGTCGGCGTGATCGAAAAAGTAATGTAGAATACGCCGCCGTCGAGCCGCCGCTCGACCTGAAAGCCTGTGTTGAGGAAGACATCGATCATCTTGCGATTGTCGCCGAGCACGTAAGCCTCGAAAGTCTTGACGCCGTTTTCGCGGGCGATGACGGCGAGTCGTTCCAGCATGCGCGTCGCGATGCCGCGCCCTTGCAGCGCGTCTTCTGTGAGAAAGGCGACCTCGGCGCGGTCGTGGACTTCATGGTCACGGTAATAGCGCGCGACAGCGACCAGGCGGCCCGCGTGCTCGCCGACCAGCGCGAAGCTGTCATGGTAATCAACCGTGCAAAGCTGCGTGGCACGCTCGCGGCTGAGTTCGGGCAGCGGGCTGAAGAAGCGGAAGTAAACGCTGCGCGGCGACAGCCGCGTGTGAAACTCGATCAACGCCTCAACGTCATCTTCGCGTATAGGACGCAGGCGCAAGGTCGAGCCATCGCGCAGCAAAGTGTCGGATTCGTATCGTGCAGGATAATTGCTCATGCCCGGTCTCCAGAAAAGAATTGCGGCGGGGTTATTTCCAGATGATTATACGGCGAAAAGGCGGGCAAAAGAATCTTGATTCAGAGGGCCTTTGGCAATCATGAAATACGGCTGCCGCGTTTACCTGTATTCGGCGGCAGCCGGTTCATTCTTCACTTAATGAATAGGAAATTTGCTTACCGATCCCCGTCCTGTGGAATGAGCTTGTAGACCGTGCCTTTGAAAACGAAGATGACGCGCTGGTCGGCAGTAAAGCCGGTGAGAAACGGTTTGATCTTCTCTTCTTTGGCCAGCAAACTGCGGTAGACATCGCTGTCACGAATCACGATGACAACCGGCATGTCTTTGTCGGAACTGTAATCCTTATCCGTCCAGACATCGCTGCGCAGCAGGAAGATATGATTGCCGACTTTGCGCGATAAGGCGTGCGGCGCGCGTACCGCTTCGCTGCTCGGCTGGAATGCCCTTCCAGGGACTCCTGTATCAACTCCCTCGTTGCGCCTTTGCCTGGACGACTCTGTGCGTGGGCCGTGCACCGGCGGCGGCGCATAAGTGTCAGGGCGCACCGCTTCAGTGGTTTTGGCGCGCTCTTCGCCGCCCGTCTGGCCTTGCTTGATGGTTTTGGCCGGCGCGGCATCCTTGTCCTCCGGCAGTTTCTTCGCCGTGTCCGGATCAATCTTCGCCAACGGCGCTTCATCAGTGGCAGGCTGCGTGGCGGGCGCGGCGGCGCCTGCCGCCGTTTGACTATCGTTTTTGGCAATGACCTGATCGGCAGGCGGCGCTTCAGCAGGCTTCGATGGCGCAGGCGTTTTGTCTGCATCGTCCCGCGCGGGCGGTGCGGCTGGCGCTTCTCCCTTTGTCTCAGCGACCGGCGCAGGCTTCTCGCTTGCCGCTGCCGTCGCACGGCCCTGGGCGTTCGGCTCGCGACTATTGCTGGCGGTTATGGCAGCGCCAGGCGCAGTTCCTCGAGCGAGGTCGCTCGCCGGCGAGCTTACAGCGGGCGACGATGAGGATTGTCCATTGAGCGCCACCGCTTGATCCTGGCGCGGGCTGAGACGTGAGAGAACCAGCGGCAATGTGATGGCCAGCACAATCGCGGCGGCGGCGGCCATCGCCCATCGCGGCGTCGTCAACGCACCGCGCCATCGCTGTATCCACGATTCTTGAGTTTGCCCGACCGCCGTGTCTGTGCGCGCCGTCACCTGATCGACCTGCGCCATGCGCGTCAAAGCGATGATCGACTTACGGCAAGGCGAGCACGCCGCGAGGTGCTGCTCGAAGCTTGCCGTCTCGCTGGCCGGCAGACTGCGCTCGACGTAGGCATTGGCCAGATCGGCGTCGAATTCTCGACAAAGCGGCGATGCTTTGCCTGCCCCGCCGCCCTGCGCGCGTAGCAGTCTGTCAATCGTCTGATCCTGCGTTTTCGGGAACATCTTCATCCTTCAGGGTCGCTCCAAACTAAAGAACGGCGGCGAGCGACCCGCTTGCGTGATTATTTCATTCAGTGCTGAACAACCGCACTGCCGGCACTCTTTGCGGGTTTATCTTCGGCCCGCTCGCTTGAGTCGAAGAGGTATTCGCGCACGCTGTGGTTCATCTCTTCAGCCGCGAGCGCGATGGCTTCCGCGACTTCGCGGCGATTGAAGCCGTGATCGCGCGCCAGACTTTTTTCGACGAGCTTGCGCAGGCGCTTCTTCACTTTCGTCAGCCAGCGGCTGATGGTCGCTTCGTGAACGTCGAACAACTGGCCGATCTCGCGCAGCGTCATCTCCTCGTAATAGTAGTAAGCCAGCAGCAAACGCTCGCGGGCTTCAAGCTCCTGTATGGCGCGGCGCAAGGCAGCGGCGACGCCCAGATGATAGCGCTCGTTGATGAACGAAATTTCGGGCGCGACGCGGCGCTCGGCGGCCTCGGCGCTGGCCAGCCGATCAATATCGTCCGGCTCTTCAGTCTGCACCAGTCGGCTGGTTTGCCTGTGCTGATCGGCTGACAGTTGAAAGACGACCGCCCGCAACCAGCCGCGCAGCGAGCCGCGACCGGAATAAAACGAGAACTTGCTGACCCGCACGCCTGCCGATTCGCGCAAGCCATAGAGTTCGGCAAACGTCGAGTCGGCGAGTTGTTCGGCAGCCCCGGCGTCCTGCGTCATGGTGCGCGCAATGTTGACCAGATAGGAACGGTAATCGCGATAGAAGTCCGTCCACGCCGCTTCATCGCCACGGGCGCAGGCGACCGCCAGACACAGGTCGTCACAGTTGAGCGAGGTGAAGTAATCGGCAACCGCCTGTCGCGCTTCTGCGGTGGGGCCGGGATTACCTGTGGTTTGCTCGATCATGGTCGCGAGATACTTTTTCGCGGACGCGTGCAGCGCCGCCGCCAGTTCCGCTTCGCTGAAGTGGTAAGGCTGGCGAATGCGCGCCGCGACTTCTTTGATCTCTTTGTTGAACGCTTTTTGAAAGTCTTCAACCGTCATGGCTAATCCGGGCGCTCGTTTGGTCTTGCACGCTGGTTGAGCAATCAGTTTGAGGCGAGACTATGCTAACACAAAACCGGCGGCTTTGCGTAGGACTGGCGGCGGGCGGCGAGGCCAAGCCATTCGATTCCGCAACGAATGAAGACAAACCACGGAGATATGGAGACACAGAGGTATCGCAGAGAAAACTCCGTGTCGCCTCTGTGTCTCCGTGTCGCCGTGGTTCTCCTTTGATATTCAGGTGGGACTATGGCCTGTTTTTTTGCGGCAAAGGCTCTCTTGCGGCGCGCGCCTGTTTGACAAAGCTGTCGGCGATCTTGCCATAGACGGTGCCGAACAGCGAGCCGACTTTGCCGCTGGCGACGACGATGTGGGTCTTCGAGTCAATCACGGTAAACGGGAATTCGATGGTGAAGGGCAATCGCTCGACTTCGATCCACAGATCGGCGTCGTCCGCGTCTTTGGTAATCACCAGGCCGAGCTGTTGAAAATCCCTGCGCCGTTGCAGCGCGCTTTCGAGCGACTTGCGCTTCATGTATCCGGTGTCCGAGCGCACAAAGATGAGGCGCGCGGCGGCCAGTATCGCCTGCGGATTCTTATGGGCGCGCGCAGCGGCAAGCTGATTGTGCTGCGACTCTTCATCGCTTGTGGCTTGCGATGTGGGGTTGGTTACAAGGGTTGCGCCATGCGCCGGTTCGGTCAGAAAGAGCGCGATGGCGACAATCAGCAGCCAGACCAATACGCAAAGGGCCGCGAGTTGATACGCATTGATGAGCAGACCGATGCCGTTTTTGACTTTGGCGCGCATAGATGATCCCTCCAAATCAGAAATGATGAATGATGGATGATAAGTGATGAATTGGGATGTGCAAGGCAGAGACGAAAGCCCTCGCCCGCGTTTTATTCATCATTCATCGATGTACCATTCACCATTCGCAAGCATAGGATGCAGGACAGGCGAGTGGGTTGGGCGCTGTGACACTTTTTTCAACTGTCACACGCTGGCAAAGTGATGCGGCAAGCGGATCAGGAGGTGGGTTTCGTGACGAAGGCTTTGAAGCGGCGCAGTTCATCAAGCGAGGCGTCGGCGATGATACGAAAGATGCGCGCCCGGCAGCCTGCCGGTAATTGCCTGGACGTGAGCGCGTCGGTGATGACCATCGCGCTGGCGGCGAGACCTTTCTGCCAGCCACGCCGGCGCGCATCGCGCAGGTCGAGCGCGTCGGCGTCAATGCCCGCGGCAACCAACAAGGTGTGCGCCCACTTCAAGAACTCCGGCCAACGCGAGACGACCGAGACCAGCGCATCGGCGGCGGGCCGCTCCTGGCCCTGCATGGATTGCGGCACCGAGCGCAGCCGCAGAATCGTCAACGGCGTGTTCGGCGGCAACTGCTTGCGCGCCGGCTCGGCGTTGGCAAACATCACGACGACGGCAGCCCCCGCAAGCTTCTTTGCGCAATCATCAAGACTCGCGCCCGCCACGCGAAAGCCCGTCGCTTCTTCGATTTCAGCCATCAGGATGCGGCACAACTCCGGGTCGGATTCGATAACCAGAAAATGATCCGGCGGCTGCGCCTCGAAGAAGCGGCGGACGCCCGCCTGCATCTCGGCCAGGGTGTAGCCGCGATCACGGGCGATTTGAAAAAGCGTCGCGATGATCTGCTCAAGTTCGAGCCGCTCGCCCGGCGCTTGCGAATTGACCGGCTCACGCACATTGACCGGCTCACGCACATAGATGCCGCTGCCTTTGCGAAACTCGACCCAGCCGCGCTCGGCGAGGTCGCGATAAGCCGCGCTGACGGTGTTGGCATGAATTTGAAAACGTTGCGCCAGTTCGCGCGTACTCGGCAGGCGCTGGCCGGGCTTGAGGTCAAGGCTGACGATGCCCAGCAGTATCTGTGTCGCGAGTTGCTCGCGCAACGGCACGTCGCTGTTCTTCGATAACCAGATGCGCATAGGGCCTGAAAGACGACGCGGCGACACGGCGACGCGGCGACGCGGGGAGAGAAAGGCGAGCGGTCAGTCTCTGTGTCTTTCCCTCGCCGCGTCGCCGCGTCGCCGTGTCTCTCCTTCCCCGTGTCGCCGCGTCGCTTCAGATCACCGTGCCGTCGCTGATGACGCCGTGTTTCGGGACGATGACGATGCCGTCGCGAATGTAGTATCCATCACCGTTGTATTCCTGGCGGCGCACTTCGTTGATGATCTGCACGCCCGCGCCGATGCGGGCGTTCTTATCGATGATGGCGCGGCGTATGTAACAATTCGGGCCGACGCCGACACGTGGGTAACCGCGATTAATATCGGCCTGCATCTCTTCAATCGTTTGATAAAAATCGGCGCCCATCATCAGCACGCCTTCAAGTCGCGCGCCGTGTTCGACGCGGCTGCGAACGCCGATGATCGAATCCGTCACCGTCGCGCCGTTGATGATACAGCCTTCGGTAATGATCGAGCTTTGAATACGGCAATCCAACAGCTTCGAGCCGGGCAGGTAGCGCGGGCGTGTATAGATCGGCGCTTGGGCGTCAAAGAAATTGAACGGCGGCAGCGGCAGCGTCATCTCGATGTTGGCGCGATAAAACGCGCTGATCGAGCCGATGTCTTCCCAGTAACCGTCGAACAGATGCGCTTGCACGTTGAAGCGCGACAGCGCATGCGGCAGTATCTCTTTGCCGAAGTCAATGGCATTCGGCAGGTCGTTGAGCAAGAGTTGCTCGAGCGCTTCCCTGCGAAAGATGTAGATGCCCATCGAGGCGAGGAACGGGCGGCGCTGCGCCTGCTCAGGCGATAGCCCAAGCACAGAGGTGTCGACGCGCATCGGGTTGAGCGCCTCGCCTTTCGGCTTTTCGCTGAACTCCAGGATGCGCCCTGTGTGATCAATCTTCAGCAGGCCGAAGTCCGAAGCGTCCTCTTCGCGCGCTGCCGTCACCGCCACCGTGACATCGGCATTGGTCTCTTCGTGGCGGCGCAGGAATTCGCCGTAATTCATGCGATACAGATGATCGCCGGCGAGGATGAGCACGGTCTCGCCTTTGTAGTCTAAAAGATGCGCGTAGGACTGGCGCACGGCATCGGCGGTGCCCTGAAACCAGTCCGGGCTTTCGGGGGTGATTTCCGCCGCGATGACTTCGACGAAGCCGTTGGTGAACGGGCTGAAGCGATAGGTGCGCGAGATGTGGCGATTGAGCGAAGCCGAGTTGTACTGCGTCAGAATGAAGATGCGCATCACATCCGAGTTGATGCAATTCGACACCGGAATATCGATGAGACGATACTTGCCGCCGAGCGGCACCGCAGGTTTGGCGCGCAGGCGCGTCAGCGGGAATAAACGCTGGCCGACGCCGCCACCTAAGATGATCGCCACTACATCGTTCATATCCATCGTCAGTTTCTCCTCCAAGAGCCATTCTGAACTGCGCGAAAAAGTATAACCGTGCCTGTCGATTGCGCCAAAGCAAAAGCGGCGCGGCAAGCGGGCCTGACGACCTGCGACTTGCAGCCCTGCCGGTTGCCACGTTCAAGGCCCGACCAGTATGCTATCAATTCGTGTGCGGCGATGTGAGATGATTACGGCGTGAAGGATAATGAATGGCGGCAACCCGCGGCAAGACCATCTGCTTCATTGACAACGCGAATGTCTATCATGGCCAGGCCGATAACAACTGGCGCATCGATTGGGAAAAGTTCATTCGCTTTCTCGAAGAGAAGGGCGAAGTCTGGCAGACCTACTTCTTCGCTTCTGAAACCGACCCGCCGAGCGACGGCGCGACGGCCTTCTATCAGTTCCTCAAAGAAAACCTGCGCTGGGAAGTGGTGCTCTATCCGCTCGGCAAGCGCACACAGCGCTGCAATGACTGCGGTCACGAGCATACCAGCTATGCTGAAAAAGGCGTCGATGTGGGGCTGGCGACGAAGATGTTGATGCTGGCCGTGAATCAAGCTTACGAGACGGCCATTCTGGTTTCTGGTGATCGAGATTACGTTGAAACCGTCCAGCATATTAAAAGCAGGGGCCTGCGCGTCGAAGTCATCTCGTGGCGCGCCGGACTCAGCAACGACCTCGAAGCCGAATCCTCTGCGCCGGTCGTTCACTTCGACGATCTGCGCGAGCAAATTGAAAAGCAGTAAGCAGGAGGCAGTTAAGGAAAGTAACGGCGTTGGATGTTTCATTCTTGCCAATGTCGCAAAGCTACTCACAGGTTGACACCTTACTGCTTACTGCCTCCTGCCTACTAATTCATGATGACTGACCCGCTTCATCTCTCTGAAAGCGTGCGTCGCGCGATTGCGGCAAAGCGCGCCGTGACGGCGCTCGAATCAACCGTCATCGCGCATGGCTTGCCGCGTCCGCTCAATCTCGAAACGGCGAAAGATTGCGAAGCCGCGGTGGCGCGTGCAGGCGCTTGCCCGGCAACTATTGGCATTGTCGCCGGACGCTTGACGGTTGGCCTGAGCGCGGCAGAAGTCGAATGCTTCGGTGACGCGCGAGCGCCGGACGGCAGCGCCATTGAAAAGGTCGGTTTGAATAATTTGGCAGGTGTGATCGGACGGCGCGCGTGGGGCGCAACAACGGTCGCAGCGACGATGCGCATCGCCGCGCTTGCAGGCTTGCGCGTCTTTGCCACAGGCGGCATCGGCGGCGTACATCGCGAGGCGAGCGCGACGTTTGATATATCGGCGGACTTAACGGCGCTCGGACGCATTCCGTTAATCTGCGTCTGCGCTGGCGCAAAAGCCATCCTTGACTTGCCGAAGACGGTTGAGGTTCTCGAAACCCTCGGCGTGCCGATTGTAGGCTATCGTACAAACGCGTTCCCGGCCTTCTATTCACGCGACAGCGGCTTGAGTGTAGACATCGCGGTGGATTCGCCCGAAGAAGCCGCCCAGGTGGCGATCAACCACTGGCAAACCGGCGGCACCTCGGCAGTGCTGGTCTGCGTGCCGTTGCCCGCAGAATATGCCCTGCCTCACGAAGAAGTCGAGCGCGCCGTCGAACAAGCGATTGCGTCAGCCAAACGCAATGGGATTCGCGGCAAGGCGTTGACGCCGTTTCTGCTGGCGCAGATGAAAGAATTGACCGACGGCCATACGCTCGATGCGAACCGCGCTCTGCTGGTGAACAATGCCGCCATTGCCGCAGAAATTGCCGTGAGCCTGTCTAAAAACCATCTCACATAATCATTCGTTGTCAGGCCGCGTGGTCGGCGTTCTCGTTAGCATGTAGGGGAGGCCCTGCGGTGGCCTCCCCAGACTGCGCTTGCCTACACTGGGGCGACCAGAGACGGTCGCCCCTACATGCGAACGGAATTTGATCTAATCATCTTCGTGAAGGTTGAGCGTCATCTGTTCTTCGCCTGATGTGGCCTGCCCGGTAATTTTCTGTTCATGCTCAAGCAGCCATTTCTTTCGCCAGATGCCGCCGCCGTAGCCGCACAGGTTGCCATCGGCGCGGATGACGCGATGGCAGGGGATCACCACGGCCAGGCAATTCCTGCCGTTGGCGCGACCGACGGCGCGAACCGCGCGCGGATTGTCGATGCTCTCGGCGAGTTGCATATACGACCAGGTCTGGCCGGGCGGAATTGTCTGTAGCTTTGCCCACACATTGCGTTCAAAGGCCGAGCCGCCGACGATCAACGGCACCGTAAAAGAGACTTCTCTGCCCTCGAAATAGTTCTGCAACTCCTGGCTGATCCGGTCGAGATGCGCATTGTTGCCCGGCACAATCGGGTATTTGATTCGCGCTCGCATGGCGGTGATTTCGTTCTCCAGGCCGCGCCGGTCAACGAATTCAAGCAGGTACAGGCCGTCTTGATTCGCTAATGCGAGCATCGCACCCAGCGGCGTTTCGATCCAGCGCGCCTGCAAGCAATTGACCTGATCGGCATGGCTCGGCGGCGCGCCGAATACGCGCTTGAATGCATCCCAGAAGCCGCTCGCCGATTCAAACCCGTTGTTGACTTGCGCAGCGATCACCGCGCCGCCATCGCGCACTTCACGCAAGGCCAGCCCCATGCGGCGCGCGCGGTGATAGGCATGAAACGTCATGCCGAAGTGACGTTGGAACTGGCGGCGAGCCGTCGACGGATCAATTCCGAAATTGCGCAATTCAGAATCCGACAGCTTGCCGGTGGGCGATTGCTCAACCGCATCGCACAATCGCTGGATAAGTTCTGGCCGGCGCTTCTCTTTGTCCAGCGGACGGCAGCGCAGGCATGGGCGATAGCCGGCAACCATCGCTTCTTGCGAGGAAGCAAAATACTCGACGTTCTCTGCCCTGGGCGTCTTGGCCGAACAGATCGAGCGGCAGAAGATGCCTGTGGTCTTCACGCCGACATAGAAGATGCCTTCAAAGTTGGTGTCGCGATTCGCGAGCGCACGATACATGGTTTTCGATGATGGCAGCTTGTTCATAGCTCCATTGTAGCGATTCGCCAAACCGCCTGCATCCGATTTTCAGGCATGAAATTTAGAGAGGCTAGAGGCTAGGGGCTAGAGACTAGCCCGAAGGTGCCCAACTAGTCTCTAGCCCCTAGCCTCTAGCCTCTCTCTTCTGCTTTGACAAGCGGCGCGGCTTCACTAATAATCGCTTCACCCAAAAGAGCAATTCTCGATCTTGATCAAACGCTTCAGGAGGGCCGCATCCATGACCGCATCTGCCAAGCGAATTCCACTCGGACAATCGCGCGCCTCGGCGCGACCGCGCCGCCTCTGGCTCAAGCTTTTGCTAACGCTCATCATTCTACTGGCCGCCGGATTGATTGCGCTCGGCGCATGGCCGGCGCCCAAAGACTTCGCCGGTGAAGAAGGACTCACCGGCGCGGGCGCGGACGGCGGCGGCTTGCGCCGTCCCTTCCCGTCAATGGTCGTGCGCGGCGATAACGACATGGGCGACGCTAAATTCAAAGAGCGCGTCGAGCTTGGCCGCTTGCTCTTCTTCGATCCGATTCTTTCAGGCGACAACACGGTCTCCTGCGCGATCTGCCATCATCCTGATCTCGGCTTCGGCGACGGTCGCGGTCTGGCCATGGGCAAAGGAGGCCGTGGCGTAGGCCCCGAACGCGCCGGCGGCGCGGATGTCCGTCGTGGCGCGCCGAGCATCTGGAATTCGGCTTACAATCACCTGCAATTCTGGGATGGCCGCGCCCGCGACCTTGAAGAACAGGCCGAAGGGCCGATCAAGAGCGATGTCGAGATGAACGAGAACCCGGAGGTGCTGATCGGCGAACTCAAGAACATTCCCGAATACGCGCAGAAATTCGATGCGGCATTCGGCGGCGCGAACGCTTCGGGCATCACCTTTGAAAACGTCACCAAAGCGGTCGCCGCCTTCGAGCGCACCTTGACGGCGAATAACGCGCCGTTTGATCGCTTCGCGGCAGGCGACCGCTCGGCGATGACCTTGGCGCAGGTGCGCGGCTTCGATCTCTTCCGCTCAGGGCGCACACGCTGCTTCGAGTGCCACGGCATGCCGACGTTTGCCAACCGCGATTTCAAGATCGTCGGCGTTCCCGATCTCGATGCCAATAATCCAGATTACGGTCGCTTCGACGTGACCAAAGGCGAAGGCAACAAGTACGCCTTCAAAGTGCCGACGCTGCGCAATGTCGTCTTGAATGCGCCTTACATGCACAACGGCAAATTCAAAACGCTCGAAGAAGTGCTCGACTTCTACGCCGCCGGCGGCGGGCCTGGAATTGGCTTCAAAGCCGCCAGGGTGGACGATAAGATTCACACCTATTCGATCACGCCGGCAGAGAAGCAGGATTTGATCGCTTTTCTTTATGCGCTGGTTGATGAATCGAATCTGCCCGGGTTTCCTGAGCGCGTGCCTTCGGGATTGCCTGTCGTCGCGCGCCTGACAAACCCGGCGCGCGAACTGGTAGCGAAATACAACACCGGATCAGTGAAAGAAGAAATCGCCAGCCGCGCGCCGCAGACGATCAACGTCAAAGCCGGCGAATCGATTCAAGCGGCGGTCAACCGCGCGCGACCGGGCGACACCATCGAAGTAATGCCCGGCATCTATCGCGAAGAAGTCAAGATTGATCTCGACAACATTACGCTGCGCGGCATAGACAGAGAACAAAGAGGGAGAGAACTAAGTGAAGCCGAGATGGAGCGCCTGGTGACAGGCAGCGGCGGACCCGCCCGGCCCGTGTTTGAAGGCGACGGCAAGCTCTCGGACGCGGTCATCAACACGGGCAGCAACTTTGTCATCGAGAATTTCGACGTGCAGCATTACATCGCCAACGGCATTGTCGCGCAGCACGCCCGCAACGTCACCTTCCGCAATCTGAAGATCGACAGCACAGGGCTCTATGGCGTCTATCCGGTGAGCTGTACCGGCGTCACGCTGGAAAAGTGCGTCGCCACAGGCATCGCCGACGCGGCGCTCTACGTCGGCCAGTCGCGCGATATTCTGGTTACCGATTGCGAAGCGTATGCCAGCGTCACCGGCATCGAGATTGAAAACTCGATCAACGCTATCGTTGAAAACAACTATGTACATGACAACTCCGGCGGCATACTGGTCTTTGTGCTGCCGAACAACGTCTCGAAGGCCGGGCGTGATTGTATTGTTCGCAACAATCGCGTTGTTGAAAACAACCATGTGAACTTCGGCAATCCGAATTCGATTGTCGCGGGCGTGCCGCTCGGCTCAGGCATTCTGGTGATGGCGGCGGACAACACAGAAGTCACCGGCAACGAGATTCGCGGCAACCAGAGCTATGGCGTCCTCGTCTGCGGCCTCGACATCGCCTTCCCGAAAGGCACGGCATTCGACGTTGGGGCGACGCCGGAAAACACCTTCATCCATGACAACACCTATGCCGATAACGGTAAAACGCCATCGGAAAAATATAAGGAGGGCGGCATACCGGGAGCCGATCTGGTGTGGGATTTGTCGGGCTGGTCGAACCGCTGGAGCGAGCCGAACGCAACGCACGCCACGCCGGTCTTGAAGGCAAGCTGGCCGACCTTTGCGCGCCGCGCCGAATGGCGTGTGTTGAAGTTCATGGAAAAGTATTTGTGAGAACAACAGAGATTGCCACAGAGGCACAGAGACACAGAGCAGTTAAAACAATTTTCTTTCTCTGAGCCTCTGTGCCTCTGTGGCAAATCTGCTAGCGAGGTGATGCGTGTCGAAAGCCGCCGCCGTAGCCGAAACTGTCGAAGCAAACGAGCAACCAACCAAAACGCTGCTTACGGTGCCGCTTGCGGGCGCGTGTCTGGCGGAATTCGTCGGCACGTTCGTCCTTATCCTCGTGGGTGACGGCGCGGTCGCCGCAGCGGTCTTCGCGGGTGCGATTGACGGCTGGGGCGTCGCCGTCTTGTGGGGCCTGGCCGTGACCTTCGGCATCTACGTCGCCGGGCCGGTGTCGGGCGCGCACTTCAACCCGGCAGTGACGATCACCATGGCGGTGTTTCGCAGCTTTCCGGTCAAACGTATTCTGCCTTACATTCTGAGTCAGATCGTTGGAGCCTTTACGGCAGCGGCTTGCGTCTACTGGTTATGGCATGGCTTCTGGCAGCGGACGGCGGAAAAGCTCGGCGTGACGATAGGCGCGGCGGGCAGCCAGAAACTCATGGCGGTTTTTTCATGCTTCTATCCCAATCCCGGCGGCATCGGCGTCGATGCCAATGCCATGGCGACGGTCAGCACGTCGGGGGCGTTTTTTGTTGAAGTCGTGTTGACGGCTTTTCTATTGCTGATGATCTTCGCCTTGACCGAGCCGGACAATCCTGGATTGCCGCAGGCGGGACTGGGGCCGATCTTCATAGGGCTGACGGTCACGGCCATTGTCGGCATCGGCGGGCCGCTGACCATGGACGCGGTGAACCCCGTGCGCGATTTTGGGCCGCGACTGTTTGCCTATGTCGCAGGCTTCGGTGAGATCGCCTTCCCCGGCCCACGCGGCAATGAGTGGTGGCTGTACATCGTCGCGCCGATCATCGGCGGCCCCCTCGGCGCTGCGGTTTATCTGTATCTCGTGCGCCGCTTCTTGCCAGCGAATTAATAAGCGTGGTACTCCAAACAATTGAGGCTGTCACCGAAGCATATAACAGTTGTTGGAACGCCGTGCCTTCGACCTTAAACAGTCCCGTAGAGACGCAATGTTTATAGTTTCGAGCATCGAAGAGAGCCCAAGCCCTGTAGGAGCTTGATTCTCTGTTGTCGTGTGATTCTATAAACATTGCGTCTCTACGGGATTGATGACTCCAGCAACCGTTGTCTGCTCTTCTGCCACTCTTTGCCAGCCGCCGATTCACGGGCTATCCTTTATCTCAGGACGCTCAATCCAGAGAGAGGATTGCCGAGCAAAGCATGTCCGTAATTGTCAAAGCAGCACTGCTGCTCGTCATGTCGAACATCTTCATGACGATAGCCTGGTACGCCCACCTCAAGAATTTGAATCATGAAAAATGGTACGTCGTCGCGGTGTTGAGTTGGAGTATCGCCATCTTTGAATACCTGTTTCAAGTGCCGGCCAATCGCATCGGCTCCGCCCAGTTGAGCCTGCCGCAGTTGAAAATCTTGCAGGAAGTCATCACCCTGCTGGTCTTTATGCCGTTTGCGATTTTCTACATGCGCCAGCCGATCAAGCTCGATTACCTGTGGGCAGGGCTATGCCTGATGGGGGCGGTCTATTTCATCTTCCGTTCGCATTGACACGGGTGGCTGTCGGGTTGCGCTCTGCGCGGGACGGCTGCGGGATTGCCGGACTTGCCTTCTGCCCAAACGATTTGTGATGAATAATACGGTAGCGCGATCCTGGCAACGGGACATGCGGCAGTTAGCTTTTGAAGAGCTTATCGAATGCCGAGCGCGGGTCTTTCACCGATGAAGGCGCGGTCGTCGTTTCGCGCTCGATAGTCTTGCGCGGCTCAAAGACAGCGCAGGCATTGCGTTCGTCTTTTTTGACGACGCGCTCGGTAATCGGTTTGCGACATTGAAAGCGCGCGCCGGGATCGAAGCTGACGCAGTTCTTGCAGGTATGCAGATCGCTGTTGCACTTGGGACATTGCTGATCGACGGCGATGCCGCCGACTTCGATGTTGATCATCTGGCCGCAGAGATTGCAGCGCGTCACTTCGCGGAAGGCCGGCATTTTTGGCGCGCGGATGTCATTTCTTTGCGGCGCCGGGCGCGACCTCTGCTCCTGGCTATCGTCTTGCTGATAGCCCCGCTGTTTGTATTTTCTGTCCATAGAAATCTCCTGTTTAGTTAGGCGACAGACTAAAATCTTCCTGAGTCTGTGATGAGTCGATCTGTAGTGGAAGCAATTCATCTGCCGCAGTCCGAGAGGCTCTCGGCTTGTGTCATTGAATCAGAACCTGGTTTTTCGGGAGTTCCAAGATCGAATTAATGTAACACCAGTCTTATACAACATCGACGCGCGGTAATCAACGAAAATCGGCTAAAACCGCGAAATGACTGCTGCTTATCGCCAGCCTTCAGCTTTTCGCGCCGTGCCGCGCTTGAACCGCAAGTAAAATAACCTACACAGGCAGGCGCGCCTGTGGCTTGCGGCGACGGTCACCAGTATAGCCCGCATTATCGCCTCACCAATATGGCCGAATGCCACATGCTGAGGGTTGCTACACAGACCGGCAATCGTTCACCGCCGAATGCCTTTTTCGCTTGCCAGCCGCCATTGCAAACCGCCGCTTGACATCGCCTGCGTGGTTGCGCATAATGCCCGCCAAGCTGCCGGCGCAGCTTGGTCACGCAATGATTCAGCGCAACACACAATCGGCAATCAACCGGCGCAGCCGCTCGGCGGCGGGCTCCCGCTTGGCTTTTCGCTTTAGCTTTAACTTTAGCGCCGCACAAGGAGCGGGGAGCGCGATGACTTGAAGCCGCAAGCGCATCGCAGAAGTTCACGAAGCCCGCTCCTTCCGACGAGGGAGCGGGCTTCAAACGTTTTGGCGAACCATTCAAGAGAGACGAAAGAGCGCACCCATGAGTGAAGCAACCAACCCAGTGAAAGCCGCGTTTCAGGGCGCACGCGGCGCGTTCAGCGAAGACGCGGCGCGCAAGCTGCTCGGCCCCGAGGTGGAAACGCTTGCCTATCGCAGTTTCGACGAGATGTTTGATGCCGTGTCATACGGGGCTGCCGCTTGCGCCGTCGCGCCGATAGAAAATAGCCTCGCCGGTTCGGTGATTAAAAATTATGACCTGCTGGAAGAGCGCGATTTGACGATCATCGGCGAAACCAACGTGCGCATCGTTCACAACCTGATCGCGCCGGCAACGGTCAGCCTTAATGAGGTGCGCCGTGTCTATTCGCATCCGGTGGCGCTGGCGCAGTGCGAAAAGTTTTTGCGCGCCCATCCACAGTTCAGCGTCGAAGCGGCTTACGACACCGCCGGCAGCGTCAAGATGATCGTTGAAAACGGGCGTCGCGATGAAGCGGCTATCGCCAGCGCCACCGCTGCCCAGGTCTATGGCGCGCAGATCATCGCCGCCGGCATCGAAGACAATACGGAAAACTTCACACGCTTTCTGCTGCTCGCGCGTCCTGAGCGCGCCGCAGAAATCGCCACCGTCAACCGCGACGGCGAGCGCCGAACGACTATCGTATTTCGCGTCGCCAACAAGCCGGGGATGTTGTTTCGCGCGCTGGCCGTCTTCGCGCTGCGCGACATCGATCTGACCAAGATCGAATCGCGGCCCATCGAAGGCCGCCCTTGGGAGTATTCGTTTTATCTCGATCTGAGCGGCGACCAGCACGAGCCGCGCATCGAACGCGCGCTTCTGCACCTCGGCGAGATGATCGAGAGCATCCGCGTGCTCGGCAGCTATCCACGAAGTGATACGTGAAACGTGATGCGTGGTGCGTGATGCGTGATAGGTGAATGATTATGCATCGGGTCAACCAATGAACGGGTCACGCACCACGCACCACGCATTATTGAATATAAAGGAGGATCGAAGAATGATTATCGCCATGCGTTCGGACGCCACCGAAGAGCAGATTGAATTCGTTTGCGAAAGCATTCGTCATTATGGTTACAAACCGCACGTGATTCACGGCGAAGAGCGTGTTGTCATCGGCGCTATCGGGCACGGCGACAACAAAGACCACCTGCAATCGCTGCGCTCTGTGGACGGCGTCGAAAACGTCGTGCCGATCCTGCAACCTTACAAGGTGGTTGGCCGCGAGTTGAAACAACAGAAGACGATTGTCAAAGTCGGCGACCTGGAAATCGGCGGCTCAGGCTTCGTCATCATGGCCGGGCCGTGCTCGGTCGAAACTCGTGAACAATTGATGGAAACTGCCATAGGCGTGAAAGCGGCGGGCGCACAGGTCTTGCGCGGCGGCGCTTACAAACCGCGCACCTCGCCGTATGATTTTCAGGGACTCGAAGTCGAAGGCTTGAAGCTGCTGGCCGAAGCCCGCGAGCGCACAGGGCTGAAGATCATCACTGAAGTCGTCACGACCGAAGACACCGAAGTCGTCGCCGAATATGCAGACATACTGCAAGTCGGCGCGCGCAACATGCAGAACTTCGCCTTGCTCAAGCGGCTCGGTCGCATCAATAAGCCGGTGCTGTTGAAACGCGGCATGAGTTCGACGATCAAAGAACTGCTGCTCTCAGCCGAATACATCGTCACGCACGGCAACGATCAGGTCATCCTGTGTGAGCGCGGCATCCGCACCTTTGAAACCGCGACGCGCAACACGCTCGATCTCGCGGCGGTGCCGCTGCTCAACGAATTGAGTCACCTGCCCGTCGTCGTTGACCCGTCGCACGCCACAGGCAAGCGCAGCCTGGTGCGCCCGGCGGCCAAAGCGGCGATAGCGATTGGCGCTGACGGCTTGATCATCGAAGTCCACCCGCGCCCGCACGAAGCATGGTCGGACGGGCCGCAGTCGGTCACGCCGGCGATGTTCGCAGAGATCATGGAAGACGTGCGCCGCTACGTGACCATGGAATCGCGGCATATCAACTGACACCGCAGATGCCCATTCTGGCTGAACATGGACGGCTGTGTATTCCAAAGCGATCTGAAACTTGCCGGCGAATGATAAAACCGCCGCTGCACGTCAAACGTACTTGACGGCGAGTCACTCACTGCTTAAAACACAATTGATTCAAGTCCAGACCGATGCGGAGGAGATCATGCGAACGCTTATCCTTGCCTTGCTGGTTGTATTTCTTGCCGGGTCTATTATCGATGTGGATGCGCAGCAAACCGCGCCTGCGGCGGGCGATCCGCACATGACTGCCGATGAACGCGCCAAAGTCATCAAGTGGCTGAACGAGACGCAGCAGGTCTATCTCGACCGCCTCGAACATGTCAGCGAAGCGCAATGGAACTGGCGGCCCGCGCCGTTTCGCTGGACGGTCGGCGAAGTCGCCGAACATATCATGCTCACGGAAACACGTCTCTTCGCGGCGGTCGAGCGCGCCCTCGCCTCGCCGGCCAATCCCAACTGGCAGGCGAAGACAACCGGCAAAGATACCTTCATCGAGCGCGCCGTGCCTAATCGCGGCGTCCGCGCGCGCGCGCCTCTGGAGATTCGTCCGACCGGCAAACTGTCGCGCGAAGAGGTCGTCCGGCGATACAAAGAGTTGCACGCCCGCGTGCTCGAATTCGCTCAGAAGACCGATGCGCCACTGAAGGCACATACGATTGAGCATCCTATGCCGGTCTTCAACACGCTGAACGCCTACGACTGGTTGATCTACATTCCACTGCATACCGAGCGGCACAATAAACAGATGGCCGAAGTGATGGCCGCGCCCGGCTATCCGAAATAAGCGCCGTTCGATCAGCGCAGTTGAATGCTGTTGATGATCTGCTCGAAAGCCGGCTTGTAGGCTTGAAACTCGTCCTGCGGCGCGACGGTGATGAAATAAAAGAGCCGCCCGTCATTCGTCGTTGTAACGTAGACCACATCGAGTTCGAGAACGCCGGTCACGGCTGACGGCCCGGCAATCAACGCCGCGTATCCTTCGCGGTTGCCGAAATCACTGCGCTGCAATGGCTGCTGCAAACGAAAATCGGGATTGGCTTTCAACTGCGCCTCGATGAATGACTGCGAAGCGGACTGCAAATCGCCGGCCTCGACGGCGACCGCGCCGACGAAAAACCCGTGCGTCACGACCAGCGCATCATTCAGCTTGCCGTAACCGCCTTTAGGGGCAAAGATCACATTCGCATCCTCGCCGCCGAGCGCATCCCAGTTCGCCGGATATAAGAGCGCAAATGCGCCGTCGCTCGCCTGAAACGCCTGCGTGGAGGTTGACGGCGGTTCCGGCCTCGTCGCCGGCGGGCTGGCTGGCGGCTCACTTGGGCCGCGCCGTTCAGGCTCTGCCGATGAACTGAAGGCGGCGCGATTGCCAGTCAGCCGCGCTTTGACCTGCTCGAACGCCTGCGTATCGTGTACGGGGTTGCTACTCACCGGCAGCGACGGCACGAGCGCCGTCACCGCCTCGTAACGATTGCCCGGATCCGGGTGATCGCTCAACAACTCAGGCACATGCTGCCCGCCTTGCTCGGCAAGCGTCTTGAAGAAGTTCGCCATGTCGCGCGGATCATAATTGGTTTCGGCCATGATGCGCGCGCCGTTCAGATCGGCCTGCGTCTCAGCGGTGCGCCCGAACTTCAGGAACAAGGCATTCGCGCCCG
>JBBWZK010000120.1:0-5298 GCA_039648975.1 Blastocatellia bacterium
AAAGCGAATGCCAAGCAGAAGCGCAAGCGCAAAGGCGGTCGTCGCAAGGCGCGGAGGTGGGTAGTGGAGGTGACGCACTCGTGGCTGAATCGGTTTCGCAGATTGCTAGTTCGGTGGGAGAAGAAAAAGGCGAACTATCTGGCGATGCTCTACTTTGCCTGCGCCATTATCTGTTGGAGAAAATGTGAGGTTTAGAGATAGGCTCTTAATAGATACGTTCTCACCAGATGCGGACGGACCTCTGCCATCAATACATCATCAAGCTCAGTGTCCGTAGCGAACAGCAATACCTGATCGCTTACTGCCGGAATGTACTCATTAACGATGCGGCGGCGGTGCATTTCGTCTAATCGTGCCAGCGGTGTGTCTATTGCCAGCGGCAATTGATAACCACTTACTTTGCGCAATGCCCATAGCAAGGCCAACGCATAAAGCTGGCGCTCCCCTGCTGAAAAATCGCTCAAGCTCAACGCCCGCCATCGCCTTGCATGTCGACGCGGAAATCATCCGCATTGATGCGCACTGCGCCCAGCAGATGCTCTTTGCGGCTATCCTCTTGCGCACGAGCGCATCTTTGTACGTCCGCAACGCGGCGCGGCTGCGCTCGGCAAGATTGAGTTGCCGCTCGCCCAATCGCGCTTTCTCAAATTCGCTGTATGCTCGTTGAAGTTGCCTTTCGGCTTCATCGCATTGAAATTGAAACGAGCCTACCTGCCCGCTAAGCTCCGATTGCCTGCGCTCAACGGCGGCTATCTCAGCTTGCAGCCGCGCGATTTCCGTGTGAATCGGCGCAATCGCCACGTCATCAGGTGCGCGCTTGAGGTCGGTTTCGATCTTGCGCTTTTCCTCCTGTAGCACGCGCAGTCGTTCGCCGATAGCTTTCACCTGACGCGGCACGACTTCCGTCGCCTGTGCAATCCAGCCTTGCAGCCGTTCGCTTTCGGCATCCGAAAGGTTATGCACCAAGGGCTCGTTCTGCGCCGCACGGCTTTTGCGCATGGTGCGCGTGATCTTTTCCGCAAGCGCCTTACGGTCTTTTGCCGACACCTTGACCCCTGCCCAGAATTTTTCATTCTCTAGCTTGTCTTTTAATTCCGCGACGCGCTCCTGCCACAGCGCATCGGCGGCCTGCTCAGTGCGCGCCTTCGATTCGCCTTTCAATCGCTCGCTCAGACGGCGGCCCAATTCCGGCGCGAGTGCGAACGGCAGCAACTCGCCACACATCTCGCGCAGTTCATTTTCAAGCGATTCAATCTCTGCATTAATGGTCTTGAGCCGTTCCTGCAACAAAGGGCGGCGGCTCGCATACGATCCGCCTTCAGCGACGAGCTTCTGTTCTTGTTCGGCGAGCGCGGCGGCAAGGGCTGCCTTTTCCGTTGCGAATTCTTTGGCGCGCTCGTGAAGCTCGGTGAGTTGCGCTTGCAGCCCGTCAACCGTTGTCTGGCAGGCGACCACCTGGGCGCGCAGCTTGTCCAGTCCCTTGCGCCCGCCACCTTTGCTGAACAAGTAATGATCCAGATCGGTCTGCAAGCGTTCGACCATGTCAAGTCCGAGCAGGCGGCGCAGCGATTCGGCGAGCCGGTTGTCATGCTGCTCAGGACTAGAAAAGGCGTCGAGCCGTTCGGCATCGAACAGACACAGCGACAGCAGACCAGGCGGCATCAGGTCGTTGAGCCACGCTTGGTAATCTGGCGCAGCCACATCGGGCGGCTGACCGTCGCAGCGCACGAGCAAAGTTTCACCCACGCGAAAGCCCTCGCGCTTGAATTGGCGTTCGACTTCAAGGCGTAGGGGCTTCCCCGATAGCACGTATTGCAAGCTCAAAGCAACACTGCCAGCACCGCTTGGCCCCGCATATTCGTCTCGCCCGCTGCGATGCAGACGTTGGAGCAAATAATCGTTGTACTCTTTTTCACTGACGCGGTCGCCGAGTGCCAATCGACCATGCAGAGCGAGCGCAATGGATTGAAAGAGCGTACTCTTGCCGACGCCGTTCGCACCTTTGATGACGATGAGATTGTGCGGCGAGCCGTCTTCGGCGCGCGACGGCGCGAGGTCGAAGTCATGACGGCCTCGAAACAAGCCGATGTCGTTGACGGTTAGACTCAGCAGTCGCATGGTTTACGGCAGAGGCAGTTGTTCTTCTCGTTTGTACTTGATGATTTCCACTTCGCTACGCCACTCTTCATTTAACACGGCGTCGAGCGATTTTTGAATGCTCGCGCGGCGTG
This sequence comes from Blastocatellia bacterium, assembly GCA_039648975.1. Classification (GTDB taxonomy): domain Bacteria; phylum Acidobacteriota; class Blastocatellia; order UBA7656; family UBA7656; genus DATENM01. Next base: position 2,232 of record JBBWZK010000120.1, read on the forward strand.
CCATTCCAGCGGCGCGGCGCTCGGCTTCGAGCATCTTGGCGACCAGACTGAACGGGACATCATACTCGTTGCAGATATTCGCCAGCAATGTCTTCTGGTCGGTATCAAAATGAACGTCGTCATCAACCGGCCATTCGAGGTCATGGCCCATCACCTGGCGAAAAATCTTCGGCACACTGTCTTCCCAGTCCTGCCGTTCGGTGCGCCACAGGCGGCGAATCTCGTGCAGTTCTTCTTCTGCGATCAGCGTCTCATTCGGATTCGGGCCGCTGCGCCGTACTGCCTGCTGCGCCCGCAGCAAGCGCTCAAGCATATCTTGGCTGGCTTCGAGCTTGTAGGTGCGCGCGACGGCAGCCGAGCCTTCTTTGTTGATGATGACGCGACCATCACGGCCTTTAATGTCGCGGTACTCGCGCTTGCGTTCCGGGTCAATCGTCGCGGCGAGGTGATCGCGGAATTCGAGCAACGGTTCGAGCCATGCTTCGCCGTTGTCAACCATCGCTTCCATTGAAGAATCGCGCTGCGCAACCGTACAGACCCAACAGCCGAAGCGCGAGTTGCCACAGGTCGGCGTCGTGTCATCAATTACTAATGGGCATTCGCCGTCGCTGGCGTTGCGATAGAGCGTTACCAGATCGCGGTTGTTGCCGCCCCACGGCGATGGCGTGTTTTGCAGCAAATAATTCTAAACGTCCTGTGTCGAAAACTCGGCTATCGGCGCGTAGACGTAAGCGCCCGTCAGGTTGGTGTGGCGGCGCAGCAGGTGGCCTTGCACCTGATAGGTATTCATCAACTGCATGCGTGTGGCGCTTTCGGTTTTGCGCACACCCAGCACCATGATGACTTCGCCATACTGCGTCACTTTCTCAGCAATGAAGCGATTCGCCGGATCGATCTTCAAACGATCTGTACACCATCTGAAGCGCGTCGTCGGGGCGGGATAGCCCCGACCAATGAGGTTTATCCAAAAGCTGTTGTTGAGCGTCGGCAACACCTTCTCAGCTTGAAAAGGCAGGCCAGCAGCTCTGGCTTTTTCGTTCACGAGCCGCAGTGTGTTGTCAATGTAATTGACGATGACTGGCGTTTCGACTTTCGTATCGGAGGCGATGACGAAGATGGGCTTCTTGCGTTCTTTAGGTTTTAGCTTTTCAATCGCTTTCCAGACGAGTTGCAGGACTGTCGTCGAGTCCTTGCCGCCGCTGTAGCCGATGACCAAGGGGTGCGGGAAACGGAGATAGACATCGCGGATTTCATCATAAATGTCATTCAGCTTGCGATGCTCAAACACTGATCTTTCATTTGGAAGGCCATCTGCATAAGGTCACACAATTCTATTTCGGGATTCTTGACGCGCCTGATTGTACAAGCTATGGATGGGAGCAGGCAAGCATTACTCACAGTGGAATTGCTCGCTGATATACTGTCCCTCACCCTTGCCCATGTTGCTTATCCTTATATGCATTTCTTGCCCTTCATTTCACCGCCTGAAGCCTTCGAGCGCCAGGCGTGACAGCACCGCGCGCTTTACTCCCTTTCTTCTTTTCCTTCTTGATCACATTCGTTTGCTGGCCGCCATCGCTCGCCACGTTCACTTGCCCGCCCTGATTGTTCACGATCACCGCCGGCGAGTAGCGCCGCAGATCGCGCAACGCCCGCACTGCCCGAATGAACACTCTGTCCCATCGCTCCGCTTCTTCACGCGCATCCCGCGCCGACTCGCTCCCATCTACTCGCTTCTCGCTACGCTTGCCGCTGAATTCCACAAAGAAGATTTCAATCTCACATTCCACCGCGACTCTTTCAGTCGCCAATCTCATCCAATACTCGCGGATGGTCTGCGCCTGGCAGATGGCATCAATCATCTGGCTCTCCAGCACATTGCGCGGCTGCCACTCAGCAATGTACTTATCGCGCAGTACCAGAAACCTGGCTCTTGAAATGGCTCGATGGTCACCAATCGCAACTGAGGCCGCGCGCTGGCCGCTTTCCAGCTCATCACGGGCATATTCCTTGAGGCGCTCCCAGAGGACGGCGAAGCTGCCTGGCTGTTGATCCTCTAGTCGGCCCATCGCCATCCAGGTCACATCTTCGGGCGAAGCATTGAGCGCATCTGCTCAAGGAAATCGTACCAGTGCCGGCCTTCGATACCGGCAGACCCTTGGCGCTTTTCCAATTCAAGCACTCTCGCGAACAATCTCGCGGCCACTGTGGTGATGGACTCGATCTCATTTGCCTTTATAAGCGACTCACTCATCTCTAACCTTCCTTTGCAGAAGTAAGCAACATCTCAGAAAGCAGCCTATCCAGGCGTCGCATCTCTCTACATAGCTCGGTGAATTCCCTTCGATCCGCGGCGCGCTGCTTTTGGACCAGTCGCCACCGTGAATAACTCTCCCACAATTCAGCCGCATCAGCCTTGCGAATATAGGACTTCTTGAGCTTGCCATCCTCGCGGTAGAAGTGAAAGAAGTAAGGCCCGTGTAGAGCACCGACATTGCACTTACAGCCGGCCTTGCCGCATTTCCTGAACTGCTGACAGATTGCTGTATTCTTGGGTAACATTTTGCAAAATCTATTTCAGGACTTCCCAGGCACCATTCTTGGCCTTAGTATCTTTTTCTCTTCTGATCGCAATGATGGCGCCCTCCTTTGATTGCAAGCTGAAGCAATCAGCCTGCGCCAGTGATGGGCGCACAGTGGGTTGATTGGTTTGGGCAGGTGCGTGAGCTTGGTTGTTATCAGATCAAAGCCTATAGCTCACTATGGAGTTTAACATAGGCCGGTAATACAGGGAACGAGTATAAAGCTGCCCTCATAGTTCATTCGCGGTGTCCAAAAACCTGCTAAAAAATGAAGATTAAAAATATAGGATTTTCAGGCTTTTTTGAAGCGAGAAGTAGGATGTGCGAAATCTATTGTTTTTGGGACATCTTCAGTAGGGCATAAAAAGAAGGCAAATAATGGCGAGTGTTCGGGATTCCTTTGGGGTTCTTACCATGCCTTGGTACGATTCGCGAAGTGGATCGGGGTCGGCAGGAGAAGGCTACTCATTGCTTCTGCCATGGAT
>JBBWZK010000140.1:0-48814 GCA_039648975.1 Blastocatellia bacterium
CAAATCGCAAAAGCGAGCACGATAGCTTTAGCTTCGAGTGTCGCAGATGCTGCGGAACTCTCTTTGATTGTAGAGAGCGTGGCAGGACTCTGAGTGCGTGCGCCTGTCTATTTGTCGCTTCATAAGCCTATGAGGCAAGGCTCAACTCTACACTGTCGCGCTAGCCCTGTCAAGCAAACGTCGCGCATCGCCGGGGGCGCATAATTTCTCGTGAAATCCGCGCACACTTATAGTAGAATGCCGAACGGCAAAGTGATGCAGATCACCTAAACCGTCCCGCAGCAGGACGATTGCTGAGTATCAGTTGAGAAAGTGCGCGTTAGCCCTGAGCTATCAAACGACGATGAACTAAGCGCGCAGCCGCAGCCAGAAGATCAGCGCCAGCGCCACGATCAGCGCGCCGGTGCCGTAGTCGGCTTGCGACGATGGCGTTCCGCGACCCAGCAGCTTATCATTAGGCTGCCCGACTGCGCCGTTGGTCTGAGTGCAGTTCGGCGTCTCGCCGGCATCACAGATGCAACTTGGGCAGCCGCAGGTGCAGGCTGCGCCGCCCGATTGTGAATGTCCGGCAAAGACGACCATGGCAGTACCGGAAACATTGGAATGCTTGCTGTGTGAGGTTGACGCAAGCATCGGCAGAAACAAGATGCAGAAGGCGATCACGAATAATCTTTTCGACATAGAAGCGTTCTCCTTTAAGGGTGAGACAAATCACGTCTCTTTACAGAGCGCATTCTATCAGCAAATCGCCGCAAACCTGATAAAAGCTGTTTACGATACAGAAGCATTGACGCGGGCCGGGAACCGGCTCATCGCCATGGCCGATTATGCGCTGGATATGCAGCAGACGGATGCGGTTGAGCAGATCGCTCAACTACTGATCAGCGCCCCGCTGCCGCGCGAATATCAAAGTATTGGTCATTACTATCGGGTCTTCAGCCTGAAACGACGCGGCGAGATTGAGCCGGCGCGTGCGGGTTTTCAGCGGCTTGCCGAATGGCCGGGCCTGCCGCTCGCCTATCGCGCCCGCGCCCTACACGCTTTCGGGGTGACTTACTCGGAGAGGGGCAATTATGATGAGGCCGTGCCGTTCTTTGTTCAAGCCGCACACGCCGCCTCGCCCAAGTACGGTAGCGATCTATTGGCCACCATGCGTGCGCAATTGATGACGGCGGTATCCCGCAGCGTCGCAGGCGATCATGACGATTCGCTGCGACTGCTTGAAAACCTGCGTCCGCTCGTTCGTCTGCTGGCGCCACACCAGATGGCGCGTTATGACTACGCCAACAGTCTAGCGGTTGAGCTTAACGAAGCGGGCCGGCTTGAAGAAGCGCGGCATATGTCGGAGATTGCGGTGCGCTCGCCTTACGCCAAGCTGGTGCCGGAATACCGCGAGACGCATGCGGAAATCCTCGAAAAGATGCGCCGCGCTTCGCCGTCTGTGGTTCCCGGCGTCGCCTGGCCGCAGCCGTCAAGCAATGTCGTCGCCCTGCCGGTCGCAGCTCGTCCGCTATTGGACGCCCAGATCGTCGGAGCGCCGCCGGGGCGCGTCATCGCCTATCACGGCTGGCAAAGGCCAATGCCTGAGCAAGCTGACGCCTTACAGGAAATCTTCACGTGCGGCGACCTTGAACAGATGAGCATCGCCGATAAGCAAATGGCGCTGCTCACGGTTATCTATAATGATAATGTTACGCACAATACACTCGATCAATTGCTGGCCGCCGCCGGCAAAGTCACGGCGAAAGCGCCGACCACTTGAGCCGCCCGGCCTGGCGCTTTGCCGCCTGGCGCTTTCCCCGCCAACCACCTTTGGATAGAAGAAAATCGCAACCGTTTTCGGCTTGCGACCGGCAGATGGTTCAGATATACTCGCCACCTTAATTAAGGGCTGTCGCTCGCTTATTCGGAAAGGCCGGGTTCGTTGCCTTTTTTAGCGACTGCGGTCAGCGTTCATTTTACAAATCAGGTCGGAATCATCAATGAGAATGGGAATCTTGCTGCAGCAAACATCGAGCGAAACTCCCACGCTCGATATTCCAAGATCAACTCAGGGCGACGGTTGCAGGGCTCCAGTGCCGTCTTTTTCCTGATCATTCGTTTCGCTCATTGCGCCATCCCGCCCGCGGCACAGGCAGGTAGTACAGGCTGCGGGATTCAAGCTCCATTGAGGTTGTTGCTAATGTTTCGTGTGGTTTTGCTGTCCTGTGTCTTGCTTCTGCTCCTCACGGCTACGGGAACGCCCGCCTTTGCCCAGGCTGACGCGCGCCGCGCGCCGGTCGAAGGGATGAACGGTTACACACTCGTGCTGGTCGCGGCAGAGACGAAAAGCGATCTCGCCGAAGCCCGCGACTTCATCGCCGCCTCAGGCGGCACGGTTGCCGTCGTGCTGCCGCCACATGCCATCTTCGGCTGGATCACGCCCGCCGTCGAAGCGCAGATCATCGGCAAGCATCATATACGCGCCGTGTATCGCTCGGTCATCAACGCGCCGCCCGCCGCTTTCCGCGACCGCGAGACGCAGATGGCCATCAATCTGTACAACGATATTGCTTCGGGCCGTAGCGCCCGCCGCCAGCAGCGCGACGCCGCGCGCCCTACCGGCCCGCAAACGGAGCGACGCGGCATGATCGATGCCGAAGCGCATCCGCACATCAACCGCGCGCAGATGATTCGCAACCTGCGACTGCTCGGCGCCGAACCGTCCGGCGATGTGCATACACAGTTTCTCGGCAACTCGGATATCATGGACGGCTCGGTCGCGGTCGCCCTCTTTCTCATCGAGAGCAACGGCGCGATTGACCCGAACGCGTACTCATGGTCAAACGACGACGCCAACTCCGCCGTCTCGCAGACTCTCGAAGGCTTGAACTGGTGGGTCGAGCAATCGCGCGCCTTCCATCTGGCGCGGCCTCTGCAATTCACGCTGGTTCCTTACCTGCCGAACGACGCGGCCTGTCAGGTGCCTTACGAGCCCATCCTGCATCCGGCGAGCGATGCCGTATTCTGGATCGATAAGATCATGTCGAACGTCGGCGCAAGCGACGGCGATACCGCCTCGCGCGTCGGCGCGTTTGACGAAGCGCTACGACAGCAGCAGCACACCGACTGGGCCTATTCGATTTTTGTTGGCTACAATCCAACCGGCGCACCGACGGCGTTCACCGACCATCGCGCCTCGTGGGCTTACATTGGCGGGCCGTATGTGCAGAGCCTGTATCACAGCTTCGGCTGGTCGCTGTCGCGCGCCGTCAGCCATGAAACCGGCCACATCTTCTACGCCTGCGACGAATACTCGCAGCCCGGCTATCAGACGTGCAGTTGCAGTTGCGCGCCCGAAATCCGGCACGATGCAACCAACGGCAATTGCCAGGATGCCAGTTGTAACCCGAACTCGACCGCCTGCATCATGCGGATCAACGAACTGGCCCTCTGCCCGCACACTGCGGCGCAGATCGGCTGGATCAACGGCTTGCCGCCGCCGTCGCCTTCGGCGCCGGCCAATCTGGTCGCCACCGCCTCTTCGCCTACAGAGGTCGCCCTCGTCTGGCAAGATACTTCCGCCGGCAGCGATGGCGCTGCACAAGGATTTCAGATTGAGCGGCGCGGCGGTTCCAGCGCCAATTTCAGCCTGTTGACAACGACGCCGACCAGTTCGCCAAGCTACACGGACGGCACGGCGCTGCCGAATACGGCTTATGCCTATCGCGTGCGTGCCTTCAACATCAGCGGCCAGTCGGCCTATTCAAATGAAGCCGCCGCCGTCACCCCTACGGTCGCGTCAACGCTTTCGGTCGGCACCACCAGCATGCCCGATGCCACCGTCGAGGTCAGTTATAATCGCGCTCTGGTCGCCAGCGGCGGCAAGCCCGATTACATCTGGCTCATCGACAGCGGCGCGCTGCCATCAGGCTTGACGCTCTCGCAGGCCGGCAACATCGCCGGCACGCCGACGACCGCCGGCACCAGCAATTTCGTAGTCAAAGTCACCGACAGCAACAACGCCTCGGCGACCAAAGCGCTGACCATCGTCGTCAAGCCCGCCGCGCCGCTGACGATTACGACTACCCGTCTGCCGCGCGGTTCGGTGGGCACGACCTACAGCCAGAACCTCGGCGCGTCGGGCGGCCAGACGCCTTACAACTGGTCGCAGATGTCAGGCAATCTGCCCGCCGGCCTGTCGCTCAATCAAACGACCGGCGTCATCTCCGGCGTGCCGGAACTCGCCGGCAGCGCCAGCTTTGTAATCAAGCTCACAGATGCCACATCGGCTAGCGTCACGACGACGCTTTCCATCATCATCAACCCGGCGATCAGCGTGCTTGAGATTGACACGGAGTCGCTGCCCGACGGCGTCGTCAATCAGGATTACTCGCGCGCCTTGGAGGCACACGGGGGCAGCACGCCATATCGCTGGACGATAATCAGTGGGCGCTTGCCGGATGGCTTGCAGTTGAGCGACGACGGCAATATCACGGGCCGACCGACGACCGTCGGCGAAGTCAGCTTTACTGTGCAAGTCGCCGAGCAGAGCGGCCAGACGGCAAATAAGGCGCTGTCGATTGACATCAACCCGGCGCCGCAACTCACCATATTGAGCCAGAGCCCTCTGCCGGCGGCTGCGGTTGGCGTGCCTTATCGCGTTGAGCTACACGCCACGGCAGGCGCTGCACCATATCGCTGGGTCAAGAAGAAGAAAGCGAAATTCGGCACGCTGCCCAACGGCATTACACTCTCAGCCGATGGCGTGCTATCGGGCACGCCGACTGCGGAGGGCACGAGCGACTTCACCATCATCGTCAACGATGCCACAGACCGGCAGGCGAAAAAGCCTTTGACGATCACCGTGGGGCCGCCGCCGCCGCCGCTCGCGATTCGCACAGAGTCGCTGGCGAGCGCTACTCAAGGGTTGAATTATAACGCCCGCGTCGAAGCTTCCGGCGGGCTTGCGCCTTACACCTGGTCGCTCGATTCGGGCTTGCTGCCGGACGGCCTGACGCTGCAAACGGACGGCACGATCAGCGGGCGCGCGACGACCGTTGGCACGGTGGCATTCACCGTGCGCGTCAAAGATTCCATCGGCACGGCGAGCACCAAGCTGCTGTTTATTATTGTCGTGCAGCCACCGCCGCCGCTGGTCATTCAAACCGTGCAATTGCCCGACACCAGCGCCGAGCGCGGTTATACGCAGACGCTTCAGGCAACCGGCGGCGTGCCGCCTTACACCTGGAGCATTGCCAGCGGCAGCCTCGGCCAGGGCTTGAACCTGTCGGCGAGCGGCGTGATTTCAGGAACGCCAGCCTCGCCCGGCACAGCGGTTTTTGTAGTCCGCGTTACTGATTCAGCGCAGCAGACGGTGACTCGCACGCTCGCCATTACGATCAAACCGGCGGATCATCTTGCGCCGTTCGGCAATCTGGAGACGCCGGACTTCCGCGCCACGCTGACCAACACGGCGGGCGGTTCGGGCTGGGCGCTCGATAATGTCGGCATTGCGACGATTGAAATTTTAGTCGATGGCGTAAAAGCGAGCGAAGCGATTTACGGATTGAGCCGCGCGGACATCGGCGCGATCTGGAGCAATTTCCCGAACGCCGGGCACGCCGGCTTCAGCTTCGCGTTCGATACGACGAAGTTCGCCAACGGCGAGCATACGCTCTCGGTGCGCCTGCTCGACGCAGCGGGCAACGCAACGATTGTCGGCACACGACCGATCACGACGCAGAACAGCGTCTTCATGATCACCACCACCAGCTTGCCGCGTGGTAAAAAGGGCGAAGCCTACAGCCAGCAATTGCAGACCGCCAATGGTCGCCCGCCGTATACGTTTGTGCTGGCGAGCGGGGCGCTGCCCGCCGGGCTGTCGCTCAATGCCGCAGGATTGATCTCCGGCACGCCGTCCGTCTTCGGCAACGACTTCACCTTCGGCGTGCGCGCCACGGACGCCAATGGCGCGACAGCGGTGGCCAGCTTTGCGTTGAGCATCAACCCGGATGTAGTGCCGCTGCGTGTCGTCACCAGCGGCAGCCTGCCATCGGGACTGACCGGCATAGACTATTCAACGCAGTTATTCTTCACAGGCGGCCATCCGCCTGTGATGTGGTCGGTCAACAGCGGCACGCTGCCGCCTGGACTGGCGCTCAATGCCAATACGGGCGTGCTGGCGGGCCGTCCGGCGACCGTAGGCAATTACACTTTCACGGTGCGCGTCACGGATTCGACCAACACCTCGGCGACTTCATCGGCCTTGACCCTGGAAATTGATCTGGGGCCGCTCGGCGTCATCGACACGAGCACGCTGCTGGCGGGCGCGACCGGCGTGAACTATGCGTATCCACTGCGCGGCACGGGCGGCACAATGCCGTATACCTGGGACATCGACAATGGCTTGCTGCCGCTAGGACTCGCGCTCAACCCGACGACCGGCGCAATCACCGGCAAGCCGAAATTACCCGGTTCGTATGATTTTGTAATCAAGTTAACCGATTCGACTTCGGCCTTTGCGTTGTCGGATCCGCTGCGCATCGTGGTAACGTCGGGGCCGCTGTCTGTGGTAACGCTGGGTGATTTGACGGCGGCGCAGGTCAACGTCGATTACGCCTTTACGCTGCTGGCGAACGGCGGCACGCTGCCTTATACGTGGAGCGTGTTGAGCGGTGCGCTGCCCGGCGGTCTGGCATTGGATGCGACGACGGGCATCATCTCCGGCAAGCCGACCGCAGCGGGAACCTTTACGTTCGTCATACGAGTGCGCGATGCCGCCAACGTGACGGCAAACTCAACGCAGTTGCGCATCATCGTCGCACCCTGATGTGCGTGCTGAAGCCGCCTGAAAGCCGGACGCTGAACTTTAGCGGTTCTTCATATCTTGCGCGGTTCGATTTAGTTGCCGATTATGTTCCGTCATATAATGAGTGCGGAGTTCTGCCATCGAGTTTGAAAAAGGCAGGGGAATGCCCCATTTCCTCTGCCTGTTAGCTTGAAGTAACGATTCTCTGCACGCTGGAAGTCACCCTCCAGCGACGAGAGGAAAATTTATGGACAGCCCCCAGCACCTCACGCCTCGTGCTGTCATCATCGCCTTTGCATGGCTGTTGACGATAGCCTTCTATGTCTTCGTCTTTCCCGAACTCGCAAACGCCCGCCTCGCCCAATCCACTCCACCGCTTCATCCTCTCGCAGTGCCGGCCACACTGGCGGCGCAGCAGCAGAAGCTCACGGCGAGCGATGGCGGACGTAATGCGCTCTTCGGCTACTGCACCGCCATCCACGGCGATACTCTCGCCGTCGCCGCTTATGGCGATGAGATCAATGGTCAAACCAGTCAGGGTTCGGCTTACGCTTACGTGCTCAATAACGGCGTCTGGCAGGAACAGCACAAGTTCGTCGCCAGCGACGGAGAAGCCGGCGATGGGTTTGGACTTTCAATAGGGCTCACCACCAACATCGTCATCATAGGCGCTCCGAACGATAAAATAGTTAACAATGAAAGTTGGGGATCGGCTTATATTTTTGTACGCTCCGGCACGGTCTGGGGGCAACAATACAAGCTGGTGGCCAGTGATGGCGCCCCCGGCGATAATTTTGGCGACTCGGTCGCCATCAGCGGCGGCACAGCGATCATCGGCGCACTCAGCCACGCTCACAACGGCCTCTCCGGCGAGGGCGCCGCTTACGTCTATGTGCTGAACGGCAGCCAGTGGTTACCGCAAGCCGAGTTGCGGGCTAACGATGGTGCGAGCAATTACTTATTCAGTCAAGCAGTCGCCATTGATGGCAACACCGCAGTTATCGGAGCCAACGGAGCCAACGGCAACAGAGGTGCAGCCTACATCTTCACCAGAAGCGGTGGGGTAAGGACGCAGCAGGCCAAACTGATGGCAAGTGATGGCGCGGCCATTGACTACTTCGGGTTTTCAGTCGCCATCAGTGGCAACACGGTCGTCGTCGGAGCCTTTCTCAATGATCCCGGCGGCCATGCGGATCAAGGAGCCGCCTACGTCTTTCAGCGTAGCGGGACGACTTGGACGCAGCAGGCCAAACTGACGGCAGGCGATGGCGCGGCGGGCGATTTGTTCGGTAGATCAGTGACCATCAGCGGCGACACGGTGGTTGCCGGCGCTGACCAGCATCTCACAGGCAGCAATGCCGGTCAGGGCGCAGCTTACGTCTTCACGCGCCAGAACAGCGTCTGGACGCAGAGCGCAAAGCTCGTCGCCAGTGATGGAGCGCCAGGGGACGGACTCGGTATTGGCGTAGCCGTTGATGGCAACACCTGTGTGGTTGGCGCATGGGCCGATGACATGGGCGCAAATTATGAACAGGGCTCGGCCTATGTGGTCTCTATCCCCTGCGCTCCTTCTCTGACTCCGGCGAACGCTTTCTTCCCGGTAAACGGAGACGAAGGGATGGTGAAACTCAATCTGCCAGGCGGCTGCGCCTGGACAGCGACCAGCGATGTTCCCTGGATCAATATCTCTTCGCAGGCAGCGGGGTCAGGCTCGGCAATGATTGGCTATGTGGTGAGAGATAATTTCACCGGCGGCGCACGCAGCGGCACGATTCAAATCGCCGGGCAAACCTTTACCGTGATGCAGGCGGGCGGCGAATGTAGCTTTGCGCTGACCGGGCAGAACAAGTCTTTCTCGGTCAACGGCGGCACCTGGCAATTCAATGTCGTGACCGGCGGAGGCTGCCTGTGGCGGGCAACCACGTCTGATAGCTGGATCACCTTCACATCCGACAGCTATGGGATAGGCAACAGCCAGGTGCATTTCGCCGTCGCCAATAATACCAGCGGCAAGGCTCGTAAAGGCACAATCGTCGTCGGCAATCGCAGCTTCAAGGTTAAACAGAATGCCTTCTGAAGCGTAGCGTCTTCATCTGGCAACGTCACTGCGACCCGCGAAGTTCGCAAGCATGATGACAATTGCATCGAGGTCGTCACGCGGCGACAGGATGCGCTGGCTTGAGTTCGCCGTCGCATTAGCGCGCTCGGCGTTGTAGTAATTGTTCAGCATGATCGAAAACGCCAGGCGCTCGCCGGCTGCCGTCGTGACGTAACCCGACAGCGCGTAGACATAACGCAGCGAGCCGGTCTTGGCTCTGGCATTGCCTGCCGCCGCCGTCCCCTTCATGCGGTTTTGTAATGTTCCATCCACACCCGCCACCGGCAAGCCGTTGCGATAATCGTCGGCGAAACGATGGCGATGCATATAAGCCAGCAGCGCGACGGTGGCATTCGGCGTGATGATGTCGCGGCGCGACAGCCCTGAGCCTTCTTCGATCAGCACATCGCCTTTCTTCACCCCCGCCGCCGCCAGGAAATCGTTCATCGCCTCGACGCCCATCTCTTCAGTGGTCAGATGGGGATCAGACGACGCGGCGACGGGGAGACGCGGCGACGCGGCGACAGGAACAGAGCCTTGCTCCCCTTCACCCCTTCGCCTCTTCGCCTCTTCGCCCCCTCGCTCCTGCTCCCTCGCCGCGTCGCCGCGTCCCCGTGTCTCCGCGTCGCGATTCGCGCCGACCTGCAAGAGCAACAACTGCGCGTAGAGATTCTGCGACGGCTTCAGGGTTTCGCGCAGGATCTCTTTCACGGGCGGTGATTCGATAAAACCCAGTTCGATGAGTTTCGCCCAATCCACGGGGGTGACTTCGCGGAATTTCCAGTCCATCGTCCGCGCACGGCCCGTCACCGTGATGCCGCGCCGCAAGAGCGCGTTTTTGAACAGCGCGACGAACAACCCTGCCGGGTTATGAACCGCCACCGAGCCTCTGTAATCTCGGCCACCAACCGGCAGGCGGCCCGAAACGTAGACGATGTTTTCGCCGACCGGGCGATAAACGACGATGCGCGCCTCAGTATTTTTCGGCGCGGTCTCTGTGCGATTGATGATCGTCACCCAATTGGTCGCCGGGCCGGTCGTGATGCGGCAGGGCAGGCCGGCGCGCTCGGCAGGCTTGACGAAAAGATCGAGCGCGTTGTCGTTCAGGGTGAGCGCCGAGGCTTCTGCGCCATAGTATTCCTGCAAATCATCCCATTCCCAGCCCGCGCCGATGGCGGGCGTGGCAAAGTAACTTTCATCGCCAATCAGATCGCCTTCGATGCGCCGCACACCGGCGCTCGCCAGGCTGTTAATCAACGGTTCGAGCGGCTTGAAATAATCGCCGCCGTTGAGGCTGGCGGCCATCGTCGGATCGCCGCGACCGTAAACGATCAAGTCGCCTTTGAGCGTCCCGCTGGTATCGGGCCGCGCCGTCGAATAAAGCGACGTGCGGATACGATAATCCGCGCCGAGACGGTCGAGCGCCAGCGCTGCGGTATAGAGCTTGGCATTCGATGCAGGGTTGAAATACTTCTGCGGGTTATGCTCGAAGAGGGTCTTGCCGGAGTCGAGCGAGACGACCTTCACGCCCCACGCGGCGGGCGCGAAGCGCGGCTGCGAGATGTGCGCGCCGAGGCGTGCAGCCAATGATTCGACGGTTTCCGTCTGCGGCGGCTGAGTGGCTGATTGAGAAGTTTGCGGCGCGGCGCTCTGCGCAAGCGTCGCCGTCGAAGTAGACGGAATGAGCGCAAACCAGAAAATCAGCGCGCCCGCCAGTAGGCGCTCGATCATGGCGTGTTTGATCAGAGTGTGTTTGATCATCGATGTTAGCTTCATCATTTCCCACTTAGCGTTTCAACCGGCGCTTCGCCTTTGAATTGAATCTCGTGCAACTGCGCATACAAACCGCCGCGCGCGATCAGTTCATCATGCCTGCCGCGCTCAACGATGCGCCCGTCTTCGACGACAAAAATCACATCGGCCCGCCTGATGGTCGCCAGCCGGTGCGCGATGACAATGCAGGTCTTGTTTTCCATCAAACGATTCAGCGCCTCGAACACCAACTCTTCCGACGCTGCATCAAGTCCCGAAGTTGGCTCATCGAGAATCAAGATCGGCGTGTTGCGAATGATCGCCCGCGCGATGGCGATGCGCTGCCGCTGGCCGCCCGATAGCGTCACACCGCGCTCGCCGACCATCGTATTATAGCCTTCGGGCAAACGATCAATGAATTCGTGCGCGTTGGCAAGCTCGGCGGCGCGCAGAATCTCAGCGCCTTTCGCTTCCGGTTTGCCGTAAGCGATGTTCTGCCATATGGGTGCGCGAAAAAGTAAGTTTTCCTGCAAAACGAAGCTGATCTGCTGGCGTAGCGATTTCAGCTTATAGCCGCGCACATCGCGCCCGTCAATGCGCACTTGCCCGGCGAGCGGGTCATAGAAGCGCGCCACCAGACTGATCACCGTGCTCTTGCCCGCGCCGGTCGGCCCGACAAATGCCGCCACCTGTCCCGGCTCGATCTGCAAACTCATATCTCTCAGAATGAGTTGATCCTCCGAGTAGCCGAAGAAGACGTGGTTGAACTCGATTCGCCCTTTTAGGGCTGGCGCTCGGCGCGCGCCGGGCAAGTTCTTCACGTCGCGTTCGGTCTCCAGAACCTCTTTGATGCGCTCGAAGCCAACGGCGGTTTTCGACAGCGTGTCGGTCATCTTCGACAGGTCGCGCATCGGCTTATACATCTTGCCGAGGTAGAGGAAGAAGACGAGCAGCGAGCCGGCGGTCATCTCGCCGGCCAGCACCAGCCGCGCGCCATACCATAATACCAGGCACGTCCCTGCGGCAGTGATGACTTCGACAAGCGGCGTCAGACGAGCTTTCATGCTGCGGGCGCGCAAAGCGGCTTCGACGCTTTCAAGGCTCTCCTGCTCGAAGCGCTTCTGCTCATAGTCTTCGCGTGCAAACGCTTGAATGACGCGAATCGAAGCGAGCGATTCCTGGACGACGGAAACGACTTCGCCCTCTTTCTTGCGCACCTCGCGCGCCGCCTTCTTGATGCGCCGCGTGAAGCTGTAGACGACCAGAAACAGCAACGGCGCGACCGACAGGGCAATCAAGGTGAAATGCCAGTTGATGTAAAACATCACGGCGAGCATGCCGATTAGGGTCAGCACGTTGACGATCATGCCGAGCAGCGCCGACGAGATGAAATCCTGCACTGCGCCAATGTCGCTGGTCACACGGCTGATCAGGTCGCCGGTCTTCTTCTGATCGTGATAGGCGAGCGACAACCGCTGTATGTGATGATAAAGGGTCGTGCGCAGATCATGCATCACCCACTGGCCGACGCTGGTCGTCAGATACTTTTCGGCGTAAGAACTGACCGCGCCGACCAGCGCAATCAGAATGACGGCAGCGATGGCAAAGTGCAGGATGGCGGTCTTGTCCTCGCCAAGCCAGGAGACGACGAAGCTTTGCATCCAGTGCGGCAGCGATTTATTGCCGATGACGTTATCGAGAACAACCTTCAGCGGCCAGGGTTCGAGCAAATCGGTGAGGGTTTCGCCGAGAACGGCCAGGAAGGCAAGCACAAGAGCGGGCCAGTGCGGGCGCAGCAGTTGGGTAATGCGAATCGTTCTTTTCTTCCTCCATCCCCAGTTTCACCATCAGCAGACGAAGCGTCCCTTTGAGATTCAAACACACGGCAAAGGGCTTGCGCAATCAACCTGGGAGCGCGGGCATCTTGCCGGCAATCTTTCGAATGCGAATGACCGGCGGGCGAGACGCCCGCGCTCCCAACAAACCAGCGTTGACGCTGCGCGAATCGCGCACCTATCATTTTTAGTAGTCTTCAAAAAGGAGTGACCCAGTGCGTCGTTTGAAATCGTTTCTTGCATTCGTATCCGTCATCACGTTGGTCATGACTTCGCTTGCCGGCACGGCTGCCGCGCAGAGCGGGCGAACGCGGCCACGCGTATCGCCGCCGGGAACCAATGCGCCACCAGTTGAGCCGGTGAAGATTCCTGCCGCTGCCGTCGTCGTCAAACAGGAACAGGTCGGCAGCGCTTCGCGCTTCGTTTTGCAAAACGGCGTGACGGTCATCATTAAGGAATTGCACTCTGCCCCGTTAGTCGCTGTGCAAGCCAGCTTCAGTGCAGGCGCGAATCAAGAGCCTGAAACGCAAACCGGCATCGCTCGTCTATTGCAACGCATGGTGTTGAAGGGCACGGTGCTGCGGCCCAGGGCTCTACAAGATATGCGCGCCATCGGCGGCGTCGTGGAGGCAAACATTTCTTATCAGAGCACCGCTTATTCGGTCATCGCTCCAGCAAGCAAGCTGCAAGAGGCGATGGGCATTCAAAGCGATCTGTTGATCAACCCGGCGCTCGACGGCGAAGCCCTGCGGCGCGAGATCCCTCTGATCATTGCCGAAGAAAAGCGGCGCGCCGGCTTGTTGCTCGACGGCGCGCGCTCGGACAAGGCATCGATGCTAAGTAATCAGCCTTACTCTTTGATCAGCGACGACGCTTCGGCCTATTCACTCGCGCGACTGATCAACCTGGCGTATGCCGGCACATCCGCCGGGAACAATCGCGCTGCCGGCGTTGAAGGACTGCGCACACTCACGCGCGATCAACTACTTGAGTTCTATCGAACACATTACCGCCCCGACCATCTAACGATTACGCTGATCGGCGACGTGATAACTTACAATGCGCTGATCGAGATTCAAAAGCTCTATGGGGCATTTGGCACAAGCGAAGCGCAACCGCCTGCTAACAAGCCCACCTCAACAAGGCCCGGCGCGACCGCCGCCAACAAACCGGCGGCGCAAGCGAACAAGCCGTCGACCGGCGCACCGCAACGGGCGGTGCAAGCCGGCAGCGCAACCATAACCGCACAGCCGCCTGTAAAGGCAGAAGCCAGTAATCCCGCCGCTTCTCAAAGCGAAGGAGAACAACCAAAGCTGCGCTATAAGGAAGAGCGCGGCGACATCAATCAAACCATCGTTACGGTCGGCTTTCGCGTGCCGGGCGCGAGTTCACCGGAGCGCGGCGCGCTCGAATTGCTGGCGGCAATGCTCGGACAGGGTCGCGCCTCGCGTCTGCAACGTTCGTTGCTCGACGGTCAGATGCTGGTGACGCGCGTGGCGGCCAATTACATTCCAATAGCGGATGACGGCTTGCTCGCCATTCAAATGCAGGTGGCGAGCGATGCCAAAGGCAATGGGCTGATTGACCGGGCTGAAGCGTTGCTGTTGCAGGAACTGGATGACGCGCGGCGCGAAATCGCCAGCGAAGGCGAGATGGCACGCGCTCGCGCGGTGGCTGAAAAACAATTATTGAATCGTAATGAAAGCTATGTTTCGCGTGCCGGCGCGCTCGCCGAGTTTGAAGCGGCAAAGTTGAGCTTGCGCGATGCGCTCGATTACCGCGCGCGGCTTCGCGCCGTGCGGGCTGAAGATGTGCAGCGCCTGGCGGCGCACTACCTGACGATGACGAACCTTGCCGTGCATGAGTATGAACCGACTGCGGCTGCGCCGCGCACGTTCGATGTCGGCAGCTTTGCAACGACGGTGGCGACGTGGACATCCGGTCTGGCGCAATCGGCTGAAACGATCAAACCGCGCGCCGCCGATGCGGCAACCGCTCTCACGGTTGTAGCGCAAGGCACGGAACAGACCGCCGATCAGCAGGCGGCGTCGGAATCGCTGTTGGCTCTGCCGATCAAAGATTTTTCGACGCTCAACGGCCCGCGCGCTTTTGTGCGCGAAGATCATTCGCTGCCCGTTATCACCGTCGCCTTGTTGTTTCAAGGCGGGCGCGTGGTTGAAGACGACGCGACGAGCGGCATCACCGAACTGCTGTTGCGCAGCATATTGATGGGCACGCCGCGCCGAACGTCTGCGCAGCTCGCAAACGAATGGGATCAACTCGGCGCAGAGATCGAGATGGTCAACGAACTGGACTTTTTCGGATACGTGTTGAGCGTGCCGTCGCGCAACGCTGACCGCGCCTTGAAGCTGCTGCGCGATGTGATTGAAGAACCGGCATTCAGAGAGACGGATATTCAACGGACGCAGCTCGCACAACTCGGCGCAATGCGCAGTAGCCGCGATTGCAGCGATGAGCGCGCGCGCGAGCTATTGCGCCAGGCAATGTGGCCCGGCCACGCTTATGCGCTGCCGCCGCACGGGCGCGAGGAAATCATAACGAAAATTACAGACGAGCAACTCCGCGAATTTCATGGGCGTGCCGTCAAGCGGCAACTGCCGCAAGCGTTCATTGTCGGCGATACGAACGGGTCGGCGCTGGTGTCGTCACAACTGGCCGAAGGCTTCAAACGGCGTGAGCTTGAAAAAGCCCTACAGGTCAAAGTCCCACAGCCGCAGGCGGGAGAGCGCGCTGAATCGCGTCGTCGCGAACAGGCTGACCTGGCCGCAGGCTTCAGTGGGCCGAAAGCGGAAGGCAATGATTTGCTGGCTATCGAGTTGCTAAAAGCCACGATGAATGGCGAAGGCGGACGATTGCTCCAGGAGTTGCGCGACCGGCAAGGGCTGGCGCTCTGGGCAGCATTCAACAACGAAGCGGCCTTCGTCGCCGGCAACGTCTACGCGCAACTGGCGACCGATGCCGCAAGCGAAGCGAAAGCGCGGGCGGCATTGCTTGCCGAATTCAACAAGCTGGCGCAGGGCGGCATCGATAGCGAAGAAGCGGGCCGCGCTCGCATGGTGGCGATAACTACAAATCTTGCGCAGTTGCAGAGACAGGCAACGCGCGCCGTTGAATACGCCCGCGCCACTATCTATCTACGCCAGCCTGCCGACGTGGATGCATTCGCGGCGCAGCTTGAAAAGATCACCAGCGAAGATGCGAAGCGCGCGGCCTCCGCCTATCTCAAGCCGCCTGCCGCCTTCGGCATCCTGCATGGCATAGCGGCAGCGCAACCGCCGAAACAGCCCTGATGATTCGCGTTTGATCAAAGTCCAAAACAAATCGAGGCGGCCCGCAGACCGCCTCGATGTAGCGCAATCTGTTAGATTGCGCATTGACGCTCGCAATCTAACAGATTGCGCTACACCTGATTGAAGACCGCTCTAGTCGCTGGCAGCGGTTGCGGCAATGGCTCGCTCGCCGATGGTGATGACGACTACAAAGCCATTGCGAGTGATACGGTAGCCAACCAGCATCTTCATATCGAGGACGATGCGCACCGTCCCAGGTTGCGGCTCGCCGACTCGTATGCGCTCGACCAGTCCCGCCGATTGCCCTGATGCCTGACTGCCGGCCCAGCGCACGCCTGTTATGTCAATCACAATGCGCGATGGATTGGTCAGCGTGAAATCTTGAACCTGCGCTGCGCCATCCGTGGTGATGGTGATGCGCACACCGCCGTCTACAACCTGCGCATTGACGGCGCGCACGACGGTCGCTTTGCTCATCGCCGCATCAGGGCGTGCCGGCGGACTCATGTGCGGCCTGAGCGGTTGCGGCGCTGGCGCAGAGGTTTGCACAAAGGGTTCCGCAGGCGGCGCGTCATCCGGCGCAGTGTCATCTTCGTCGGCGTCGGCCATTGGCTCAGGTCTGCCGCGCCGTCGCGGCGTGCGGCGCGGCGCGGTTGCCGGGGCCGGCTGTTCGCTGGTGATGACACGCGGCGACGTGCCGCTCGCGCACTTCTTCAAGGCATCGATGTCCTCAATCGTCGCGCCTTCGGGGATGATCCAGAATTCGACGCGACCATTGAGCCGTCGGTCGCCGTTCGCGAAGGGACAGGTATCGCCAAAGTTGCGCACCGTGATGCGCGATACATCAATGCCCTTCTCCGTGACCAGATAATCGCGGGCGTTGTTGGCGCGCGTCAGCGAGATGCCGATGCGTTCCGTTGAATCGCGATGACCGTCGATGACCACCGTGCGGCGCGGGTCTTGTTGCAATTCGATAGCCACTTCATCGAGGCACGCTTTGTGTTCGTTGGTGATGCGCGCCGAGTTGAATGGGAAGAAGACGGGGCCGCACGGCACGAGGATGCGGGGCCGCGTCGGCGGCGGCGACACTTCGCGCGTCGTGATCGTCAGCGAACAACTGCCGCCCGGACATGGCTCGCCGCAGCGCGTGCGGTCGGGCGTCAGGCGCACCGTCGCAGTGATGGGGCCGATGATGCCTGTGGTATCGAGCGACACTTCGCGTCCCGTGCTGGTTGAGAGCCTGCCGCCGGTCGTTGTCCAAACATAGTTGAAATTACTATCGCCCGTCGCCGTCGCGCGCAACGTGACACGGTCGCCTTCGATCACGGTTGTGTTCGACGCGACGATATTACAAGTGATGTTCGGGCAGGGCGCTTCAGTGACTTCAAAGGCGATTGAGCAATTGGATTGCGCCGTTCGGTCAGGGCAATCGGGATGCTCGACGCCCTTCGCGGTTGCAATCACCGTCGCCAGCGCGGTGTAGTTGCCGCATTGCAGTCCGGCGGTCGGCACTTCAACCACCGGCCCTGTGCCGCTAACCGATACAGCGTTGCCGCGCGCGTCGTGTATTTCCCAGCGGTAGTCGTAGGCGATCTGCGAATCGGGAAAGCCGGGCGTTGACGGCTTGACCGTGAGCGTCAGCCGGTCGCCGCGCGTCAGCGTGCGCGATGACGAATCAATTACACAGATCGGCACGGGCGGCGGCGGGCAGCCCTTGCGCGTGCCGATTGAGAAGAAAGCTACAAAACCGTTTTTGTCGCCGCCGTTAAAGCGCACCTGTTTTTGCTTGCATTCGGTCTTCGGCGGCGTTGGCGGCGGCGGCGGGCAAGGATGATCTCCATCCTTGCCGTGCCAATCTTTATTATGGCAATCGTCGGGCGGCGGCGGTTGCGGAACATCCATGCATTCGAGCGTGTCGAACAGGCGGCTGCCGAGGCCATTCAGTTGTCGGCGATACGCGCCGCCGAAGGCAATCGCGCCGTCGCGCAGATAAAAGCGCGCGCCGAGATTCAAATCAAGTGGGTCTGCTTGCTGCAAGCTCGGCGTGCCGCCGCCGACGTAAACCGTGCCGGCCAGTTCGCCGACCAGTTCGATGTACTTGTTGATCGCCATCGCGCCGCCGATGTTGAGTTGCAGCTTGTCGCGCAGGTCTAAGACTTTGACGCCGCCCTGATGGATGTCTGTGGTGTGAATATAGCCAACATTTTCATAGAAGCGCAGGCGATGATCGAGAAATTCCTGGCCGAGAATGAGCATCGGGCCGAATTCAAATTCGCCGCTAGTGCGGCCACGCGCGCGCGCGTCATCATTGCGCGAGATGGGAAACTTCACGTAACCGCCGAGCGCCAGGCTGAACCAGTGGCGGTTCGGATCGATCAAGTTGAACTTCGTGCCGGCATACACATCGCCCGTGCCGTTGGCAGATTGGCGCGGCCCAAGTAAAGGGCGACCTAATGAATCAAAACCGAGGAAATCGACGACGCCGAACATCGGCAGATCATTGAAGTAATTCGGTTGATTGGCGACGAAAGCCGGGCCGAGTCCGGCGACCGGCGAGCGGCCTGCGCCCGCAGGCGAAGGTAAATTACTCAGGCCGTCGCCACCCGGCGGAATAGCGAAGCGTCCGAGCGCCGGCAATATGCCGCCGACGGTTGACCCTGTGCCGGGAAAGAAAGCCGCGCCGCCATGGCCGCCGACCGGCGGGCCGAGAATCGAAAACGGGCTGCCGAATTGGCGGACGGCGTTGTATTGATAGCCGCTCAACAGAAACGGCTGGCGCGACGTGGTCTGCTGCCACGTCACCCAATCCACCCACAATTCCCAGCGGTCTGTCAGCCCGACGGTGAAGTTGAACGGCACTTGATTGATGTCGAGCGCGCCGGGATCGCGGTCGATATTAATCCAGAAGAGCGCAAAGATGAACTCGCCTTTATAGAGCGTGCGCGTCGAGAAGGTATTGAAAAGGCCCGTGCCGCCGAGCACGGTCGAGGTGCGCTGGCGCTCGGCGATGTTGCCGAACTGGCTGGTGCTTTGCGCTCCGGTAAGGCTGGCCGTCAAGAGCAGCGCGAGGGCAAGCGCGCCAGTTCTCAATACGGTTTTCATAAATGGTCTCCTGCAAGCTTTCGCCGCGCGGGTTCGTTGGCGCTCCGGTGAGGCAGCGCCGCGAGGCCCCTGTCGTAGGCACATGATGGCGACCGGGTGATGGTCGCAACGTCTGCGGCGATCTTCACGCCGAAACAATCCTATATTGATCGAGCTTCGAGTCGTGCGAGCGAAAGCCTGAGCCTGAAACGAACCCCTCACTTCGGCAGCCGCTTTCGTGAGCGGCTTTGCAGCCTGAGCGCTCGGCTACAGGTCGCCTTTATCGGTGAGCGAAAGCCTTGATGGCGACGATGGCATCACGGCTATGGCAATGCGCCACACACATCGCCACGCTGACTATACCGCAAAAAATCGGCGCGTCAATTACCCGCACGGGGAAGGCCGCGACGTTGGCAAAGCCGCAGGCGGTCACATCAAACGGCCCTGCGATGGCCTCTCCCAAGATGGGCAAAATTCTGAACAGCGCCGGATTTCCAGTTCGTGACGACGCGCAGACGGTTACGCTCAATTGAATATGGTAAAGATGACCTGGTTGGCTTGGTGCCTGAAGGCGGTGGGCAGGCTGATGGTTGGCGCGGAAAAAACAAGCGGGGCGATCCGAAGACCGCCCCGCTGTCGGGCTGAGTTGAACAAGCAACTCAGGTTAGTTGTTGGTGGTCGGCGCTTCCGGTTGAGCCATCATCTCGACAGGCTCGCCTGGGCGGCGGGCTCTGCCACGACGACGCGGCGTCCGGCGCGGCGGACGCTTGGTGTCGTCCGATACTGCCGGCGTCTCGTCCGTGATGACTCGCGGAGATGCGCCCGCACCGCACTTCTTAATGGCGTCAACATCAGCCGCGCTGCCGCCATCAGGAATGATCCAGAATTCAACCCTGCGATTGAGGTTCGGATCGCCCGATTCGTGCGGACAGGAATCGCCGAAGTTGCGCACCGTGATGCGTGCCGCGTCAACCCCCTTCTCGTTCACCAGGTAATCGCGCGCGTTGTTGGCGCGGGTGAGCGAGATGCCGACGCGCTCTGCCGAATCGCGATGACCGTCAACCAACAGCAGCGCACGCGGGTCTTGCTGTAAGCGCAGAGCGATCTCATCGAGACACGCCTTGTGCTCGTTGTTGATGCGCGCCGAGTTGTAGCGGAAGAAGATCGGCCCGCACGGCGAGATCGGCGGGTGTCTCTCAATAATCGATCCGCACACCGTTACGCTGGTCGTGCAACTGCCGCCCGGACACGGCTGATCACAACGCGTGCGGCTGGTGCCGACGTTGACCGTCACCGTAATCGTGACGCAGTTAGGCTGTGCGCCCGCCGCCGCCTGTGGAATATTGAGGCCGGTCGTGTCGAGCGTGACTTCGTTGCCGGTCGTCGAGGACAGCGTGCCGCCGCCGCTCACTGACCAGGTGAAGTTCGCGCTGTCAGCGCCGGTGGCGTTGGCGTGCAACGTGATGCGGTCGCCTTCCTTCACGTTTGAAGGATTGGCCGAGATGTCGCAGGTAACCGTCGGACACGGCGGCTCGGTGATTTCAAAGCTCGCCGTGCAGGTGGTCTGTCCCGTCGTCACGCAATTGCTCGGACAGTCAACCGCCGGCACGCTTGCCGTCACCGTCGTCGTCGCTGTGTAACGACCGCAAGGTATCCCTGTCGTCGCCACGTCAACCGACGCGCCCGTGCCGCTCACCGTCACCGGGCGACCGGTCGCGTCTTTGACTTCCCAGCGATACTCATACGTCACCTTGTCATTCGTATACCCAGGCGTCGTCGGCGTCGTCGTCAGCGTCAACCGCTCACCGCGATTCACCGTCGTCGCGCTCGGCGCCAGCACGCAGGTTGGCGCGGGCGGCGGCGGACAAGCGCGGCGAGTGCCAATGCTGAAGTAAGCCACAAAGCCGTTCTTGCCTTCCGACTCAAAGGTCTGATTCACTGTGTCGAACGTCGGGTTGATGATGAAGAAAGGCGGCTGAATGAAGATCGTCTTGGCCCGGAAAACCGGGATTGTCCGATCATCTTCGTTGTTCAGGAAGCGCCGATACGCGCCGCCGAACGAGATTCTGCCGTCCTTGAAGAAGAAGCGCAGACCAACGTTCAGATCCCACGGGTCATTCTCGATCAGTCGCGGCGTGCTGCTGCCGACGAATCTCGTGTGCGCCAACTCCGAAACAAACTCGACGTGCGAGTTCAGCGCCACCGACAGGCCGATGTTGAGATTCAGCTTGTCGGGCAGATCGAGATACTTCACATCGTGGTCGCGCGGGTCGGTCGTGTGAATGTAGCCGATGTTCTCATAGAGGCGGACACGATGACCGCCGCTCTCCTGGCCAAACGCCAGGAACGGCCCGAATTCGTATTCGCCGCTGGTGCGGCCGCGCGCGCGGGCATCATCGCTGCTGGAGATCGGTATCTTCAGGTAGCCGCCCAGCGCCATGCTGAACCAGTGCTTGTTGGCATCAATCAAGTTGACTTTCGTGCCTACGAAAATATCGCCGCTGCCATTTGACGATTCTCGCGGCCCGAAGACCGGACGGCTCAAGCCATCAAAACCCTGAAAATCGACTTCGCCGAAGAACGGGAACTCAGGGCTGTAACTCGGATAAATGGTCTGGAAGAGCGGCCCAAGGCCACGCACTTGCGAAGCGCCCGCGCCGCCGGGCGAGAAGACGCTCGAAGGAAAGTCAATCGGCTGGCCGAAATGGCCGAGCGCCGGCAGGATGCCGCCGGTCAGCGCGCCAGTGCCGGGAAAGAAGGCTGCCGAGTCCTTGCCGCCAGACGGCGGGCCAAGGATCTGGAATGGCGAGCCGAAAAACCGGACGGCGTTGTACTGGTAGCCGCTCAACAGAAACGGCTGACGCGACGTAGTGTTCTGCCAGGTCACCCAGTTGATCCACAATTCCCAGCGGTTCGTCAAGCCAATCGTAAAGTTGAAAGGCACCTGATTGACGTCAATATCACCGGGGTCGCGATCAAAATTGTTCCAGAAAAGAGCGAAGTTGAACTCGCCTTTGCACAGTGTGCGTGTCGAAAAGGTGTTGAACAACCCCGTGCCGCCGAGCACTGTAGGCGCTTTCTGTCGCTCGGCCAGATTGCCGTCATGATGCTCCTGTGCGAACGTTGTCGCCGCCAGAGCGAGGAACATGATGAAAATCATGACAAGCGTGCCAATCTGTCTAGCCGCTTTCATTGTTTGCCTCCTGAAGTATTCATCCACGGAATGCGGTTCGAATTTGGATCGCCTCCATACTACGAGAGGTGATTTGCCTCCCCTCGATGAAGCCCGGGGGATGGGAATGAAGATGCTAAAGTGAGCGTCCAGCTCAGGCCTTCCTGCTCGGCCTAGAAACTCGTGAGCGTACTATCTACAAATACCAATTTGGGTACTAATCTATTGCAACTATATCTATACTCGCAAACTGCGTGCTGGTCAACACAAAAAGTGTTTTTTCCTGACTGCCTAGCGAGTTACAGGAATGGCGGACTCTGGGTTGCTAGTTCCTGGTTTCTGGTTCCTGACTGGCGCGAAAAACCGCCAGACCGGCGCTGCTGAAAACCAGGAACCAGGAACCAGAAACCAGCAACCTATTTCAGGCATAAATGCCGCGCAGCCGCGTATCATAGGCAACGCGGTCAATGGCGAGCATATAAGCCGCCAGCCGCGTATTCACCTGATATTTTTCGGCGATGCGCACGACATCGTTGAAGCTGGCGACCATGATCTCAAGCAAGCGATCATTGACCGTCTGCTCGTTCCAGAAATAGCCCATGCGATCCTGCACCCACTCGAAGTAGCTCACCGTGACGCCGCCGGCATTCGCCAGGATGTCCGGGATGACGAAGATATTCTTGTCAGCGATGACCTCATCGGCATCGGCAGTCGTCGGGCCGTTCGCGCCTTCGGCGAGGATGCGGCACTTGATGCGGTCGGCATTTTGACTGGTGATGACGTTTTCGGTCGCCGCCGGCATGAGAATCTCGCACTCCTTCTCCAGCAACTCATTGTTGCTCAGGTGCTCGGCTTCGCGATAATCCTCGACCGTCTTATTCTCTTTGAGATATTTAAGGACGCTCGGCACATCCAGCCCTTGCGGGTTGTAGAGCGCGCCGGTGATGTCGCCGATGCCGATGACCTTGTAGCCTTCCTGATACATCAGCAAGGCGGCAGTGCCGCCGACATTGCCAGCGCCCTGAATGATGACGCGCGTGTCAGCATACGGGAGATCGAATTTTTTGCAAGCTTCATTACAAACAAACAACAGGCCGCGCCCTGTCGCTTCGCGGCGTCCGCGCGAGCCGCCAAGCTCGACAGGCTTGCCCGTGACGACGGCGGTCACCGTATGGCGCACATGCATGGAATAGGTGTCCATGATCCAGGCCATCGTCTGTTCGTTGGTGTTCATATCGGGCGCGGGCACATCGCGCTCCGGCCCGATGAAATCCATCATGTCCGAGGTGTAACGGCGCGTTAAACGTTCCAGTTCGCCCGGACTCATCTCGCGCGGCTCGCAGATGACGCCGCCTTTGGCGCCGCCGAACGGGATGTTGACGACGGCGCACTTCCAGGTCATCCATGCCGCCAGTGCCCGCACTTCATCGAGCGAGACATCAGGCGAATAGCGTATGCCGCCTTTGGCTGGGCCGCGCGCGAAGTTGTGCTGCACGCGATAGCCTGTGAAGACCTGGTAATTGCCATCGTCCATCAGAATGGGGATGTGCAGCGTGATTTCGCGGCTCGGCCAGCGCAGAATTTTGTAGATGTTGGGATCAAGGTTGAGGCGATGGGCGGCTTCGTCGAAGCGTTCCATCATGGATTCGAAAGGATTCTCTTCTTGGATTACTTTGGCGTCGTCAACAAACGGGCTTGGCATTGACATCCTCCGGGCCTGGCGGCTTAACTTGGAAATGCAGACGAAATGCACATGGTCGCCGGATTTCAGTAAGGCGAACTTCTCGGCGCAAAGCGATTATATCGAACCGAAAAGACGGAGGCAACGAAGCGCGGGGCATTGTGCGACAAGACAGCTCTCTCAATCCCAATTCACTTGATGCCGTCATGGCTGATCTCGGCAGCGACAATCGTTCCGGCGCAGCCGAACTATTGCGCCGCGCCGCAGAGGTTTTCGCACGGCTACGGGCCGGCCAGGCGAAAGTAGCCGATCTTACCAACGCGCGACAAGCCGTCCTGGATACCGCCGTTGCCTTGATTCGCGCCCAACCTGAGATGGCGCCGCTGGCGCGCCTTGCCAATCGCGCCCTCGAAGCCGCGCATCGCGCTAATGACGTTGATGAGGCATGGCGCATGGCCGAACAAGCGGCGCGTGACTTCATCGCATGGGCCATCGCCTCGGCTGAACAGACGGCAGCGCACGCCGCCGATTTGATCGATGACAACGCCACCGTGCTGACCCATTCGCGCAGCTCGACCGTGCTTGCGGCATTCCAGCAAGCGCGCCGCGCCGGGCGACGCTTCCACGTCATTGCCACCGAAAGCCGCCCGCTGATGGAAGGCCGCGCGATGGCTGAAGCTCTGGCCGGCGAATCCGTGAAGGTCACCTTGATCGCTGACACAGCGGCGGCGCTGTTGATGCCGCAAGTGGCCTGGGTTATCGTCGGAGCCGACCTGTTGACGCCGGATTGGCTGGTCAACAAAATCGGCACGCGGATGATTGCGCTGGCGGCGCGCGAATGCGGCGTCAAGATAGTCGCGCTGTGCGACACGTCGAAATTCATCGCTGCACGGCCCGCTGCTGCCGCAGCCAGTCGCCGAGGCGACGAGCTATGGCCCGCCGCGCCATCGCAGGTTGAAATCGTCAATCGTTATTTCGAGCCGACGCCGCTTGATTATTTCACCGGCATCGTCACCGAAGACGGCTGGCTCGCGCCTTCGGCAGCCCGCCGCCGCGCCGCCGGGCAGCCAATCAGCCCGTCATTGCTTGCCGCGCTCCCCAGCGCCTGAGCGCCGCACCGCAAAGCTTGCGGTTGCGCAAAGCGACATGGCACACATACAATTTTCATTTAAGTATCGCGACTTAGGACGAGCCGGGTGTTCGAACATATCAAAGGGGAGGGATTTCATGAAATTCACCAAGCCCATCAGCCGCGAGGTTGAGATTGACGGCCAGAACTTCATCGTTTCTTTCGACGACATCAACATCGAGTTCAGATTGAAAGGCAAGCGCAAGACGGCGCGCGTTGAGTGGTCGCAAGTGCTCGACATCGCGCGCGGCGAAGACGGCGAAGCCGCGCGCGCGCTTCTCGGACTCGGCGCATCAACAGCAGCACAAACCAGCGGCCAGGAGCCGGCACGCATGGCGCAAAACGAAGACGCGATGGCTCGCACCATCAATCCGCCCGCGCCCGCACCGCAGTCGCAGCCCGACGGCAGCGCACAGTCGCCGCCATCCACAGCAACTCCCTCACCTGACGAATCCTCAGAAGATACGCTACAGCCAGCCGACCAGGCGACCGAGCGCCGCGACGAGCAGGGTCGCGCCGTCACCGCCAGCGACAACGGGCCAGAATCCTAGGCAAAGACGACGCGGCGACACGGCGACGCGGCGACGCGGCGAAGGGGAGAGGTGGCGACGAAGATTCTGCCTCTCCCTCTCGCCGCGTCGCCGTGTCGCCGCGTCTTCCTTTCCGCCGCCATCAGTGTTGTGATATAAGCCTTGAGCCGTTGGGGGAGTCTTTCAATCGCTTCAATCACAATAAGCCGCGCAGGGCGCGGACAACTGGCGGAGCCACGACTGCATGAAACTGCCGAAAATATCTCTGACCTGGAAGATCATCATCGGTCTGATTCTCGGAATCGCGCTCGGTTATTTCAGTAAAGAGTGGGGCGCGGCGGTTCGACCGCTGTCGCTGCTGTTCTTGAACCTCATCAAATCGATCATCGCGCCGTTGATCTTCTCGACGCTGGTCATCGGCATCGCCGGCACCGGCGACATCAAACAGGTCGGGCGCATCGGCGTCAAATCGCTCTTCTATTTTGAGATCGTCACGACATTCGCACTCTTCATCGGCCTGGCCGCCGTCAATATCACACGACCCGGCGAGGGCGTATCGCTTGCCGGCGTTCACAGAGAAGATAACAAAGCCGTGCTCGCCGAACGCGCACGCAGCTTCGCGCAAGAAGCGACCGATGCCGCACAGCGCGCCAACACGGCGGCAGCGGCTATACAAATTAATCCGCAAGCGGCCAGTCAAGCGGTGATCGAAGCCACCACCGCCGCGCAGAAAGCGAGCGACGCCGCGCAAGCGGCGGCCAGCGGCCTGACCGCGCCCGACCCGCCAGCCCGTCCGCAGAGCTTCGGCGACATCATCGCGCACCTCGCGCCGGCTTCGATCATCAAGGCGATGGCCGAAGGCGATGTGCTGCAAATCGTCGTCTTCTCCGTGCTGTTTGCGCTCGCCGTGACGAGCATCGGCGAAAAGGCGTTGCCGGTCGTCAAGTGGTGCGAATCGCTCGCCGACATCATGTTTCGCTTCACCGAATATGTGATGAAGTTTGCGCCCATCGGCGTCGGCGCGGCGATGGCCAATACGATCAGCCATAGCGGCATTGATGTGCTGAAGAATCTCGGCGTGCTGGTCGGCACGCTCTATGGCGCGCTGGTCGTTTTCTTGTTGCTGGTGCTGCTGCCGGTGGCGCTGATTTTCAAAGTGCCGCTCAGAGATTTCTTCCGCGCCGTCCGCGAACCGGCGACGATTGCTTTTGCGACGACTTCATCGGAATCGGCTTTGCCGCGCGCGATGGAGAATATGCAGCGCCTCGGCGTGCCGCGCCGCATCGTCGGCTTCGTGCTGCCGACAGGCTACAGCTTCAACCTCGACGGCACGACGCTCTACCTGTCGCTGGCGGCGATCTTCGTGGCACAGGCGGCGGGCGTGCATCTGAGCTGGTGGCAGCAACTCACCATGCTGTTGACCTTGATGCTCACCTCGAAGGGCGTCGCAGGCGTGCCGCGCGCTTCGCTGGTGATTCTGCTCGGCACGTTGAATTCATTCAACCTGCCTGCGGAAGGCGTGATTATCATTCTCGGCGTTGACGAATTGATGGACATGGCGCGCACCGCAGTCAACGTCGTTGGCAACTGCCTGGCGACCGTCGTGATTGCGCGATGGGAAGGCGCTTTCCGCAACGAAGAATGGAAGGCCGAAGAGCGCGAGCTTGAAGAAGTCACCGGCCAGTCCGCCCTGGTCTCGGAGGCGTGATCGGCGTCGAATCTCTCAAAGTAAGCTTCACCACAAACACATCAAGCGCACAAAGGCAGCCACCAGTCCGCCTCTGTGCGCTTCGTGTTTTGCGACATGGGCGATAGCGTTATCGCCTGTCGTGCGTGCGGCGGCGGGTTTCGCGCATGCCGTTGCCGTAGTTGCGCCCGGCCCAGGTCACGCCCGGAACGACTATGCCGGTGACGCCGATGACCGTGTCTTTACTGGGCACGCCATACTTTTCGGTCGCCACCCAGAGCGTGCCGGTGCCGTCGTCTATCTCATAGACGCCTGCCCCAGCCGCGCCATACGAACGCACGACGCGCCCGGCCACCGTCACCTCTTTGTTGGTGTAGCGACCGGGATCATTTTGGATATCGCCGATGCGTATGCGTTCTGGACAGCCCGTTAGCGCCAGTGACAAGAGCGCAATTGACACGCCCAGCAGCAAGCTTGTTTTTCTCATTTACGTTGTCCTCCGAACCCGTGCGAAATGGATTTTGGTAGGGCGAAGTGGACGCGAGCCGCACGAACCATAACAGCCGAACGCCCGGCCCTACCAGCGGTTTGAGTCTTCAAGCGGCGGAAAAGATGCCCGCGAATTGCGACGCGGCGACACGGCGACGCGGGGATACGGCGCCGCGGCGATCCGAGCCCGGCACCAGATTGTGCATGTTTTAGCGGTTCTGTGTCGCCGCGTCGCCGCGTCGCCGTGTCCCCGTGTCGCATTTCCGGCCCCCGGCCCCTGTTGTATAATCGCCGCGTGGTCAACGTCGAGATCGTCATTATCGGCAATGAGGTGCTGCTCGGTCTGGTGCAGGACACGAACTCGAATTACCTGTGTCGTGTGGTACGCGGCATGGGCGGGCGCGTGCGGCACATCGCCGTGGTGCGCGACGAAGCCGAGCCCGTCGCTGATGAAATTCGCGCGGCGCTCGGACGGCGCACCGATCTGCTGTTCACCTGCGGCGGCCTTGGCCCGACCGATGACGATTTGACGCTTGCGGCCATCGCGCAGGCGCTCAATCGCCATCTCGAAATCAACCCGGCGGCGCGCGCCTTTGTCGAACGCCGTTACGCGGAACTGGCGGCGCAGGGTTATATCAGCAGCGCGGCGCTGACGGAGGCGCGCTTGAAGATGGCGCGGCTTCCCGAAGGCGCGCGCATCATTGATAATCCCATCGGCGCGGCACCGGCGGTCGCACTCGATACACGCGGCGCGCGCATCGTCGCGCTGCCCGGCGTCCCTGCCGAATTGAAGGCCATCGTCGAAGGCCCGCTGCAAGCTTTGCTCAAAGAGATGTTCGGGCGCGGCAGTTACCGCGAGCGCGAAGTCATGGTCGAATGCGGCGACGAATCGCGGCTCGCGCCTGCCCTGCGTCAGGTCGTCGCGGCGCACCCGGAAGTCTACATCAAATCGCGCGCGTCGCACTTCGGGCGCGACGTGATGTTCCGCATCACCATCTCGGCTTCCGCCGAGAGCGCCGAAGCTGCCGACCGCATGATCGTCGCCGCCAGCGATGATTTATCGCGTACCTTCGCGCAGGCCGGCATCAACATCACAGGCAGCCGGCCCTAAGCATTCGCCGCCTTGCGGGAGCAGCATGGCTTGCGGGAGCAGCATGGAATGATGCAGCGCCTTCCGGTTCAAGTTGAATGTTACGCCGGCAGCCGCGCCGACGAACGCCCGCGCCGTGTGCGCATCGAAGGCCGCGAATATATCGTGGCGCGCTTGCTGTCATCGTCCATCGAGCAATCGCTGACAGCGAATGCGCCGGCGCGCCGCTTCCGCGTCATCACCGAAGATGGCTGGCAACTCGATCTCGTTTGCACGGCAGACGGCGATTGGCTCCTTGAGCGTGCGCAGCATAAATAAGAAGAGGGGGCGAGGGGGAGCAGAGGAATTCTTGTTGCTCCGCTTCGCCTCTGCTCCCCCTCGCCCCTCTCCTCTTCCCCTCATTCTGCCTGTCGCCGAGCCGGAATCCATCCTTGTTCAAAGCGTGTGCCGAGCACCAGGCGCACCAGCAGGCCGTAACTCGCAACGCCCGCTTCGACGCCGCTGGCTTTCAGGAATTGATCGTAAACTTTCCACTGCACGCGGCTGATCGTCGCGTTGCGGCGGCGCGCTTCACGTTCGGCAATGGCTTGCAAATCGGCGACGACTTCGGGGGCGAGCCGCACTGTCTCTTCCTGGAGATCGTCAGGCAGATAGAGATACAAGGCCAGCCATCCGGCGTAACGAATGGCGCTGGAATCCGAATGTAAGCAAGCTAACAAACCGACGAAGCTGGCTTCCGATTCGTCGGCGAAGCCCGCCAGATGGCCCCACTCGTGCGCCAGCAGGAAGGGCTTCTCAAACGGCAGGACTGAGGATTCCAACACGACTTCGAGGCCGAACGGATTGACAAAACCTTCGACGCCCGCCGCCGCGAGATAGAAATTCATCAGCGTGCGCTTCGGACGGCCCGGCGCAATGCCGCGCCGGTTGCCGAGTTCGCGGACGGTTTCGTTGAACGCCGCGTGCAACTGCTCGCGCCACTCACGCTCATCCGGCCAGTTCGATTGGCGCGCGCCGGCTTCGGTGTTGAGTTGGTCGATGACGTTGCGGCGCAACTCGGCGAGCGTTTGCAGTGAGACGCGCTGCGGGTCGAAGTCGAGCTTTGCCCTGAGCGGCACGCGCTCATAGTTGAATCCCCAGAAAATTTGAAATGTGATGAAGGCCACTGAAACCAGCGCCAGCGTATCGAATGCCAGTATGCCCGCCGCGCGCCAGCGTCGCCCGCGCCCCGCGCGCTTGAGGCTCACAATCCACCACGCCGGCAAGCCAATGATGACGACAGCGAGCAACAGATCGACAATGGCAAATGGCACGAAGTTGGCGACCGGCGTGAGCCAGGGCTGCAAAAACGCATAGAAGCCGTTGGTGTAAAACCGCTCGACGAAGCGCGCCGGCAACGGAAAGAAAAACAAGGCAAGCGCAATGACGATGAGAGTAATCTTAATGACAACGCGAGACGTCAGCCGTTGATTAAGAGGTCGAAAGGGTCGTGCGATGATGGATTTCACTTTGGCTTGTGCGACGAGCGACGTTGTTTGCAGTTTCATTGTAGAGGCGATGGCGCATGATGTGCCATCGCCTCTACAAGTTGCCGGTGAACTCGCCGACCTGATGCAGCTTCATGGACAGCGAAATGGTTACGTCATTCAAGCGGCCCGCCATGACGACGACCGCCTCATTGCGCTCGGCCAGTTCGTATTCCAGCAGGGCGCGGTCAGCGCGTCTCAACAGATCGTCTGATGCCGGCGGACATTCCTCCAGCAGGAAAGGCTCGACGCCCCATAGAATCGCTAATTGTCTCAATGACGTTGCGCTCGGCGTCAAGGCGATGATGCGCTGTCGCGGGCGCAACGCCGCAATTCGGCGCGCCATGTGGCCGCTTTGCGTGATCACGACGATCAAGCGGCAGCCCGCTTCTTCAGCCGCAAAGATCGCTCCTTCAGACACCGCCCGACCGTAAGAGCCGGAACGTCGACCGAAGACCGTTTGCCGCATCAGCGTGCTTGCAGGCTGCGCCATCTCTTCGGTAGCGCGAATGATGCGATCCATCATCTCGATGGCTTCGACAGGGTACTTGCCGACCGCCGTTTCGCCCGACAGCATCACCGCGTCCGAGCCGTCGAGCACGGCGTTGGAAACATCCGACGCTTCGGCGCGCGTCGGGCGCGGGTTGTTAATCATCGATTGCAGCATCTGCGTCGCCGTGATGATCTGCTTTTCCGCAAGCAACGCTTCGGCAATGATCAGCTTCTGCAAGACCGGCACGCGCTCGGTCGAGGTCTCGACCGCCAGGTCGCCGCGCGCCACCATCACGCCGTCTGCCGCCGCGAGAATCGCTGTGAAGTTATCGACCGCTTCGGGCTTTTCGATCTTGGCGATGAGCCGCGCCGTGCCGCCGAACTCTTCAATCAGTTGGCGGGCGCGTGCGCAATCGTCAGCCGTGCGGACGAACGATTGCGCCACCAGATCTACGCCGTGGTCGATGCCAAAGCGCAGATCGGCGACGTCTTTTTCGGTGATCGAAGGAATCGAGATATGCACGCCGGGCAGGTTAATGCCTTTGTGCTCGCCGAGCGGGCCGCCGTGAATGACGCGCGCCGTCACTTCCGTTTCTGTCGTGCTGATTACTTCGAGTTCGATTTCGCCGTCGCTGATGAGAATGTGGTCGCCGGCTTTGACTTCGCGCGCCAGCAGCGGATAGTTGGCCGAAAAGCGCGTTGCATCGCCGACGATTTCTTCTGTCGTGATGCGCACCATTGCGCCTTCGTCGAGATGGACTTCGCCGTCGCGCAGCTTGCCCGTGCGAATCTTCGGCCCGGACAGGTCGAGCATGATCGCCAACGGCTGATGCAACTCAGCCGCGACGCGGCGGATGCGCTTGATGACTTCGCCGTGATGCTCGCGCTCGCCGTGCGACATATTGACGCGGGCGACGTTCATGCCGGCAAGCATCAGCGCACGCAGCTTCTCTTCCGATTCAGATGCAGGGCCGATAGTGGCGACGATCTTTGCTCTACGCATGATTTCGTGACAAGTGACAAGTGACGAGTGACAAGAAACCAGTGCCAACAAGATAAGGGAAGCAATTCACTATTGCCAACTCCATCTTGTCACTTGTCACTTGTCACTGTTTACGATCCTGCAAGCGCGCGGTTGACGGCTTCGTCGAGGGTGCGCGCGTGTGAAGAGTCATAGCCGATCAGGTGTTGGACCAAGCGGCCTTTGCGGTCGAAGACGAGGGTTTGCGGAATGGTGTCGTCCTCTCTGCCCAGGTAAGCCGTGAACATATCGTCGGTCGCCAGGCCGACGGTGTAGTTGATATTAAATTCGTTGATGAAGCGGCGAATCGCATCCGGCGTCGAACGCCCGCGATCATCTATGTGCAGGCCGATGACTTCGAGGCCGCGCGCTTGATTCTCTTTTTGCAGGCGCGCCAATTGCGGCACTTCCTGACGGCACGGCGGACACCAGGTCGCCCAGAAATCCACCACCACGACTTTGCCTTGATAACCCGATAGCTTAATGGCATTGCCATCCAGCGTGCGAACAGCATAATCGGGCGGCGCGGGCACGGACGACACCGGCGTACCCGGCAGCACGATGCGCGTGTCGGTCTTCACTTCCGGGTGGCCGGAAAACAGCACGTAGCCGAATGTAGCGATCATTAATGCGACGACGACCGTGGCGACGATGCGCCCCGTCGTCCAGAAGGTTTCCGTTGATGCGGCCTGCTCTGCCATTGTATTCAGCTCCAACCTGTGCGGCGCTTGTCGTCAACCGCGCGCCGGCGGGTTGACGGATTATTCCTGCGGCGAATCGCTCGCTTTGTCGTCAATGTCTTTCAGCGGCAACTCGACGCGATAATCTTCCGACGCCCAGTTGCCGAGATCAATGATGCGGCAGCGCTCCGAGCAAAACGGGCGGTCGGGATTGTCTTTCCACGTCGTCGGCGCGCCGCAAATCGGACACTTCATCGCTCGCACCTCCTCTCACTTCACTGCTTTTATCATACAACGAAAGCCAGGTTTGTCGTAGTCGCTCACGCCAACGGATGCCGCCATTTTGTTTACCAACAGGGCGCGGCCCGGTCACAAGGATGAGGCGCCGACTTCGCAGAACCGATTCTCCCTGCTTCAACAGCTTTGCGCCTCACTATCGCGCAGAATCAGGACCGAAGCGTCAGGCTTGACGAACCGCCCAGTGCGATGGCGATTCGCCGGTTAGTGAAGTTATGGAAAGCGCGGTTACTTATTGAGAATGCTGAAAGTATTTTTTTACTCCTTCAGGAGTAATTAATTCTTGACCTGTTTTATCTCTGACGATATAATGTGGCCCGCCTAGTTTTAATTATCGGCGGTCACGCCTACTGTCCAGAGGATTCATAGGCTGGACCTGTCGAAATCAATTCAGTTAACAAAGGAGAAGCTCATGAAGAAAGCACTTGCAATCTCTGTGTATTCTGTTTGCTGTAGCTTGGTCATTGCGACTCTCTTTCTGTTAATGACGCCGGTTACAGCGCGCGCCGCGTCCTGTAGCGCAAGCTGCTCAGGCGGGTCAGTTTCTGTAAGTGGCACTTCGTGTACCTGCGTCGATTATTCGGGATGCGTCTACCATACGCAACAAGGCGGCAACTACGCCTACTTCAACATGTGTAAGCCTTAAGCCGTTGCGCCTTGTCGCCAGTGTGCAGCCGCGTATCGTTGATGCGACCGGCGGCATGTCTTGAGCTTGACATCAGCATCTCTTAAGAGGGTGCCCATCAATTCCCGTCAAGCAACCGAAAGGTACGTAAGCCAAACCCTGTAGAATGACCGAACCTGAAATCGCTTGACGGCCACAGCGAATTTCTGAGTGCCCTCCATTTCCTTAGAAGGAATGAAGCGGGATGAGCAGGAGGTTGCCTAATGCCAGGTATTCTGTTTATGCCAGCCTGCATCTCGCCATGCTAGTCCTTGCTAGTCTGCCCTACGGCACAATTCCTCACGCACACTCTGGGAGGACGGTTCTGACTGTCAGAGCGACTTCCTGCGGGTATTCATCTTTCTATGGTTGCAACGGCACGACGCTACAGGTGGCTGTTAGCTGTAGCTGCTGATCCGTTAATTAATCATGCCGGCTGTGGTTCTGTAATCAGACACGGTCGCTGGAAAACTGAACGGCAAGTCGGATCGGATTAACGACGATGCGCAGGCGTTTGGTGAGCGTTCTCAACGCGACGGCCATTGCGACGGCATCCCGTGGCGGCCAAGAAATAAGGAGAAGCAAAATGTCTAAGTTCTTCGCATTGTGTCTGGTCTTGCTGATCATCAGCGGCACTTTCGGACAAGAAATTCCACAGCGTGACCGCGATTATGCAAGGCAGCAAGCCAACGCCTTACTGAGTCAATTGGCTCTGGAGATCAAAGAGATAGATGAAGCCGCACCCCGCGCCCGTCTCCGGCTCGAGGTCATTACCTATTTATGGCGGTCTGTTGTCGATAGTAACGCTCGACAACAGGCCGAGGCTCTGGCGGAAGCAGGGTTCGAGGATCTCGAAGCCCATAAGGCGGACATGCCGACGAGTGAAGCCGCCTGGCTGCGCAGAGACTATCTGGCACAAATGCGATTAAATGCGCCGAACCTGGCAGCACGGTTGCTGAAGAAGTATGGGGAGCGCGACACCACTGCGCAGGATGAGTTGGGAATGGCCTTATCGATGACAGCCGATAAGGAGAGTATTGATGCGGCGTTGAACGCCGTACAGCGCGCGTTCAGCAGCGGCAAAGATCCCGGAATGACTTTTCCTTTTATCCTCTATCGCCTCCAACAAAGCCGCCCTGCCGAAGTCGCCGGGTTACTGGCAAAGTTATTGAGTATCGAAGATCAAAAGCCCGGCAGCCTGTCATTTGAAACTCTTGCTTCGGTAAACGGGTTTTGCTTGATGGAGGAAATGCCGGCGGGGCTGAAGATGCGCTACCTCAGCATTATCGTGAAGGCGACCAGGGAAAGCTTCGCGTGGTCAGAGCCGCAGCGTGTGACGCAAGCTTATGATCTGCTCTGGGGCGTGTTGCCAGTCATCAAGGAGCTGATTCCATCGCTGTACGGGCAGGCGCTCGCTCAGGCCTCAGTCCTCGTCCCGAAGATTCCGGGGCACGTTCAACTCAGCGAGGTGGGCAGGCGAATAAGAGGGAGCGCCAACCCGCTCGAACAGTTGCTTACCGAAGCCAATAGCTCGGAAAACAAAGCGATTCGCACAGACCTGCTCATCGAAGCCGCGCAACTGGCATTGCAGCAGAACAACCTGGAACGCACGTTCGACATCCTCGGCCAGATCGATATTGATGAACAGAACAGGAGTCAAAATCTGTGGCGCGACCAGTTCTTAAACGACATGGTCGCCGCCGCCATCGGCAAGAAAGACCTCGCCTCGGCGACGCGGGCGGCCTCGATGATCAAGAAACCCTTGCAGTGCGTGATTGCCGCCCAGGCAATCGCTTCCTGCTATCAGGAGGCACAGGACATCACCAGCACCCGGCAGGTGCTCAACGATGCCGTCAAGCTGGTGGCCGCTTCGGAAACCGAGACAGACAAGGCAGTGGCCTATTTCAAATTGGCTAAAAGCTTCATCAAGGGAGACGATATCAGAGTCTCGGAGATGACCCTGGCGGCGATCAAAGTGACCAACGATCTGCCGAAACCGAAGCCCGATGACAAGCCCGGCAGCAACGCCCGCAATCACTATGCGGATGCGCTGGCAAGGATTGCTTTGAGCGCCACGCCGGTGTTTCAGTATGTCGCGCAAAAGGACGAAGTCAGCGCACGCGGCTTGATCAGCGAAATCCATCCGAAAGCCATCAAGGTCTGGGCGCTGCTCGGAATTTATCAAGGCTTGACGACTGCGAGTTCGTCCAATCTGGCAACCAAATAAAACGCCAATTGAGGAGCGGCTATGTTAGATCGCTTAGGAAATCTCTTTTCATCAAAAGGATTGTGGATTTTACTGTTTGCTTTGGCGGCTGGGAATACCTTGCTGCTCAAACAGAATTTGCAGATGCGTGCCGCGCTCAATGACCTCTCGGCGAGACTGAACCCGGCGGCGGCGAATTTGAAGCAAGGCGATAAAGCGCCGCCGTTTGCTTCCTTCGATCTGGGCGGCAGTTCCTATGAAGTGACCTACAACGGCAGCGGCCCGAAACGCGCATTTCTGTTCTTCACGCCCGATTGCCCGTACTGCGGCGAGCAGGCCCCTTTCTGGCGTATGCTCCTCGACCAGACAGATGCAGGCCAGATCGAAGTAATCGGTGTCGTCAGTGAAAAAGAAGATCGGCAGAAGCTCGCCCAGTACATTACGGCTGCCGGTTTCACCCAGGCGCGAAATCCTCTGAAAGTTATTCTGGCGCCGGAAAGTGTAATTCGCAGCTACAAACTCTCGATGACGCCCACCACACTGGTGGTTGCAAACGATGGCTCGGTCGAGAATATCTGGCTCGGCAAATGGGATGCTTCGGCAATCGTTGCGGCGCGCGCGGCCTTTCACATCCCGTTGTAGCGTATGACGATTCAACGCCGCTGGACTGAGCCGCCATTTTGCGCGGTCAATTCACAGACGGTTCACCACGCTGATGTCTTCTGCTCAAGCAACTCTCCGGCTGCGCCAAGGGCTGAGACCTTTTTCATATCTCCTGCACCCCGCCCTCATCACAGCGCTGCCGATTGGCCTGACGCCGGACCTTTGGAGGTCTCTACTGCACAGCGCCGGCTCCCGCTCCTGGGATGGCAGTGGCCATTACGCTCTCGCACAGATATACGTGCAGAGCATCTTCCCGGACACCTTCGGTTGGACGCACGCTTATTTCGGCGGAATGCCCTTCCCTAATTTTTACCCGCCGCTCTTCTATTGGTGCGTGGGACTGCTCTCTTCTCTGGGCATCTTCTCGTTTGATACCGCCTTCAAGATCGTGCTCGTGATCCCCATCATCGTCCTCCCGCTAATGATATGGCTGACGGCGCGAGCCCTCTGTGGAGGGAGCCGTCAAATAGCCAGCAGTGCCGCACTCGCCATCATCCCACTGCTCGTCGATCAGCGGTTTCATCGACCGAGCGGTTTGGATTATCACAGCACCTTTGTCATCGGCCTGTATACCCAACCGCTCGGTTTTGTTTTGCTGCTTGCCTGGTATATTACTTACCTGCGCGCTGCCGAGCGCCGCTGGCGTTTCGGGCTGGCTTCCCTGTTGCTGGCGTTGACCATACTGGCAAACTTCTTTAACGCGATTACGGCCACCGTATTTGTCGCTGCCAGCGTCGCCAGCGACGCCGTCCGCTGGTACGCCTCCAGCGCCGACGGTCGCGATGCTGCCAGGCGCGAATTGCTCGTCCACTTAGGGTCGCCGCTCATCTCCGCAGGTCTGACGTTATTCTGGACAGCGCCGCTGCTCACCGAATACAGGTATTTTGTGACGCGCCCGCTGTCCTTTTCGCCCTTGGCCGACATCACGCCGGCGATGTGGATTTGGTACGTCATTGCGGAGTTCGGTGTGCTCTGCTGGATCCGCCGGGCGAGCCGCGCAAGGTGGCCTTTCCTGATCGCCTGTTTGGGTTTGACGATGCTCGCCATCTTTGCCGTAACCATCGCTCCCCCCTGGTTTCCTCTACAACCGCAGCGCTTTCTCGCAACCCTCAATTTCCTGCTCGCCGTGCCGGTCGGGCAAGCTCTCTTCTTTGTTTATCAGCGTCTGCGCGATAGGCTCAAGGCGCGGATGACCGCCGGTCAAGTCTCGTTCGTGCAGACCGGCTCCAGACCTTTGCAGGGGTTGGCTGTCGCCATCCGAGTCGCGGTGATCGGAGCGGCGTTTATGCTGCTGACCCATGGGTCGCTTTACGGGCTTACATTTTACTCTGCCGGCGAGAATGCCCAAGTTGATGAGATTTTACACTTTGCCCGGTCACACACGGACGGACGGTATCTGGTCGAAGTGCCGACTCTTGAAAGCCCGCCCATCGCGGCGCTCGATAGCCGGGCGATCAACTCTTACCTCGGCGTCCAGGGCAACCAGACGCTTAACGTGATCTTTCGCGAAGCCTCGCCGAATGCCATTTTCCTGAACCCGTTAGTCAACGTCTTTTCTGCTGCCCCGGACAGCTTTGGGATAAGTTCAATGCTGGCAGACGACCTCGAGTTCGCCGCCCAGCCTTTTGCACGTCACCTGCAACGCCTGCGTATGGTCGGCGTCAAGTATCTGGTGATTTCCTCCCCCTGGATCAAAGAGCGTCTGGCGCGAGAAGCGCGCGTTCACGCGCGTTACGACTTTGCAGACTGGAGCGTTTTTGAGCTTCGCACGCAGCCGATGCCAGCCATCAGCGTGCCGGCCTACAGGCCCGCTCTGGTAGTCAGCAACTGCTCATTCAAGGGACGGCGGAACAACGAATACGATTTCGTCCGATTGGCTGAAGAACAGTTCGCCGAGGGCTGGTTCGATGTGTTGCTGGTGCGCTCGCCGACAACCAAGATTGATCAACTCACAGACATGGAGCCGTTCGGCGCACTCGTTCTCGAAACCTATGACTGCGACAACGAGCGGCTGGCCTTTGATCGGCTACGCGATTTCGCCTGTCGGCGACCGTTGATTCTGCTGACCAGTGAGCAGCCTCTCTGCCGACGCATCCGTGCCGCCTTGGAGGAGTTTCCGCTCGCAGAGGTGATCGAGCGCACGCCGGAACCGCCCGGTCCATGGATGGAAGCCGACGTTCCAAGTTCTCGATATGATACCAACTCCGTGCATAAAGTCTGGCAAAGGCTACGAACTATCCTTGAGCAAAAGCGCATTTCCAGCCAATCCGCAGGTCTCAGGCTTCAGGGCGAAGTCATGCAAAATGCCATCACTCTATTTCCCGACACGCCGCTCACATATCGTCTGCCGGTGTTGATTACAACAACCTATCACCCGAACTGGCAACGACGAGACGGCGGCATAGTCTATCCGGCGACACCTTTTTTCATGCTTACATTCGTCAACCAGCCGTGTGAACTGAATTACAAACGAAGCGGCCTGGAGCGATTCGGGTTATTTGCCTCGTTGGGCACATTATTTTCTCTTGGCTGTCTGACGGCTTGGCCGTATCGTCGGCGTTTCATCCACTCCCCCTTGTCTCAAGCAAAAGAAGAACGGCTCGCGGCTGACAATCCCCCGCTTTAACCGCCGACCTGGATGCCGATGGCCGCGCATTCAATGGCCTGGAGTTGTTATAATGATTGCTTCACGATGAACTCCGGCGAACTCATCATCCAATTCGATGCGGGCACGCTCGTGCTGGAAGGCGCAGATGAAACGCTGCAACTGCCATCGGCTTTCCAATGGGACGAGCGCGTGCGGCGTTGGCGCGCGCCGGCCCTGGCTTATCGACAAATCATTACAGAGATGACGCGCCGCCGCCTGCCGCACAGGGACGCGGCGCGCGAGTATCTCGAATTCGACTTTCGCTCGAAGCTCGACATCGAACCGCGCCCCTATCAGCACGACGCCATCAGCGCGTGGCAGCAGGGCGGGCGGCGCGGCGTTGTCGTTTTGCCTACGGGCGCGGGCAAGACGTTTCTGGCGCAGATGGCCATTGAACTGACGAATCGGTCGACGCTGGTGATCGTGCCGACGCTTGATCTGATGAATCAATGGTACAACCTACTGCTGTCGAACTTTCAGGCAGAGATCGGCTTGATCGGCGGCGGTTACTTTGAGAAAGGCGCGATTGTCGTCACCACCTATGCTTCGGCGTTTCGCTTCATGGAACGCATGGGCAATCAGTTCGGCCTGATCATCTTCGATGAATGCCATCATCTGCCGGGCAGCGTTTATCGTTACGCGGCTGAACTGGCCATCGCGCCATTTCGATTAGGATTGACCGCGACGCCCGACCGCGAAGACGGCGCGGAAGCGCTGCTTGAAGAATTGATCGGCCCGATAGTCTTCATGAAACAGGCGCAGGATTTAGCCGGCGAGTATCTCGCCGATTATGAGATCATTCGCATCAACGTGCATCTGACGAGCGATGAGCGCACCGCTTACGAACGCGAACGCGCCGTCTTTCGCCAGTTCTTGCAGGACAAGCGAATCGATCTGGGCGGCATGCGCGGCTGGCAGTTATTCATTGCCGCAAGCGCCCGTTCTCAGGAAGGCCGCCGCGCCATGAAAGCCTATCGCGAATCGAAGCGTATCGCGCTGGGCACGGACGCCAAGATGCGCGTGCTGGCAGAGCTTTTGCAGCGCCACAAGACGGAGCGCGTGTTGATCTTCACCGCCGAAAACGAAATGGTCTATCGCATCTCGGAGCGCTTCCTGATTCCGGCTATCACACACGAAACGCCGATCAAGGAGCGCCGCGCATGGCTCGATGCCTTCAATGCCGGCGAGGTGCTGGCGCTCGCCACATCAAAGGTACTGAATGAAGGCGTAGACATTCCCGCTGCCGGCATCGCGGTGGTGTTGTCCGGCTCCGGCTCGTCGCGCGAACACATACAGCGTCTGGGCCGCATCCTGCGCAAGCAGCCTGACAAGGAAGCGATTCTTTACGAAGTCGTCGCCCTTGGCACCACCGAAGAAAACATCAGCCGCCGTCGCGGCAGTGCTGAACAATTTCAAGAACGCAAGCCCCGCGCCTGGCCGAATCAAGAGATGGTTGACTGAGCTATGCTGACAACTGATCTGGCAATCAATCGCGTGCGCGCCGGTCGCATCGAACCGCGCACGATCAACCCGGCGGATAAGAACTATCTTGAGATGGCAAACGACCTCATCGCCATCTTTGCCGAGCAC
Source organism: Blastocatellia bacterium (assembly GCA_039648975.1). Taxonomy (GTDB): domain Bacteria; phylum Acidobacteriota; class Blastocatellia; order UBA7656; family UBA7656; genus DATENM01. Next base: position 40,432 of record JBBWZK010000140.1, read on the forward strand.
GCCGGCGAGCGCCGCGCCGAGCTTGACCGCGAGCTGGACGAATACGTCGGCACGGATACGGATTACCGAATCCTGCGCGGCCTCATCAAATTGCTGCTCGATGAGTGCGAGTTTGAAACCGCCAGCGCCATCCTGCCTTCGGAGATTCGCCGGGCGCTGTTTCTCAAAGCGCGGCTGCATCATCCCGTCTCTGTAAGCGAAACCACGCGCGCGCAACTCATCAGCGAAACCGCTACGGAGTTGAATTGCGCCGTCGAACACATCGAAGCCAGCCTGTATGCCGACCTGTTCGAGAATCAGCGGCTGGTGAGCTTCAACGAGATGAGCGCGCCCGCCTTGCTCGACCGTTACAACCTGGCGCAGGCGCAGGCGCTGTTCTATCGCTCGACCGCGATGCGTTTGCGTATCGAGCCGCAGGATGCCGCAGGTTATCGCCGCGTCTTCGACGCCATCAAAGTGTATCGCCTGATTCACACGATCACGGGCAGTCCGGCGCGCGGCTATGACGTGCGGCTCGATGGGCCTGTATCGATGTTTCATCAGTCGCAGAAGTACGGCATTCAGATGGCCGTCTTTTTGCCGGCGTTGCTGCTGTGCAAAGGCTGGCGCATGACGGCAGAGATCGTTTTGAAACAGGGCAAGCGAGTCTCGTTTGAACTCGACAGCCGTACAACCCAGTTGCGTTCGCACTATCTTGATGATGTATCTTACAAACCGGCAATTGAAGAAAAAATATTAGCGAACTGGGCAAAGTCGGAAAGCGCCTGGCAGATAGCGCCGGGCAAGGAAGTGATTGATCTCGGCACGTGCGCCTTCATTCCCGATTTCATCATCAGCCACGCCGATGGCCGTGTGTGCTATCTCGAACTGCTGGGATTCTGGACGCCGCGCTATCTCGACCAACGCGTCGCTGAATTCGCGCGCGCCGGTTTCACTCGTTACCTGCTGGCCGTGTCGGACGAGTTGCGCGGCAGCCGCGATAAACCGTTGAGCCTGCCTGCAAACGTCATCACCTATAAGAGCGCGCTTGCGCCCGCCGCGATTCGCGCTGCCATTGAAACGCTCAGTCAATAGTCCTGCCCTCAAATGCGCGCATCTGCCATTTATCCCATAAGGTCTACATCTGTACGAAACAGTGTCTTTGAATCAATCGCATCGAAAAGCAAATGAACATTTCGTTGTACTTACGAATGGCATGGCGCTTGCAATATCATTTATGGGACAGAACACAGTTGATGGTAGAGATTCGATTGGGAGGAGTTATGATCAAAATAAATTCAGTTAAGCGCCTCGCCCTGACCTCTATGGTCAGTGCAGCATTACTGCTAGGAACCAGCAGCTTTGCCAGCGCTCAGAATCCGAGTAAGGAGCAGCGCAAGCAAGCGCGCGCACAACAGCAACAACAGCAACAACAGCAAGCGCAGCAGCCAAAGCGCACGCAGGAAGTACGCCAGGCCGAAAAGCAGCAGCGTCGCGCCGAAACTCAGGCGCAGCAACAACAGCAACAGCCACAGCGCACACAGCAAGTACGCCAGGCTGAGAAGCAACAGCGACGCGCCGAGCAGCAGACGCAAGTGCAACAACAGCCAGCCCAGCCGCAAGTGCAGCAGCAACGTACACAGCAAGTGCGTCAGGCTGAAAAGCAGCAGCGCCGCGCTGAAACTCAGGCGCAGCAACAGGTACAACAGCAACAACAGCCACAGCGTACACAGGCTGTGCGCCAGGCCGAAAAGCAGCAGCGCCGACAATGGTCGCAGGAGCAGGAACGGCAGCAGCAAACCCGCTTCAACCAGTACCGCAGTGACTGGCAACAGCGGCAGCGTATCGCCGAACAGCGTCAGCAGATGTACCAGCAACAGCGGCGCATGGCGCAGTATCGATTCCAGCAGGATTACCTAAACCGTCTGCGCCGGGATCAAATTCGTCTCCAGAATTCGCGCCCCTATTACTATTACGGCGGGCCGAGCTTCCGCTACTCTCGCGGCGGTTCATACTACGAGACGAATCAGTACGGTGTGAACATGCTACGGCAAGCCATCAACAATGGTTATGCTGAAGGCGTGCGCGCCGGACAGGCCGATAGGCAAGACGGTTACCGTTTCAGCCCGCAGGATTCGTATGCCTATGAAGACGCGAGCTACGGCTTTGACAATTACTACGTTGATCCGGGCGAGTATCAATACTACTTCCGCCAGGGTTTCCAACGCGGTTATGAGGACGGCTACAACGGTCGTTACCAGTATGGCACCTACTCGAACGGTGTGTTCAGCCTTCTGGGCAACGTCTTGCAGTCGATCTTCAGCGCACAGTCCTACTAAGGACAAGCGTTAGTTCGCATCAGCGCCCAGGTTCTTGACCACGAAAGAGTCAAGAACCTGGGCGCTTTTACTTTATCCATCCAGTGAACTTCATCATGCCAGTGAACGTCACCGGCTTCGCGGCTACCTCTTTTGACTTGCGGAACCGCCCTGCTGTCCTGATGATGGTTTGGTATCACCTTGCAGGTTTTGTGTGAATAGTTTGAAGATGCGCTTGTACTCATCGGCCCAGCTCGTCGGCTCGACGAAGCTATGATCTTCGACGGGAAAGACGGCCAGTTCCCAGTTCTCTTTGCGCAACTCGATCAATCGCTCGACCAGCCGCACCGTATCTTGAAAATGCACGTTGGTATCGACCATGCCGTGACAGATCAGCAGCGCTCCCTTCAAGCCTTCGGCAAAGTAGATCGGCGATGATTGTTTGTAGGCTTCGGCGTCGGTTTGCGGCGTGTTCAAAATGTCCGCTGTGTAAGGATGATTATAATGCGCCCAGTCGGTAACGGGCCGCAACGCTGCGCCTGCCGCAAACACCCCCGGCTGGGTGAACATCGCCATCAAGGTGATGAATCCGCCATAGCTGCCGCCGTAGATGCCTATGCGTTTACTGTCGACGCCTTGCTCGCTTGCCAGCCAGCGCGCCGCGTCAACCTGATCGTCCAGATCCTTGCCGCCCATGTGACGATAAATCCCCGTGCGCCAGTCGCGCCCGTAACCGGCGGAGGCGCGATAATCGACGTCCAGCACAGTGAAGCCATGCGCCATCAAAAGGTGATGGAACAGATATTCGCGGTAGTAGCTCGACCACCAGCGATGCACGTTCTGCAAATAGCCCGCGCCGTGAACGAAGACGACTGCCGGGCCGCCGCGCTTGAAGCTCGCTGGTTTGTAGAGCCGCGCGTACAGGGTCGCGCCGTCGCGCGCCTTGAAGGTGACAATCGGCGGATCAATCCAGTTGAATGACCAGAATTCCGGCGCGGGCGAATTGGTAACTTTCACCGCAGATGCGCCAGCACGGTTTTCCTGTAGATAAATCTCCGGCGGCTTGTTGGTGTAGGAGTAGATCAGCGCCAGCGTCTTTTCGTCAGGCGAGATGAACGCCTGGTTGTTGCCCGGCTGCGAAGTGAGCTTGAGGCGCTCGCCGCCATTGACGTTCATGGCGTACAGGTGGCGCTCGCCGGGATGGACTTCGCTGCTCGTCAGATAGAACTTCGATTTGTCTTCAGAAAGCTGCACGCCCGTGACTTCCCACTTGCCAGAAGTGAGCGGTCGCGCATCCGTGCCATCGAAGGCAACCGTGTAAAGGTGAGCGTAGCCTTCGCGCTCGGATTGAAGATAGATATGCTGGTTGTCGCCGAGCCAGCCGAGCGCGAAGGCGCCCGGCCCGCCAATCCAGGCCTCATCATGTTCGCTGGCGATCACACGTGTCTTGCCGGTAGCCGGGTCGAGCGCCAGTATCCAGCGGTCTTTGTTGTCAGCGGCGCGCGCCAGCAAGACGGCCTTCGTGCCGTCCTCCGACCAGAGCGGTTGTTGCAGTTGCACGTCGCGGTCGCTGGCTGGTGTGCGCGGCTCGCCGGTCGCTTGCCGTGTCGGCTCGGTCGCCTGAGCAGCTTGCGCATTGCGCGGCTCGCCTTGAGTTTCTGTAGCTTGCTTTACGTTTTGCTCGCCGTCGCGGCGCTCGGCTTGTGCCGTCTGCTTTTCGGTGCGCGTCTCTGTGCGCGGCGCGAGTCGCTGGCCGTGATCCACCCATTTGACTTCGCCGCTGTCGACGTTGAGCACCACCAGCCGCAAGCGCGCTTGCGCATCGCCGACCTTTGTCCGTGAAGCGATCTCTTCGGTATAAGCCGACTCGGTCACGAAATTCGGCACGATGGTATTTCTCGCGCCGTCGCCGGCCTCGATGATCGAAGTGATGATGTACTTTTCATCAGGCGAGAGTTGCAGGCCGGCAACCGTCTGGCGCGGCGCGAGATTGAACGGTTTCAAGCGCTCTTCTTTTTTACGACGCGCTTCGTCGGCCTCGCGCTTCTCTGCGCGGCGCTTGACGATGTCGAGCAGCTCGCGCTCTTCTTTCTTCAAAACCTCCTGGCTCTCCGTGCCGCGTTGCGGAGCAGCAGCCGTTTGCTGCCTGCCACCGAACTGGCCGCCAGAGCCGGTTTGCGGCACAAGCGCCGCCTGGCCTGGCGGGCGAATGTCGGTCATTTGCGTAAGCGCGGCGGCATCGAGCGCCATCACAAACAGATTGCCGCCGCGCGTGAAATAGACGCGCTTGCCGTCGCGCGTCAAATGGGCGTTCGATTCCACATCGGTCGTCGCGGTGATCTGGCGTCGCCGCGCGGTCGCGTTGTCGTAAAGGAAAACGTCGCCGTTTTCGACAAACACGGTGAGTTTTTTATCGCGCGATAGCTCGCCGTTTGCAGGCGGCGACTGCTTCGCTTCTTCTTCACTGAGCTTGCGCAAACCAGTGCCGTCGCGGTTGACCGTATAAGTGTCAGGGACTTTGTCGCGGGCTTCGCTGTACTGCTTCCATTGAAAGTAGAGATGCTGACTATCCGCCGACCAGCGCACGGCGTTCGGTTCATAACCGACCAGCGCCGGCCCGCGCATGATGCTGTCAATCGTCAGGTCGAATGTCTTCACGCCGTCGGGCGCGGCTGGTTTTGCGCTGGCCGCTTTCTGCGCCGCCACGACGAGAGCGCTAGGATTGATCGTGAAAAGAATAATCAGACTGAAAATCGGAATTCGCTTCTGCAACAGACGAGCGCCAATCATGATCTCCTCCAATCGGATGTGTCTACGTTCCAAAGCGGCAGGCGGGTTACAAAGAAATGCACGGACGACCAATCCCTGGCCGCCCGTGCTCTGAAGATCGAGGCGTTAGGTTAAAAAGTTTGAGACGCCCGAACAGCGCAATCCAGCCTTGTGCTTATACGCCTGGCATCGCCTTCTTCAGCGGGCGCAGCAGGAACATCAGCACGACGGCCATCACGAAGGCCATGCCGCCCAGCACGATGAAGAACGAGGAATGTTTCCAGATGCTCCAGTAGACGCCGATGGCCGTCAGCTTGTTGCCGATGGCTGTGGCGACGAACCAGCCGCCCATCAGCAGGCCGCGCATGCGTATGGGCGCGACCTTCGACACCAGCGACAGGCCCATGGGTGACAGCATCAACTCGCCGAGCGAAATCACCATGTAAGCGATGATCAACCACAGCGGCGAGACGCGGAATAGGTAAGCGTGGCGCAGAATCGGCTCGCGGTACTGTTCGGCTTGTTGCGGGCCGAGTGCTGTGCTCAAGGCCGCCATCGCCTTCTGCTCGCCTGTGCCCTTGTCGTCGGTTGCGTACTTCTTGTCTTTGACGATCATCTTGCCGTCGGCGTCTTTGGCTTGCAGCTTATCGAGCACGCCGGCGGGAAGTCCTTCAACACGCAATTCGTCCAGGCTGCGATCCGTGACGCGGAAGCTGCCGGCGGCGAACATATTGCTCTGCACCTGCCGGGATTCGCCGTCCTTCGCCGCGAAGTAGAGGATGGTGAAGGAAACCCCTGTCAGCAACATGCCGATGGCGATCTTCGTCGGCGTTGACGGTTCTTTGCCGCGCTTGTCGAGCTGTTTCCAGAACCACACCAGCGGGAAAGTCAGTGTGACAATCCAGAAGGGATTAATGAATTGCGAGAAGGTTCCCGACACATTCCAGTCGGTGTTTTCGTCGGCCCAGTACGTCAGCGTCGCGCCGTTCTGGTGAAATGCCATCCAGAAGACGATGACAATCGCAAAGATGACCAGCAGCGCGCTGATGCGTTTCCATTCCGGCACGGCTTCCATCGCCGCCTGACGAGAGATGCCCGAAGGCGGCGCGTCAACGGCAACGGCGGCGGCGTCAGCCGGCAACTTGGCGCGGCGCGGTTCTTCGACATCTTTCTTAAATTTATAGAGCACCGCCACCGAAATGATCATGCCGAACCCGGCAATGGCGAACGCCGGGCCATAGCCGACGCGCTTCTTGGCAAACTCCATCACCAGAGGGGCGATGGCCGCGCCGATGTTGATGCCCATGTAGAAAATGTTATAGGCGCGGTCTTTCAGGTGGCTGCCTTCGGGATAGAGATTGCCGACCATCGTCGACACGTTCGGCTTGAAGAAGCCGTTGCCGACCACAAGCAGCACCAGCGCCGTGTAAACGGCGGCGAGCGCATGCACGGACAGCATGAAATAGCCGATCATGAAGATCAGCCCGCCGATCAGCACCGCGCGGCGATAGCCGATGAACTTATCCGCCAGCCAGCCGCCGAGCAGCGGGCTGGCATAGACGAACATCAGATACCAGGAATAGAGATTGGTGGCTCGCGAATCGGACCAGCCGAATCCCTGATCGGCATCTTGCAGGTAGAGCGTGAACAGCGCCAGCATCGAATAGAAGCCGAAGCGCTCCCACATCTCTGTGGCAAACAATACATAAAGCCCGCGCGGATGCTTATCCAGATCGCCAGTCACCGGCTTGATCACGTCCGGCGTGTGCGTGTGTGTCGCCATAGGTCGAGGCTCCTTCGCATTGAAGTAGGTCAGCGGGATTGCGCGCCAACAGTCTCCGCTTGATCGTGGTAGATCAATCCCGCAACACCCCAGGGCGGGAAAGGCTGATGGGCAGTTCGGAAATTTGATTGTAACTGAACCGTAAACGACGCGGCAAATGCATTCAGGACGTGGTGCGTGATGCGTGGTGCGTGATCTGTTGTTCGCGTTCACTTGTCACCGCTTATCTGTCATCAATCCCAATTCCTTGCCACTAGCCACTTCATCTCACGCGCCACGCGCCACGCATCACTTGTCACCCTCTTCCTTGAAGGCTACACTGAGCGCGATGTGACGCAATTCGATCTGCGAGGACGAGCAAGCGAATGTTTGAATGGGACTCAGGCGGCAAGCATTACTGCATCCGCGAAGTCAGCACGGAGGCCGAGTATCACGCCATCGAAGAGTTGCAGCGCGATGCCTGGCAGTTCAGCGACCTCGACATCGTGCCGGCGGCGACCATGATGGCGACGGCGCACGCGGGCGGCTGCGCGCTTGGCGCATTCGATAAGGAGTTGATGATCGGCTTCGCTTACGGCTTTCCGGCGTTCGAGGATGGCCGCGTGTCGCTTCATTCGCACATGCTGGCGGTCAAGCCCGAATACCGCAATGCCCAGGCAGGCTTTTATATGAAGCTGGCGCAGCGCGACTTCGCGCTCAGTCGTCGCATCGATGAGATTACCTGGACGTATGATCCATTACAGAGCCTGAATGCGCATCTGAACTTCGGCAAGCTCGGCGTCATCGCCGAACGCTATATCGTCAACTTTTATGGCGAAGCAACCTCAAGCCCTCTGCACCAGGGGTTCGGCACCGACCGCCTGTGGGTGCGCTGGCTGATTGCCAGCCATCACGTCAAGACGCGCATCCGTCGCGATCAACCAACCGTGCGTGCGGCCAACCATATAGCCGACCTCGAAGAAGCGGTGCAGGTGGCGCTGGTGGTCAATGAAGCCGGCGAGCCGCGCCGGTCGGATTTTGCCGCGCGGCTGGCTTACGACTCATGCATGATTGAAATCCCGCACGACATCACGGCGCTAAAACAACGCGATCCACAATCTGCGGTGGTCTGGCGCGAAGCCACGCGCGCGGCTTTTCTCGCGGCTATCGAAGCGGGCTTCGTCGTCGAAGACTTTTTGCGCGCCGACACCGAAGGCGACCCGCGCTGGTTCTACCTGCTCGGACGCTGAGTGAGGATTTCAGGCATTGAAACATCTGGCTAAATTCAGACCGCCGCCAAGTGGCGCGACCGTGTAGCATTACTTTTTCATCACTAACCATCTGAGGTCATTATGCAGCGACTTGCGCTTGCCATCTTCATCCTCTCTGCGCTTACCATCAGCCATGTGCTGCCGGGCGCGGCGGCACAATCAACCGATGTGCGCGCGTATCGCCAGGCGCATGAAGCCGACATCATCAACGAGTTCAGCGAATTGCTGTCGCTGCCGAACGTCGCGTCAGACCATATCAACATACGGCGCAATGCGATGGCGAT
>JBBWZK010000151.1:0-3757 GCA_039648975.1 Blastocatellia bacterium
GGATATGGCCTTGAGTTCGAACATAATTGCCTCGCGAAACCATGAGCCGTTGGCCGGTCTTCTCCTCTCGACCCTGAATCAATCGACAAGCTGATGAGGCGAGTCTATTTACGCGGCTTAAAGATGCGGAATAGCCGCTTCACCGGATCGTAGAACTGATCGACGACGCGCTCTTTAAGCGGGATGATGGCGTTATCGGTGATCGTAATATTCTCAGGACAGACCTTCGTGCAGCACTTGGTGATGTTGCAGTAACCGATGCCGTTCGCCTTCTTCAAATCTTCAGTTCGATCTTCGACATCCAGGGGATGCATCTCCAGCGCGGCGGCGTAGACGAAGAATCGCGGCCCGATGAACTCTTCATGTTTATGGTGGTCGCGCAGCACATGGCAAACATCCTGGCACAGGTAACATTCAATACATTTGCGAAATTCCTGAACGCGGTCGACATCGGCCTGCGCCATGCGCCAGCTGCCGTCCTCGGCGTCGGGCGGACGCGGCTTGAATTTTTTGATCCGCCGCTTCACGCCGTAGTTCCATTTCACATCCGTCACCAGGTCTTTGATCGACGGGAATGCCTGCATCGGCTCAACCGTGACCGGCTCGTCGAGCGGCAGTTCGTTCAATCGCGTCATGCACATCAGGCGCGGCATGCCGTTGACCTCAGCCGAACACGAGCCGCACTTGCCGGCTTTGCAGTTCCAGCGCGCCGCCAGATCGTTGGCCGACTCGGCTTGAATTTGCAGGACGGCGTCGAGCACCACCATGCCTTCCGAGACATCGGTCGCGTAATCTTTGAACTCGCCGCCTTGACTGTCGCCGCGCCATATCCTGAACCTCGCCTCTGCCATCACTTCATCTCCTCGATGATTTGCTTGAGTTCCGCAGGCATCTCAGGGATCGCGCTGCGTGTGACTTGCATCTCCCCTTCCGCGCCTTTTTGGATGATGATATTGAACTTGCCGAATGCCTCATCCTTATCGGGGTAGTCCTCGCGGAACTGCGCCCCGCGACTCTCCTTGCGCTCAATCCCTGCGCGCGTGATCGCCTCAGAAACGGTGAGCAAACTCTCCAGGTCGAGCGCCGTGTGCCAGCCGGGATTATATTCGCGATTACCCGTGACGCCGACGTGGCGGGCTCGCTCCTTGAGCGCCGCGATGCCGTCCAGCGCCCGCAACATCTCGTCTTCACGCCGCACGATGCCGACTAAATCCTGCATCATCTCCTGCAACTCGTGCTGAATCTGGTAAGGCCCTTCTCCAGAGGTCGTGGCGCGCTCAAAAGGTTCCAGCGCCCGCCGCGCCACCTGATTCGCTTCGTCCTGATTAAGGCTGCCGGCGCGGTTCTCTTTGGCGAAACGGGCAGCGTAGTGGCCTGCTCGCTTGCCAAAAACCAGCAGGTCGGACAGCGAGTTGCCGCCGAGCCGGTTCGCGCCGTGCAGCCCCGCCGCGCACTCGCCGGCGGCAAACAGACCCGGCACCGTAGACATCTGCGTATCGCCGTCAACCCGCACGCCGCCCATCATATAGTGTGTCGTCGGGCCGACCTCCATCGGCACTTCGGTGATATCGACATCGGCCAGTTGCTTGAACTGGTGGTACATGCTCGGCAGCTTCTTTTTAATGTGCTCGGCGGCATTGCCGAGCCTTTGCTTGATCCAGGCGATGTCGAGAAAGACGCCGCCGTGCGGGCTGCCGCGCCCCTCTTTGACTTCGCGGACAATGCAGCGCGCGACGTGATCGCGTGTCAGCAGTTCCGGCGGCCTGCGCGCATTCTTGTCGCCCTGTGTATAGCGCCAGCCTTCTTCTTCGCTATCGGCGGTCTGTGTGCGGTAGCTTTCGGGTATGTCATCAAACATGAAGCGCCGGCCCTGATTATTGAGGAGAATCCCGCCTTCGCCGCGCACGCCCTCTGTGACCAGTATGCCGCGCACGCTCGGCGGCCAGACCATGCCCGTCGGATGGAACTGCACGAACTCCATATCCATGAGCGCCGCGCCGGCGTGATAAGCCAGCGAATGGCCGTCGCCTGTGTATTCCCAGCTATTGCTGTTGATCTTGTAAGCGCGGCCTATGCCGCCAGTCGCCAGCACCACAGCGCCCGCCTGAAACGAGTGGAAGCGGCCCTTCTCGCGCTCATAGCCAAACGCGCCGACGACCCGTTCGCCATCTTTAAGCAGGGTCAACATGGTGACTTCCATGTGAAAAGTGATGCCCTGATAGATGCCGTGATCCTGAAGCGTGCGGATCATCTCAAGCCCTGTGCGGTCGCCGACGTGCGCGAGGCGTGGATAACGGTGGCCGCCGAAGTTGCGTTGCAGGATGCGCCCGTCTTTGGTGCGATCAAAGAGCGCCCCCCAGGATTCGAGTTCGCGGACACAATCAGGGGCTTCGCGTGCATGAAGCTCGGCCATGCGCCAGTTGTTGATATACTGGCCGCCGCGCTCCGTGTCACTGAAGTGGACGCGCCAGTTGTCCCGATCATCGACGTTGGCGAGCGCCGCCGCAATGCCGCCTTCGGCCATGACGGTGTGCGCTTTGCCGAGTAGCGATTTGCAGACCACGCCGACCGAGACCCCTGTAGAGGCGGCTTCAATTGCGGCTCGCAGTCCTGCCCCGCCCGCTCCTATAACCAGCACGTCGTAGGCGTGCTTCTGGTGCTCGGCCATCAAATGATCCTCCAATCCGTCCAGATCCCCATCGAACAGAGCCGCACGTAAACGTCGGCAAAGGCCACAGAGAACAGGCTCATCCACGCCCAGAGATGATGTCGACGATTGAGACAACTCGAACAGTCATAGAGTGTCTTGCGGCGCGGCGCCAGCGATAGCCTGTCGAGATAACCGCCGACGAGGTGGCGCAGGGAATGGCAGCCGAGCGTATAGCCGCCCAGCATGATGACGTTGATCGTCAGCACCAGCGTGCCGACGCCTATGCCGAACGCACGCCGGCCCGTCGCCGGGTCTGTGAACCACAGCGCCTTGTAGACATCGCTCGCCAGGATGACGAGGAAGATCAACGCCAGGTAGAGAAAGAAGCGGTGGATGTTCTGCAGAATGAGCGGAAACGACCGCTCGCCGAGATAACTCTTGCGGGGCTCGCCGACGGCGCAGGCCGGCGGATCGCTCCAGAAGGCTTTGTAATATGCGCCACGATAGTAATAACAGGTCACGCGGAATCCGCCCGGAGCCCATAGAATCAGCAGCGCCGCCGAAAACGGCAGGGCTCCCGGCCACCATTTGGGGTTCGCGCCAAACCAACTGTGCGGCGAATTGCCGAAGAGCAAGGGCGAATAGAATGGCGATAGATAAGGGCCATACTCATAATGATTGCCCTGAAAAGCCGCCCACGTTGCATAGACAATGAAAGCCGATAAAACAAGAAAGACGAGCAACGGCTGTATCCACCAGAGACCTCTTCGCCGGGTCTCGCCGAAGCGACGCCGTTTCAAGATAACCTGCGCCTGGGCCATCAAAGTAACCTCCTAGTTGATTGATACGGATTGGATTGCGCGGCGAGAATAGCATAAGCGGCAGGCTTTTGGAAAGTCAGCCATATCGGTTGTGGATAATGGCCGTGTTATACTCCCGGCGAGGTATAAGAATATGGACGGGCAAGAGCGCATTACGGTAGACCCTGCAATTTGTCATGGCAAGGCTTGCATAAAAGGGACTCGCATTATGGTTTCGGTCATTTGGACAATCTCGCTGCAAACGTTAGCCCAGACGAGATATTAGAAAGCTACCCATCTCTCAGCC
>JBBWZK010000159.1:0-21060 GCA_039648975.1 Blastocatellia bacterium
TCAAGCTGGCCGAGTTCTTCGTAACACATGGCGATTTCATAGCGCAGCGCCTGGTATTCGTCTTCCGGGCGATTGTGAATCTTCAGGCCGCGCTCGAACCAGGTAATGGCGACCTTCGGCAGTTGCTTGCGTTTGAAGCAGACGCCCAGCATATTGCAGCATTGCAGGTAATCGCCGGTCACATCTTCCGAGCCCGCCATTCTGAACGCGCGTTGAAACTCGCCGATGGCATCATCAAGCAAGTCCATATCTTTGTAGGCGAGGCCGAGGCTGAAATGCGTCTCGAAATCAGTTAATGGCGCAAGCGGGCCGGTCTCTTCACGCAGCTCTTCAAGAATCGCTTCGAGGTCGGATTTTGTCGTTGTCTCCGCAAACAGGTCGGCGCTCCACGATGCAGTATTCTCAGCCTCGCTTGCCTGACTGGCGCTCGCCGTCAAGGTCTCCGCATCCGGCGAAACCGTGTATGCAGGGGCGGCGCTCAGGGGAGCATCCAATTCATTAATGGCAAATCCGTTTTCGTCGGCGCTCAAGTCAGTCGCCGATTCGTGTGGCGGTTCATCGCCCATCTCCGACATCTCCGGCTCGGCAGGCCAGGCATACGACGACGGCGCAGGCGTCGCCGCCGGTTCATCTTCAGCCGTCTGCTGTATATTGTCGAACGAGGCATCAATATTGGAGACGAGCGAATCGATCAGCTCTTTGGTGCCGCTGGGCGAGGCGGCCTCTGACGTGCCGCGCTGCGCGGAATCGAACATGGTGTTGTGCAGCAGGTCGCTGGTGTTGAACTTGACGATCAAGTCGGATTGCAGCGGCCCTGTATCTTTGTGAATCAGGAACGGCGCGGCCTTCTCTTCTTCTGACGCTGAAAATGTATTGAGCGCCACATCTGCCAATTTCTTGCCGACTAGCGATCCCGTGTAAGAGAGATTCTCTTGATAAGGCGAAGCGCCGTTGTCCTTTATCGCTTCAGCAGGCGCTTCAAAAGCCGATGCGTTGGTGGGCGGTGGCGCGTCACCGGCCATCCCTGCGTTGCCGGAGATGAACATGGAAAGATCAATCTCTGCCGGGTTGCCGGCATTTGCCGCGCCGCCCGGTTCTGCCGTCTGCGAAAAGGCGAAGCTCTGCGAGATGTCGATGTGCTCGCTTGCCGAGGGCTTGAGGTAATCCTCGAATGCCGAGTTCGCATAGGCGTCATCGGCTTTCTGGTCGACGACGGCTGGCGCATCGCCAAGCGGCGACGCCGCGCCGGCCATGGCTTCTTCTGCCTCGCCGTCGATGCCGAGTTGTTTGAAGCGCGCGAAAATTTCAGGATGTGAGCCGTACTCGGCGCGCAATCGTCCAAGCGTCTCCTGAGCAATTTCGGTGTAGCCCTGAGCGATGTAGAAATCGATGCCTTCAAGCTCGTCACGCAATACGCTGTTCATCGTGTCTGACGGCATATTGCCTGTGGCATTGAACATGAATTCCGATGGCCGATTGCCGGCTTGCGCTTCCGGCTCGCCAACCAGCGTATCGCTGTAGCGAAAGCCCTGCGGCTCGCCGAGCACGGCAACCGCGCCGTCCGCTGAGTGCAAAGCGGCGTTCGCACCATTCGCCGCCTCGCCATTCTCCGGCACCGTAACGAAGCCTGCGTGATCGTTCAACATGCCGGTTTGATAACGACTCCAGTCCATATCGGCGGGCGGTTCCTGGAAATCGAAGCTGCCGTTTCCCTTCTCCGGCTCTGCGCCGTTGCCGTTGTCTGAAGCGGCATTTGAATGGAAGGCGAATGGATCATTGGTCTCACTCTCCCATTCGTTTGCCGGCGGCGCAAGCTCTGCCGCCGCCGTGTCGAGCAGCGGATTGAGTTGCCGCGCTTCGGAAATGTAATCGCTGGCGCGCGCCGATTCGCCGCGCCCCTCGTGAATGCGCGATAGCTCCAGGCATTCCTGCGATGCTTTGTCCATCTGCCCTGCGCGCAGGTAGATGTCTTTCAGCTTCAGATGCACCTGCACGTTTTCCGGCGCGTGTTGCAGTATGCCTGTGAGAATCTCGACCGCGTGCGTGACTTGCCCGTGACCTGCGAGGATTTCGGCTTCGGAAATCTGCCGGATGACGAACGTATCATCGAACGCCGCCGCGCCGTAATCGAGCGGCCCTGTAGCGCGTACCACATCCGGCGCACCCGATTCGACGATGTCTTTGACACCCAGCGTGTAGAGCCGCTGTAAATGCATCGGCTCGTCCGGCTCCATGCGCGCCAGGTCTTTCAGCGCTTCGATAGCCGCTTCGTCATCACCTTTGCGCATGGCGGCTTCGACCAGTGAATTGAGCGTCGCAATGACATTGTGATCTTCGCGTATGCGCAGGAAGATTTGCGCCAGCCGCTTGAGCGCGCCGACGTGATTCATATCACGATCTAAAATCTTGCGCAGAAAATCAATCGCCTTGTCTTCCTCGCGCTTGCCGATCAGCACGTCGAGGCAGCCGTCGATCTGTTCGGCGGCGCGGTCGAGATCGCCCATCTGCAAAAAGCGCCGGCCCACTTCGAGCAGATAGTGAAAACGATTGCGATCCAGTTCGACCAGGCTCAGGAAGGTCCGCTCGGCATCGTCCATCATGCCGGCTTGCAGGTAGGTGCGACCGAGAATCGTCAACAGCTCAACGTCGCCGGGGTTCTTCTCGAACGCATCGCAGAGCAGGTTGATGGCGCGGTCGATCTGGCCATGCTGCGTGTAGATCGTCGCAATGGCGGTGAGCGCCTGCATCGAGTCAGCCTTGACGGAGATGGCTTTGAGGTTGGCGTTGAGCGCCTGTTCAGTGTCGCCCTTGCGTAGAAATTCGCTGCCCGCCATGATGAACGACTCGTGCGCCTGTTCGGTGAAGCCTTCGCGAGAATAAATCTCGCCGAGCTTCATGCGCACGGAAGTGTTCGAGGGATCGAGATCGGCGATCTTCTGATAAGCTTCGAGCGCCTTGCGGGTTTCGCCTTTGCGCGCGTAAGCGTCGGCGACTTGCAGATACTGTTGGCGGGCTTCGACAAGCAATCCCTGTTGCGAATAAAGGTTCGCCAGCTTCATCGCCGTCTCGACGTTGGTCGGGTCGAGCTTGGAGATCTTCTTGAGCATGGCGATGGCTTTCAGCGTGAAGCCGCCTTCGCGGTAGCTGTCGGCGATGCGCGAAAAATTGCTGATGGCGTCTTGTATGCGGCCTGCGCGAACATAGAGATCGCCGAGCGTGTTGATGGTCGTGAGGTCGGATGGATCTGCGTCAACGACTTTGCGATATTCATCGATGGCCGCAGGAATCTTGCCCTGCAGCACATACTTTTCAGCGCTGCGCAGAACCTTCGACTTGTTTAAAGACATAACCCCTCCAAAGGCAAACGCCTCACGGATTTTTCAAAAACCCAAATTGAGGGCGGCGGGGTGCGCTTATTCATTTAACGGAAGCGACGGTAGGGGCGTCTCTGCTTCTCGCAGGTCCAGGGCGGCTTGGCAGGCGAGCACGCCGTGGAAGGACAGGCGGTGAATCGCCGACGGGCCAAGCTGGCTGAGGGCTTGCTGGTGCGCGCGCGTGTTATAGCCGACGTGCTGTGCAAAGCCATAGCCGGGGTACTGCTGGTCCGCCTCTCGCATCCACTGGTCGCGCGTCACTTTGGCTAAGATAGACGCCGCCGCGATGGATACGGAAAGGCCATCACCTTTGATAATTGGCTCCTGGGGGCAGGTCAGTTGAGGGGCGCGAAATTTCCCGTCTATTAAAACATAGTCGGGAATGGGATTCAATGCTTTTACTGCCTCGCCTATTGCGGCCAGGCTGGCGCAATGGATGTTGATGCGATCAATCTCATCATGCTCGATGCGAGCGATGGCAAAGGCGAGCGCGCTCGAGGTGATCTGCTCAAATAATCGCTCGCGTTGCCGCCGCGTGAGTTGCTTGGAATCGTTGATGCCAACCGGCACACAGAACGGATTGAGAATGACGGCAGCGGCCACCACAGGGCCGGCAACCGCGCCGCGCCCGACTTCATCCGCACCGGCAATCAGCCGATGCCCGGCGGCAAACAGTTCGCTTTCGATGGTCGTGTCACAGGCCATAGACAAAAAGCGACGCGGAGACGCGGGGACGCGGAGACGCGGCGAAGGAAGATGCAATGATGAAGATCGCGTCTATTTCCCTCTCCGTGTCGCCGCGTCGCCGCGTCTCCGCGTCGAACTTACTTTGAGATGCCCTCAAGCGGACTCGAAGCGGTTGCGTAAAGTTTTCTGGCGATGCGCCCGGCTTTGTAAGCGAGGCGACCGGCGCGCACGGCATAGTTCATCGCTTCGGCCATGGCGAGAGGGTCGTTTGCGCCGGCGATGCCGGTGTTCATCAGTATGCCGTCAACGCCAAGCTCCATGGCCATTGTTGCATCGGACGCCGTGCCGACGCCGGCGTCAACGATCAAAGGCACTTCGGTGATCATCTCGCGCAGGATGCGTAGGTTGGTGAAGTTCTGTATGCCCAGCCCCGAACCGATGGGCGCGGCCAGCGGCATGACAGCCGCCGCGCCCGCATCGACCAGGCGGCGCGCGACAATCAGATCGTCGTTGAAGTATGGCAGCACAATGAAGCCTTCTTTCACCAGTACGCGCGTCGCTTCCAGCAATCCGGCGTTGTCTGGAAACAGCGTCCGCTCGTCGCCGATGACTTCCAGCTTGATCCAGTTGTTGTCGAGCACCTCGCGCGCCAACATGGCCGTGCGGATAGCCTCGTCGGCTGAATAGCAGGCGGCGGTGTTCGGCAGAATGTGATACTTCTTCAGGTCAATGTGATCGAGCAGCGATTCTTTCGACTTGTCTGTGAGATTCACGCGGCGCACGGCGACCGTCACCATGTCCGTGCCTGCGGCTTCGAGCGATTTCACCATCTGCTCGTTGCTCGCGTACTTGCCGCTTCCGAGAATCAAACGCGAGCGGAACTCGCGTCCGGCGATGATAAATGCGTCTGTCATGTCGATTACCTGTTAATAAAAATGAGAACGAATGCGGTTGAGCACGACTCAGCGCGCGCCGCCGGCTAAATGCACAGCTTTTACTTTGTCATCTTCGGCAAAACTTGTCGAGGGCCAGTCGGCGCGGCAATCCCTGCCGCAAAAAGTTGACCCGCAGACCGTAACCATCTGCGGGTCAATACGAGTTGTATGCGTTCTGGCAGCCTTTGCGCTCACGGCGTCTGGCAGGGACAGGTGTCGTTGCGCGTGTCGCGCTCGGTCAGCGTAGAGGATGCGTTGCACACCGGGCAAACGACTCACTTCTTGTCAGGCGGGGAGCCATACGATTGCCGATGGATTGCGTAGGCGCAATATAATCTAGCACGGCCATCATCACCCGCCATCAATCGTATGCCTGTCATAGGAGTATTCCAGGTCTGTCCGGCGGGAGACTGGCCGTCGTCCGGGGAATTGAACCAGGCGACAAACTTAGTCTCCGTTAACTTTGACCAGTTGTCGTTCTGGTTGGGAGCACGCAAGACGGTCGCGTCCCCCAAGCTGCCATCAGCATTCACGGGTTTGTACTTTATTCCTATATCCATATAACCAAACTTCCATTCATTTGCCCGATCTTTTGTGTCAGTTCCCTCAAAGTTAACCATGACGTCGACAATCACGTTGCCGTCCGGGCCCTCAAGGGCAGTGTTATTCACATACATACGTGCCTCTTGATGATATGCACCGTGATCCTCCAAGTGGGTGTATATGTCGAAGTCGTGTCTTGAGCCGCGGGTGAAGGTGTGCGTGATCTTACTGGTATCGACGAAGCCGAGCCCTGGCGCTGTGGGAGTCGGGAGGAGCAGCGGTGCGTGCCATACTCTAAGGAGTAGGTCTCCTTCGCCATTCTCTGAGAACTTGCAGGCGACAACGACATGGCCATCGGGAACCCCTGCCCACTCTCCCTCCCTCACCTTTGTCACATCATAGAAGTCCACCGCACTACTAGTGAGGCCGGCCCAGCGATCACTGTCAGGCAGGCCGTCAATGACCTGCTGGCAGGTCTTGCCCTGCTGGTCAAAGTTGGCCTTCAGTTGCCCATCCCAGCCATCCACATCGTTGACGGCGCTCAGGAGCGCGAGTCCGCGCAACTGCACCGCCAGCATATAGCCATAGAACATCTGGAAAGCCGACTCAATAGCGGATGTCACCGTTTGTCCGCGATAGGCATCAACCCACAGTTGTAGCCACGGTTTCTCGATGCCCTCCAGCCCCTGGCCTATTATTGCCTCGTTCAGCCGGGTCAGGTGATTCTTGACGTTCGCCTGAATGCTTGCCGTCAGGTCTGGGGGGACATCTTTACGCTTTCCTTTGAGGAAGTCTTGAAACTCCCACCGGCTGTACCATGTGTTGATGTCCGAATCCGCCTCCTTCATGGCCTGACGCATGGCATACAGTTCATCCAGAGCCATTAATCTGTCGATCTCGTGTAGGATGTGTTCAAGGGCCTGCTGGATCTGCTCAAGCGCCTCCAGCACTTCCTGGCGGTATTTTACCGTCGTTTGACCACTCATAACGCTTTGCAGTATCCCTAAAGCCTGCCCGATAGCAAACAGTGTCAATGGTAACATTGGCAATCTCCTTTCTACTTAGAAAACATGTGACTTGCCGAAGGAAACCGCTTCTAGAGCGATTTTCAAATGCGCTTGCCATGTAGCGCAAGCTAACAGCTTGCGCAGTATCGGGCGCAAGCTGTTAGCTTGCGCTACATTCAATTGAAAACCGCTCTAAATTCGAAGCGTTTCCCAGACATCCGATCTCTCGCTTGAGAGATTCCCGGTCATACGACACTTCACGGTGTGCCTCAATCGCACGCGCAACGCCATCTCTGCCGCGCCAGGCCGATTGGGGTGCGCAAGGGCATTCTGAATTTCCAAATAGAAGATCAAGCATTGGCCGGCTCAATCTTCTATGCAAGAAGGCGGCAGGTCGAGAAGGTTGTCCTTTGCTACGAGGCCAACGGCTCCGGCCTCACGCGCCGCTTCGCGCATCGCCTCATCATCAAAGTTGGTCACGATAACGATCTTTGCCTTCGGGAAAGCGGCCTTGATTTCGCGCGTTGCCGTCAGCCCGTCAACCCGCGCCATCTTGATGTCCATCAGTACCCAGTCGGGCCTATGCTGGCGATAGACGCTCAACGCCTCAGAGCCATCCGCACACTCGACCATCTCGCCGGCCAAGCCGCGCAGGAAGACTCGAATCATCTGCCGTACCCGGTCGTTGTCTTCGACGATTAACACTTTCATTTCACACGTCATTGCATGGATGATCCTGAAGGTAAGGCCATTGTGAAGCAGGTGTTGAGACTTGGGTATCCGTGCTGATGCGTATTTTGATCTACGAGTTGATACGTATTTTTCTATGGGTTGATACCTGGAGACGGGTTGATCGCGCAAGACTCGCTTGCGTGCGAGCGGCGCGATTCAATGAAAACAGCGCGTTGGGAATAAAGGGCCGATGAGCTTCGCGCTCCCGGCTTCAGGAAAGCTCAGACTTGTGCGCGACCGCGAACTTGATCAACGCCAGACTGCCGTGCAGGTCGAGCTTTCTGGCGATGTTGGTGCGATGCGTTTCAACCGTGCGCGGACTGATGAACAACCCTGCCGCAATCTCTTTGCTGGTCTTGTCGTCGGCAATCAGCTTGAGTATGCAACGTTCGGTTGGCGTCAGGTCTTTGATGCCGGGCGTCTGCTGAACCAGGGTCGTGACGCGCTTGCTGTGCTGTAGCAGGTAAGCCGATAGCTGCGGGCTGATGAAGGGGCGAGAGGCGGCAACCGCTTTGATGCCTGAGACAATATCAATGATGGCACTCTCTTTGACGATGTAGCCTTTCACGTCCATCTCCAGTGCCGCCTGAAAGATTTCTTCTTCGCTATGCACGGTCAAGAAGATGATTTCAACGGGAAGCTTCTCCGCGCGGATGGCGCGGGCGACGGCAAAGCCATTCATCTCCGGCATATCAATATCCAGCACGGCGACATCGGGCCTGAGCGCGCGAATCTGCTCAAGCGCCGCCCGCCCGTTGGCCGCTTCAGCAACTAGGTTCAAGCTCGCGTCGGCTTCGATCACACGGCGCAAGCCCTGGCGCACGATAGGGTGATCGTCAGCCATCACGATGCGGATTTCAGTCTTCATGTCGTTCGTCTTTCTGCTCGCGCCAGAGCGGCACGGTAACGATAACGCTCGTGCCCTGATCGAGTGCCGAGCGAATCGCTTGTTTGCCGCCCAGCATGTGGGCGCGTTCGGCCAGTCCGGTCAGGCCAAAGCAGCGGCGCGGCGGATGGCCATCGTCGACTGCCGTCGCCGCCTCTGGAACAAACCCTTTGCCGTTATCCTGTATGGTTGCGGTGAGCCAGGCATCGGCTGGTTCGATCACGACGCGCGCCCGGCTCGCGCCCGAATGTTTGATGACATTGTTCATCGCTTCCTGCACGATACGGTAGAGGTTGATCTCCGCGTCTTTCGGCAACAAGCCGTCGATGTCGGCAATCTCGCTTACCAGTTCAATCGCGCAGGAATCAGCAATCGTCTTCAGCATGGCTTTGAGCGCCCGCGTCAATCCAAGCTGGTCAAGCAGATAAGGGCGCAGGTTATGGGCGATCTGCTTCACTTCTTCGATGGCCCGTGACGTATGCTCGCCGACCTGTTCGAGTTGCTCTCTGGCGAGTTGTTCATCAAGCGGGCCGTTGAGTCCGAACAACACCTGGCTCTTGATCAGCGCCAGGCTTTGGCCGAGACTGTCGTGCAGTTCGGCGGCGATGCGCTTGCGTTCCTGTTCCTGCGATTCGATCAACTGCCGCGAAAAGGCTTCCTGCGCCGCCTGCTTCTTCTGCAACCGATTGACGCGCCTCCTGACGATCAACAGGGCAACAGCGGCAATCGCACCGGCGCACAGCAGCAGGAACCACCAGCGCTCATAAAACGGCGCGAGCACGATGATGCGCAGGCTTGCGCCTTCCAGATTCCACATTCCATCCTGGTTGGCGGCGATGATCCGAAACATATAACTGCCCGGCGGCAGATACGGATAATAGGCCACCCGCCGCGTGTCCGCATCCGTCCATTCGCTGTCTTTGCCTTCGAGCCGGTATTTGAACTTGATCTGATCAGGCTTGATAAAACTCAATGCCGCGTAGCCGATCTCCAAATCGTTCTGGCCGGGATGCACAATCACCTCTTTTGAAAAACCAACCAAGCTGCGATTAATGCTGACCTGTTCGATCACCACGGGCGGCGGTAACTCATTGACGGCCACCGCCGCCGGGTCAATCACGACGACGCCATTCATCGTTGGAAACCAGAGCTTGCCGTCCGCCGTTTTCAGTCCTGCCGGCTGCCGTCCGCCGTTGCATTCCGAGTTGAGCATGCCATCGGCCTTGCCGTAAGCGACACAGGTAAGTTTTTCAACCTGCCCGTCGGCATACTCGTTCAACTGCTGGCGGCTGACGCGATAGATGCCCTTGTTGCAACTGATCCAGAAACGCCCCTGCCAGTCTTCGAGAATCTGAAACACGCCGTTGTTGAACAGGCCATTCTCGACCTTATAATTGAAAAATCGCCCGTCGCGAAAGCGACTCAGTCCGGCATCATACGTGCCGATCCAGAGCGTGCCGTCCGCATCTTCATAGATCGAGCGGACGTGATCGCCGGCCAGTCCATCCGCCGGGGTATAGGAAATAAACTTGCCGTCTTTGAGTTGAGCGAGTCCGCCGTAGGTGCCAATCCAGAGCGTGCCGTCGCCCGCTTCGTGGATGACCTTCACATCGTCGCCCGGCAAATCCTTTTTCGTCGTGTAGGATGCCATCAACTTTCGGTCACGGAATTTGAATAAGCCTTGCGTCGTGCCGACCCAGAGATTGCCAGCACGGTCTGAGCGAATCGCCCAGACATTGTTCTCCAATCCGAGGCCATCCTGGAGATTCAATTTACCGTTTTCATGCCAGAGCAGTCCGCCGATAGCGCCGATCCACAACCGCCCGGTTGGATATTCCCAGAGCGCCTGCACGTTCTGGAAAAGTCCGCCTTCGATAACCGTGCTGAATCTGCCGTTCTTGAAACGACTCACCCCCTGAATCGTGCCAACCAGAAGATCGCCATCGCCGGTTTCGAGCAGCGGATAGGTTTCCTTGTTCAAGAGGCCGCTTGCGGTCGAATAGGCCGTGATGATCTGCTTGCCGATGCGATGTAGACCGCCCGTGACGCCGATCCAGATGGTGCCTTCGCGGTCTTTGAAAATATAATTCACAATATTGTTTAACAGCCCGGCCTGCGTCCCATAGACGGTGAACCGACCGTCTTTGAATCGCATCAGCCCCAGGCTGGTGTTTTGATTTGCCCTGCCGGCGGCCAGCCACAGCCCGCCGTCTTCATCTTCGCAATACGGGCGCAAGACCGTGTAAGCCGGCAGTGGCGGCAGGCCGTTTGTCTGATCGTAGCGCGTCACTGCCCTATCCTTTAAGGCGTAGAGATGGCCATAATCGCCAAACCAGAGCCGTCCTTGCTGGTCTTCGTAGCAGGTCAGGTGCCGGTACAGATCGTGAGTAAAATCCAGCCTGATGGGGTATACGGTGACGCGCCCGTTTTTTGACTGACGGACGCCGTTTTGATCCAGTATCCACAGCGCCCCGGAAGGACTTGGATAAAACCTGGAAGTGGGAGAATCATACTCCGGCGGGGCCGCAATGAATTGGCCGTCGCGCAAGTAAAAGAGGCCGTCCGGCGTGGAGATGAACGGCTCGCCCTGCGGGTCGGGCCTGATCGCATAGACGCGGCGGCTTGTGAATTCGCCACCAGCGGGATAAGAGGTGAAACCGCCGTCGCGATAAATCACCAGGCCGCCATCTTCGGTGCCCGCCCAGAGCGCCTCATCGCGCTGGGCATACAGCGCCGTGAAGCGATTGCTGCTGATCGCTTTGCTATTGCTTTTGTCGAAGATAGTGAAGCGCACGCCGTCAAAGCGCACCAATCCGTCGAAGGTCGTAAGCCACAGATAGCCAGCCGGGGTCTGCACAATCTGGCAAATGCTGTTCTGTGGCAGACCGTTATCGGTCGTCCAGAACTCAAAGCGGTACTGCGCCGCCGCTTGCGAGGCTGGCAAGAGGCTAAAAAAGACAAAGCCAATGGCCAATGGCCACAGCGGTCGCCGACTCCCCAAAGACGCAGGGACTTGCCATACAAAAATGAAAAGCTGCTGTACCAGCTACCGATCCTCTTTGTATGCTATTCAACCCGGGGATGTCATGATCGCCGTTTGTTCTTTGTGTTCTGTTTCGCGGCGATAATACTATCTTCCAAACTTTTTTCCAAGTGGTGAAACTGGCGGCGAGGGATGGGCGTGGGTTGAGAGGTGGCTTGCGGCAATCAAGCTGATGGCGCGGCTGGCGAACGCGCACGCCAGGTTGACGCTGCGCCGCCGCCGACAAAATGCACAATCTCCACTTTGTCACCTTCGGCGAGGGTTGTCGTGGGCCAGTCGGCGCGGCGAATGATGCGGCGATTGACTTCGATGGCAAGCCGTTCGGGCGTCAATCCAAGCTCGGCAATCAGCCCGGCGACCGCAAGATTAGCGGCGATCTCTTTCGGTTCTCCGTTCAGCAGGATGTTCATATTATGGGTTTCTGGTTCCTGGTTTCTGGTTTCTGGTTATCGGTTTTCTGTTGGCCGGCTGCTGGGCTATTCAAGGTGGGCTGGCGCCTTCTGTAAACCAGAACCAGAAACCAACTATTATTATGCTCGTCGAATTAAATGTTTCAACTCGCCGCGTCCGCGATTGGATTGCGCTTCGATGACGATGGCGGCGGTGCCGGCAGTGAAGGACGGCAACGCCAGATTGAAGTTGGCAATCCCGTCGCGGCCCGCACGGCCAATGTAGACTTGCGGCTTGAAAGCTGTGCCGATGATCTTGATCGTCACCACCGCTTCCGGTTCGACGGTCGCATTGAAAAGCACCTGCACGCGCAGGCCGACGGTCTTGCCGGCGACGAAAACGCTGGGGGTGATGACTTTCAAATCGAGCTTGCCCTGCTCATTATTGCGCTTCAGATATTCGTTGATGACCTGATCGAGATCGAGCGTGCCGGTCGGACGCCGCGCCGATGTATTGGTCGGGCGCGCTTCCAAAGATGCATGCGACGGTGCGGGCGCGGCAGGCTTCGCTTGCGGCGGCGCGGGCCTTTGCGGCGAGCCGAGCATTGAAGTCGTGCGCATGGCCGGCGGTCGTTCCTGCGTCGGGTTATGGAAGCGAGCCGGCGGCTGAACGGGCACAGACGGCAAGTGATCGCTGTTGCGCTTCGCGTAGCTGCCGCTGTTGCGCTTCGGGAAGTCGTCGCTATTGCGTTTCGGCTTCACCGCCTGGGATTCTTTCGCTTCGCCAGGGCTTGCGACCGGCCCCGGCCTTTCAATCACGCGATGATTGGCATAGTGCTGCATCAGTTCATGCACGCGCCCGGTTTTGATGGCAGCGATAATCACTTGATGCTGGCGCTTCAACAGGCCGGCGATCATCTGTTCATCAGCGCCCTGGTTCAACTGGTCTGCGTAAGGCGTCAGCTTCTTGGCGACGATGGTGCCGCCGATGTAAACCAGCGATTCGAGCACAGGATTGTGGTGCCCGCGATCTTCGGTCTGCACGTGATAGACCTGTCCCTCGTGCTGAACGTCTGTGTTGAAGCCAGTGATCATCTGTCTGCAAAGTAGCATAGGGGTCTAACGCAGTCAATAATTCAGTCTGAAGCGCGCCGGACGGCGATTTAGCGGCTGTCTCAGCGGGTGCTATAATTCGAGGTATGAATCCTGAAGAGATTAAAGACATCACAGAGCTGCCGATCTTTCCGCTGGCCACGGTTCTCTTTCCCGGTGCCATTCTGCCGTTGCACATTTTTGAAGAGCGTTACAAGGCCATGATGCGTCACGCTATCGATAACGGTAGTCTGTTCGGCCTGTCGTACCGCACGGATGCGCAGGTCGGACGCGACACGCCGCCCGAAGCCGGCAGCATCGGCTGCATCGCCAGGATCAACGCCGTCATGCCGCTCGAACAGGGACGCATGAATGTATTATCAACCGGCCTGATTCGCTATCGCGTCGCCAGCCTGCGACAGACTGAGCCTTTCTTGATTGCGCTGGTCGAAACCTTCGCCGACGATCTCGAACCCGGCGCAGACCTGACGCGCATGGTTGAAGACACTGAAGCGATGGCGAGCCAGTTTCTCGAAGCGGCGCAGTCGCTGGACGAGCCGGGCATCCCGTCGATACAGGAACTGCCGGATGATCCCGAAGCCTTTTCTCTATTGATCGCTGCCCTATTGCCGATTAACAACGACGCCAAGCAAACGCTGCTGGAATTGACCTCAACGCGCGTGCGCATCACACGCATACGGCAATACCTGACGCGGGCGCTGACCGACTTCAATGCGCGCATCAAGGTGCAGGAGATTGCCAAGTCTAACGGCCACGCGCGGAAATCTCTTTGAAAGCCGGTCTAAAAAGTTAGGAACAGAAAACAAGCTCTGTTAGGAGCGTAATGTTTATAGTTGAGGATGCTGTTGATGATTCAAGCTCCGTCAGGAGCGTAATGTCAATATTGCGTCCCGACGGGACGGGTGGTTCTCTCTACATGCCCAACTATAAATATTTCGTCCCGACGGGAATCCTCAGGCCGCTGCTGAGGTGATAGAGCGAAGGGCAATCTATCAAAAGAAAAGCCGCGCTACTCAATACTGCGAGTGCGCGGCTTGTTGTTTTTCTTACTCTACTTAGCGGCTGAAGAGGAACGCTTGCTAAAGTCTCTTTGTTTTACTGAGAAACTTTAAGCGTCGCAAGTTCCGTTCAGTGTTCGCGTATCTTAGCGGCTTCTGCTGAACAAATCAATCCCCTATCTAAAAAACCATGAAAGCTGCAACGTGCCGTTTCATTGTCCTGCCGCTTCGCCCAAACGGCGGCGGATAGCCTCGCCGGCCTGCGCCGTCGATAACTGACCGCCGATGTCCGTCGTCGTTTCCGCAGCGCGCACCGCCGCTTCAACCGCATGTTCTATCGCCGCCGCCGCCGCTGTGTAGCCAATGTATTCGAGCAGCATCGCGGCAGTCAGAATCGCCGCCACAGGGTTCGCCACGTTCTTGCCGGCGAACTGCGGCGCGCTGCCATGCACAGGCTCGAACAGCGACACGCGGCCCGGATGAATATTGCCTGACGCCGCCATGCCCAGGCCGCCCTGCAATGCCGCGCCCAGGTCTGTGATGATGTCGCCGAACAGGTTGTTGGTGACGATGACATCGAAGCGTGCAGGGTCGAGCGCCATCCACATGGCGAGCACATCGACGTAAAGATGAGTCGCTTCGATGTCCGTATAGCGCGCCGCGACTTCTCTGAAAACGCGCTGCCAGAGGTCGTGGCCGTAAGTCAGTACATTCGACTTGTCACTCAGAGTCACGCGCTTGCGGCCCGTCGCCCGCGCATAATCGAATGCCGCTGTGATGATGCGCTCGACGCCTTTGCGCGTGTTGATCTCTTCCTGAACGGCAATCTCGTCCGCCGTGCCTTTCTTGAAGTTGCCGCCCATGAAGGTGTACAGGCCTTCGGTGTTTTCGCGAAAGACGACAAAATTAATCTCTTTTTCGGTGCGCTCTTTCAGCGGACACAACCGCGCGTCAATCAACTTAATCGGGCGCAGGTTGATATAGAGGTCGAGGCCGAAGCGCATGCCGAGCAGTATGTCGGCGGCGTGTTGGTTGTCCTTGACGCGCGGATCGCCGAATGCGCCGGTGAGAATGGCGTCGTACTCCGCAGCCAGCATAGCGAGCGCGCCGTCGGGCATCGAGATGCCGGTCGCCAGATACTTGTCGGCGCTCCAGTCAAAAGGTGTGAGCTTAATCTCAAAACCGAAAATGGCTTGCGCGGCTTCGATGGTGAGCACGGCTTCGCGGATGACTTCAGGGCCGATTCCGTCGCCGGCAATGACGGCGACGCGCTTCAATTCTTGACCCCTTCAGCAGCCGGTTTCAGGCGTGGCGGCGGCAGCGTCTGCAAGCGGTTGAAGATGTCTGGCAGCGCAAGAATCAGCGCATCGCCGACCGCCTTCATGCTTTCGCCGCTGATCTTGTCGAGCGTGTCCTGATTCGTATGCCAGTAAGTATGCTGCGGCCCATAATCGAAATCAATCAAGTCAACCGACGGGATGCTGGCTTCGAGAAACGGCAGGTGATCGTCGGAAATGAACTGGTCATCGCGCAGAAAGCTCTTCTCGTAGCCGGCCTTCCAGGCCGCATCCCAGATCAGGTTAACCAGCCAGCGCGTGCTTTCGCCTTCGCGTTTGATGTCAAGGTTCTTGTCGCCGATCATGTCAACCAGCAGCATCGCCCGCGCGCGCGCGAGCGAGCCGTCATTGCGCATCTTGGCGACCAGATGGCGGCTGCCGTATGTGTTATCCATGCCGTTCATCGCGCTCCAGTCGATGACCGCCTCTTCGCCATCAAAGAGAACAAACCAGAGCGTGTACTGCGGCTTCGTCTTCGAAAGCGCTCGCGCCATCTCAAGCACCGTCGCGGCGCTTGAGCCGCCGTCGTTCGCGCCGACGAAGCCCGCCTGCCGCTTGGTGTCGTAGTGGCCGGTAATCAACACGACTTCCGGCTTTTCGCCGGCAAGCTCGCCGATGATGTTCTTCATCGGCACAGCGCCTTTCGGCGTCTGTCCCTCGAAGGCATCCTCGATCACTTTCAGGCCGTAGCTCTTCAGTTCTTTTTCAAGATAATCCTGAGCCCGCTTGATCGCCTCAGAGCCGGACGGGTGCGGCCCCAGTTCGCAGAGTTTCTTGACGTGATTGAAGGCGCGCGCGGCGTCAAAGTCAGTGTGATAGTCGGCCTTCGATGGCGCGGCGGGCAGCGACGCACTGCCGGTGGTTTGCGCGACAGCGGCAGTGCTCACGGCAAGCTCAAAAAACAGAATCAGCGCACAAAGCCTAAACAGATAGGATCGCATGGGTTGAACTCCGCTGGTTGAATCACAGACGCGGCTTAAATGAATCGGAGTTGCGCCATCGTCTTCGGCATCCGGTCATCTTCCTTCGACGAACTGCTGGCATGCAGCCCGGCCATGCGCCGCTCAGTGCCGACTTGATCGAGCGTGACGCGCTCGGTCTTGATGAAGGTCACGTCCCGCAAATTGACCACCGTGATGTCTGTGCATTCGCTGGGATTCTGTAGCGAGAAGCAACTGATGATGGCATAGCGCGTATCGGACGCGATGTGCCGAGATTCAATCGGCTCGGAGACAATATAATGAATCATCTCGCCGTTGCTGAAGCGAATGATCAGCCTATACAGCGGCTCTCTGAGTTGCATACTTTCACTCATAAGGCAATCACCCCGGTTGATGAATCAAGCTTCTCAGTTGGCTGAAGCGAATTAGACAGACGTGGCCTCGCTGCCAGCGACGCCGGGCTCAGCCTGACATTTGCCTGTAAACGCCTCGGCGATTTCGTCTGCGGCGCGCGCTGCTGCATTGACGACGGTTTCAACCACATCGCCAACCATGTCGAGTTCAACGCGCAGCAGCGTCGCCATTTTCTGCTCAAACGACAATGCCGCGAAGGCTTTTCTAACGGCATCCGCCGCGTCGTTTTCGGCCTTCGTTTCACCACTCGAATAATTACTCTCGTTGTGTGCACTCATGATCTAACTTCCTCCGTGCAAAATATCGATGACCAGCGCGACTCATCAATGATGGCCGCCCTTATTTGAAACTACATCAAAGCCATGAGCGGGTCAAGCGCGCGCTCATGGCGCAAGGCGCTGCGCCGCCAGGCTGCCAGAGGCCGCGCCGAGACATTTGCGTTGCCGGCAAGCGCGGCTTAGAATTGAAGCTCTCCCGATGCTCTGAGTCGAGTTGAGAGGAGTGCCATGTCGGGGTTGAGACGATTTGACAAACGAGACTGCTGCTGCCTAGCCCGCAGAGAGCCAGCCCAAAATCACCAAATTTACCGAGCCAATCATTATCTTCACGCTGGTGATGTACGCGCTGTTTGCGCCGCATTCGATAGCCATTACACAAGGCTCGTTTCTGGTTGGCCTGACGGCCTGGGTCGTGCAGATGGCGGCAACTCGCAAGCGCGAATTTCGCCGCACGCCGGTTGACTTGGCGCTGCTCGGTTTCTTTGCCTGCTGCGTCGTGTCGTCTTTTCTCTCTTATGACCAGATCGTCAGCGTCAAAGGCTTGCGCAGCCCGGCCTTCTTTCTCGCCTTCTATTTCGTCAGCAGCAAAGTGACCAGCGCGCGCATGGTTAAGGTGCTTACCCTGGTCATCGTCGTTTCCTGTTTTGCCAACATCGTGGCAAGCGGCGTGCAGATTGCCAGAGGTCGCGGCCTGCGTATTGACAGCCTTCGCGAAGACAGTCCCTTTGCCAATCGCAGCCTGCAAGTCGGCGATGTGATTTTGGAAGCGGACGATAAGCCTGTGCATTCGCCCGAAGATTTATCGCGCATCCTCGACGAGCAGCGCGGCCAGATGCGCGTCAAGTTTCAGCGCAGCGAAGCGGTCAGCGAAGTTTACGTCTCGCGGCGCGTTGAAGGCACAGGCACAGAGCGGCTGGGAATCAACACCTCGCCGGGCCGCAACTTTCGCGTCAGCGGCTTCTATAGCCACTATGAAACGTATGCCGAGGTGCTGCAACTGATCGCCGCGCTGGCGATTGGTCTGTTGATCGCCCTGCCCGACAAGCGTTCGCGCCTGGGCTGGTTTTTAGGGGTAATGATTTTGCTGATGGCCGTCACGCTGTTGTTCACTTCAACGCGCGCCGCGATGATTGGCTTAACGTTGGCGGTGGCGTGCATGGCCTATGCCAGCTCCCGCCGTCGCGTACTGCTCGTCGGCATGTTGGCGCTGGTCGTGGCTGCGCCGGTTGCTTACGTGATGGTCGAGCGAGCGCGCGGCATCAGCTTTCTTGACCCTGAAGAAGGCAGCTTCGCCTGGCGATTAAAGGTGTGGCCGGAAACCTTCCCGCTCATCAAAGATCACCCGCTCTTCGGCATCGGCAAAGGCAGCGAAGGCAAGCTGCGCGATCAATGGGGACTTTTTGATAACGGCAAGCTGCCGCCAGGACA
This sequence comes from Blastocatellia bacterium, assembly GCA_039648975.1. Taxonomy (GTDB): domain Bacteria; phylum Acidobacteriota; class Blastocatellia; order UBA7656; family UBA7656; genus DATENM01. Next base: position 18,106 of record JBBWZK010000159.1, read on the forward strand.
TTTTCATTCGACGCCGATTCAAATTGCCGTTTGGTGGGGACTGGCGGCGCTGCTGCTCTACTACGCGATGATGACGATTTTTGCCGTCGAGATGTGGCGGCTGGCGAAACGGCTACGGCACGACGGGCGATGGGAGTTGTGGGGTGTTGCGCTCGGCGGCCTGGGCGGACTCGTCGCCTTCAACATCAGTTCGCTCGTGCATTTTAACTTCGGCGATGGCGAAGTGGTTATGATGTTCTGGTTGTTGACAGGGATGACATTTGCGGTTCGCCGCATCGTCTTTGAGGAAGCCGAGCCGTTGCCCGCAGCACGTAGACAACAGCCAGAAACAACAACAGATTCACATAGAAATCCACTCCCAGAACCAGCAGCAAGCGTTGAAGCGAGCGTCCGGGCAGCAAAGGCAAAACCGAATTGACGATGGCTAAACCGATCAGCAGACGGCGAACGCGCTGTGCCTGCCGTGTGGCCTGATTGAAAGCAAAGGTGGCGAGGCTGGCGACCGGCCATAACAAGGCAATGAAATAGATCTTCGACGTCAGCGGCCCGACCAATAACATCAGGCAAATCAGCAAAGCCATCTCTAAGGCAAAGAGATCGCTGAAGACCTGTTCACAGGTTTCGGTATTCGCTTCGCGCTCCGCTTGAGAATTCGTTTCATTCAAGCTCCTTCGCCGCAATTGTAATCTGCGCCTCTCAAGGACAATCAAGCCAAATGCCATCAGGCAAAGCAAAGCAGAAACGATCTTCCAGGCCAAATCGATCCGCACTTCAGAGACTGAGGTGAGATTAATTGCCGGGTAATAAACATCGCCATCGACTCTTTGCGAATAATCGACGTCTGAAAAGTAGCGCCGCAATTGTCCCTTGAGTGACAGATTGATCGGCCCATTGGCTTCATGGAACTCCTGGCTGACGACGACGTGCTCGAACCAGTTCTTCAGTAGCTCATTATTCTTCGCAAATCCAAAATGAATCGCCGGCGCCAGATTGATGACCGCCAGAAAAACGGCCACCGACGCCAGCAATCGCCATTGTTTCCTGAGCGCGAAATAAGGAAGGATAAGCGCCGGCGTCAGCTTGATCGAAATGGCCAGCGCCAGCGCCAGGCCGGCAAAGCGAGGCTTCTTCTGGACTACAAAGGTGAAGGCTGCGAACAATAGAAAGATGGCTAATAGATGCGCGTTGCCATAATGAAGAATGGTGACGAAGTACGGCGCGACGACAAAAAAAACAACCAGCCACAGCCCTTTCTTTAGCCCTTTTTTTTCACTCTCAATTGCGGCGACGCGACGAATAAAAAAAACAACCAGGGCGATTTCAGCAATGCTGAACAGATACCAGAGATAGGCCGCGACTTTGTACGGCAACAACCACAAAGGCCAGAAGAGCAGGAGAAAGAATGGCGGATAGCGATAATCCATCACCTGCCCGAGCGCGAAGTCCGGCGCATAAAGGTCTGTACGATGGCTGAGAAGCGACTGGCCGGCGGCATAGTAGACGGGAAAATCGATCAGATTGCGGATGAAGGCAAAGCCGGCAAAGGCAACCAACACAGCAAGGCCAACGAGAAGCATGAACCGCGCTTTGGGCATTCATTGCTCGATGCGAGGAATAGAGCAAGCAAGTGGCCGAATCTGGTCGAGCCACTTGCTGATACAGGATGCCGAGGGCGGGACTCGAACCCGCACGACCTTTCGGCCAGAGGATTTTCGTACCACTATAGCTTTCGCTACCTGCTCGCACAGTTTGTGGTCTGGACGATGCCTTCTCCGTGCATCTCGAAAGATGTTTAGGAGGGAGCCGTCTCGTCTCTACACTTTGCTAGCTTCTTGCCTCGATAAGTTTCGGTAAGTGCATGGCAATTCGGGCACAAAATCCGCAGGTTTTCAATGCGATTATCAGTCGGATCTCCGTTGATGTGGTCAAGCTCAAGTGGGATAGGTTGTCCCAGCCATTCACGGCCAAAGCACCTCTCACATCTTTGAGCTTTCAATCCTTCCAAAAACAGTCGCCGTTTGAGTTTGAAACTCTGATAGACAACTCCTTTCTGAAGAATCTCGGAGATTGGTTTAGCACTTACAACCGCTGTCCGACTACCACCTCTCCAGCCCTTTCCGGTAAAATGAGACGTATTCACCTTCAACGACTGAATTCGGCGGCTAATGATCGCATAGTTGCCACCCGCTTCAACCAGCCCAAGTTTTGACAAGACTTGCCGAATCGAGACAGAGGTTTGAACGGCCTTGATCAATTCATCATCTGTATATCTTCGCCTCATACAATATGATCAAACAATCCAGTCGTTCATTACACCTCAAACTAGCCTTAGCTCGGCGTTGCCATCAGCATGATCTGTTAAGGGTTCGCCGACTTTGACTCCATTCACGCCAGCGTTTCCTTCTGACGTGCTCAAACATCTAAGTCCTCTGCGTCTGCCATTCCGCCACCCCGGCATTAGGACTAAATGATTATAAACAAGATGCCGTCATAAGCCAAAACCAAGTTCAAGAGAGAAGGCGGTTGGAGCAGTCGGCTCAAGGCCGCAAGGAAGGGATCAGAAGCATAACTAAGCAAAAAAGCCCACTGCTTGCAAGCAATGGGCTTTCGATTTAATCCCGGCAGCGACCTACTCTCCCACACAGTTGCCCATGCAGTACCATCGGCTCCGTAGGACTTAACTTCCGTGTTCGGGATGGGAACGGGTGTGACCCCTACGACAGAACCACCGGAAAAACTGTGAAAGATCAAACGCAAAAAATTGCGTGCTCTCAGATAATCGAATGGCAAATTCCGAAGAGAGTCTGCTGTGCTGACCGTTTTGCAACAAGCAAACTTTATGGTCAAGCCGATGGATCAATTAGTACTGGTAAGCTAAACGTGTTACCACGCTTACACACCCAGCCTATCAACGTAGTAGTCTTCTACGGATCTCATAGGGAGAACTAATCTTTG
>JBBWZK010000183.1:0-12263 GCA_039648975.1 Blastocatellia bacterium
CACCGCATTCAGAAAATCGAGATCGTCTTCGCGCAGTATCTTCATCTGTTCGGTGCAGTCAATGTAGATGACGCCGAACGCGCCGGAATTGCCAATCAAGGGCGCGCACATGACCGAACGGATGTTATGCATGATGATCGATTTTGCCGACACCAATCGCTGGTCGGCGCCCGTGTCCAGGGACAGCAGCGAGACGCGCTCCTGCAACACGCGGTCAACGACCGTGCGGCTGATGGTGATCTCGCCGCCGGCTTTGGCGCGTTCAGGGTTGCGAAACTCTGTGGCGGCGCGATTCAACTCGCCGGTCTCCGCGTCCTTGAGCAACACCAGAAAGCGATCTGCCGGCGTCAGGCGAAAGACGATCTCGCTCACCTTCGTGAAAATCGCTTCGAGCGAAAAGTTCGCCCCCAGCATCTGATTCAATTCATAGAGGCGCGCCAGCGTTTCGGCTTTCTTGCGCAACGTCTCCATATAGCTATAAAGCGATTGCGCGTTCGGGTCGCCAGCCGCCATGGCCGCCTTATCGAGTTGCGGCAGGCCGGTGGTCAACTCGCTGGGCTTGCGCATGAAGATCGTGCTGCCCATCGCCTGATTCTCATAGTTGATCATCGTCGCGCCGCTGCCGGCTTTGAAGACAAAGGTATATTTGCTTATGGTGAACGAATCGCCGTCCGCGAGCACATGCTCTTTGACGCGATGCTCGGCCATCCATGTGCCGTTGGCGCTGTCGATATCAACCAGCGTGTAGCCGTTGCCTGTGCGCTTGACGATGGCATGGACGCGCGACACCTGGCCGTCATCGAGCACCAGGTCGCTGCGGTCGCCGGCCCGTCCGATGCGCGTCTCGTCGCGCGTCAGTTGATAATCAAACGTATGATTCGTTCGCGTGTCTTTGACAATGAGTTTCGAGGCCATACTTCCAAGCTCAACAAATGGTTGTTTCTGATGCGGGTCGAAAGCGGAGGCATTCCGATAATCGATCCAATTTGTTAATGAATCCAGTTCTCAGCGTTGAGACCAGCGATGCGCTTGAAGTGCGCTTCATTATTCGTCACAATCCCTAACCCTTGCACTAACGCCGTAGCGGCGATGAGAATGTCCGCATCTCCAATCAACTGTCCGCGCTTGTACAGGTCCGCGTATATGTCTGCCGCGCACTCAATAATCTCATCCGTAATAGGTAGGATGCGGCTTCGCGCACAGAACCGTACAAACACAGCGGTTTGTTTTAGAGCATCTTTGGCTTTCAAGCCACGCAGTATCTCGTAGCGCGTGATCACTGAAAATATAAATAAACGATGTGTAAACAAATAAACCTTCGCTTTGGCGCGCACAACGGAATTCTTGCGCATCAGGGCTGAAAGGATATCCGTATCAAGAAGGAGTTGTGGCACGTTCATTAATAAATTAATTCTTGAAAAATTCTCTGCGCTCCAAAGCGATCTTTTCGACAGCCTCAACCGCATCATCAGAAAGCCCTTCATAAACCTGCGCTGCCAGGTCAAGTAACTCTTCGGATGGCTCGGCAGTTGGTTCGATGATGAGCTTGACCCGCTGTCCTTCAACCAGTGGCTCGATTGGCTCTCCCAACAGCTTGAAGCTGCCTCCTTCATAAATGGCTTCGACTATCTGGCTCATAACGATTCTCGCTTATCAACGGCTGTTACCATTCGTACAGACGATCAATTTCGCCGACGCCGACCTTCGGCATATTCAATTCGCCGATCTGGCGGATGACATCGTTGCGATTGGTCGGCTTGATGTGAACGGCATAGACTTCAACGTCGCGGTCGAGCTTCCGCAAATCGGCGGCGAGCAGTTCGGGCGTCAGGTGCTTGGACGCTTCGGCAAGCCAGCCGAGTTCGTTCGGGAACGATACGTCAACGAAGACGGCTTTCAGATGCTGGCGCTCTTTGGCTGCCGCCCATATCTCATCGGTGCAATAGGTGTCGGACGTGAACACCAGCGCCGTGTGATCGTCTTCGACGATCAAGCCGACGTTCGGCACGACGTGATTCACTGGAATCGGCGTCACGCGGATGCCGGCAATCTCGACGGTCTCATACGGCGCAAGCGCGCGAAATTCAATCGTCGGCTCCTGGCTTCCCGGCAGTGGAATCTTGCGAAAATCCGGCCAGATTTGATCGTTGAAGACGTGCTCTTTGAGCGCCTCGACGACCTCTTCCAGTCCGTAAATGAATACCGGCCCGTCAAGCACCGTATAAGCTTCGGCAACGTAGATGGGCAGCGATGCCGTGTGATCGCTATGCGCGTGGGTGACGACGACATGGCGCACGCAGCCCATCTCGTCCGGCTTGAGCGCAAATCCCAGGCTACCCGCGTCCACCGCCAGACGGTCGTTGATGATGAACGAGGTCAATGCCTGCATTTGTGATTCACGCCCGGCGGCGCTCGGCAGTAGCCTGACTTTCAAGCGTCCTTCTCCTTCGTCTGCGGATGGCGCCCGCGCGGCGCGCAACCATCTTCGCAGGTTTTATTCAAGAATGCTATGCGCCTCAACCGATCTTGATGCCCATGCTTTCAAGGAACTTTGTCGGCTTTTCGCCGCCAATCAGCGCAAAGATGTAATCGTTGGCCAGATGCCCTTTCTCTTCGCTTGAGCGCGCATCCATTAGGATGACTTCATCCGCCTTGATCTCTTTGATGGCCTGCCGCATCACCATCTTGATCTTGCCGGCATCGATGCAATCGTAGAGGTTCATCTTGTTGCCGAGCTTCAAGTCGCCCTTCAAGTCGCTGCGCACCAGCAGCGTCACGTCATTGTCGCGCGTGAAGGTGATCTGATCGCCGTCGCGCTTGAAGCCCGCCAGATCGACCGCCGCTTCGATGGCCGAGTTGCCCGCGCCGACGATGATGCATCGTTTGCCCTTGTAGTCGTCAGGGTCAGACAGTTTGTATTTCACCTTTGCATCGTCAAACGCCGGACGCGTTCTGATCGGATAAGGGGTGCCGCACTTGGTGCAGAACTGTTGATTGCCGCTACGCGACGTGCCGTCCTTCGGGCAATGCTTCGCCACAACAGATTCCGCCGGCACGGCAATCTTCAACTCCTCGCCGGGAACTCTCAGCTTCTGCGGCGTGCCGCGATTGCCGATGGCCAGAATCACACGCCGCGCTTTGTACTTCACCGTCGTTTTCTCTTTGCCCTTTTCGGTGGTGACGGTGAAGACATCATCCGTGCGCTTGATGTCTTTGCAGCTTTCTTCTTCGTTGATGATGACGCCGTTTGAGAGCATCGTCTTCGTCCAGCCCTCAAGCATGCTCTCTTTCTGATCGCCGACGCCCGGCAGCGGGATGCCGCCTTTGGCGTCAACCGTGTCGGGCTTGAAGAAGACGAATTTGCCCGCCGGGTAATTGGCAATCGTGGCGACCACCTGATCCTGCTCAAGGGCGACGTAACGCAGGCCGCGCTGCTTGGCGAGCACCGCCGCCGACAACCCTGCGGGGCCGACGCCGATGATGGCGACATCGTAGTCTGCATTCGCATTCGCGCCTTCTTTTTTCAGGTCTTCGACGACGTAATCAATCACCTGGCCGCCTTCGTTGATAGCGTTCTTGATCAGCGGCACGCCCGACACGTCGCCGACCATGTAGATGCCTTCGACGTTGGTCTTCAACTGCTGGTCGCGCGCCGGCACTTTGCGGTTAGCAATCTTTTTCGAGGTATTGATGACGATGCAGGCTTTCGGGCTGGTCGGACACTCAACCGTGCAAGCGGTGTCTTCCATGCACTGATCCATGGCGACAGCCGTCGACACGCCGTTGACGATGGCCAGCACGTCGTGCGGGCAGGCTTCGACGCAGGCGTGACAGCCGATGCACAACACCGGATCGACCACAGGATGCGGGTAGGCAGGCCCTTCGGCTTTCAGCTTTTCGAGGTTGAGCGAGCCGCTACGCGGCGCGGTCTCTGCGACGGGCTTCACGGCTGCCGTCGCCGCGGCGAGCAGCGATTTGCGCCGCGCCGTGCCGTAGGCCATCACCGCCAGCCCGGCGATGGGCAGAAGGCCGACCAGCCCGACCCAGACGTACCACGGCAGCCCGCCGAAACTCGCGGGCGCGCTCGTGTTGATATTCGTTTTGTTCTGTCGCAGGACATCCGCCGACCCTGTGCCCGCGAAGACGCTGGTGGTCGCCAGGCGCGGCTGGTCTGTCGCCGCCACGTTCTGATTCAGCGAGGCCAGATAGGTCTTCAGCTTCTGCGGGTCTTTACCTGTGTCGTTGACGATGCGCGCCAGATCGTTCTTCTGTCCGTGCTGAATGTGGCAAGTATTACAATTTACCTGCGCGGTAGTGGCGCTCGTCGCCGTGAAGCTGACGCCGTGACACTTGGCGCATTCGTCTTTCGGCGAGGTGCGAAAAGCTTCGTCGCCAGCCGAGCCGCGCGTGTGGCAGTCGCCGCAGCTCATCCTGCCCAACATGCGACCCATCTGATGCACGGCATGAAATTGATCGCGCGGCTCATACGACGCCCACGCATCAGGGTAGCCTTTGCGTTTGATCACGTCCGGCGTCAGCTTCCATTCCCACTTGCCGTAAACCACCGGATAGCCGACCTGGCCGCCATGTGGCACAGGCAACAGCTTTGCTGTGCGCTCGCCGGTTTTGATCTTGTATGCGCCATTATGACAGTTGGCGCAGAGTTGGTAGGCGACCAGTCCCGCATGAATATCTTTGCCCTGATGCTCTGTGTGACAGCTCGAACAGGCCATGCCTTCGCGGTCGTGCGCGTCGTAGATCGTCGGCACGAAGGCGGCAGCGGTCGCCGTCGCCTGTGTTTGGTGACAATCAATACATTTGTCCTGCATGCCGGCGGTGACGCCGTGACAGTTCGAGCACGAATTGGCATTCGCCTGCATGGCGATGTTGCGCTTGCTGAGATCGGCGGGCGCAAAACTGCTGGTATGTGCGGTTGACACAGGGCCGGGCGAATAAGCCGATTCATAGATCAGATAAGCGGCCAGCGACAGCAGCACGACCGCCGCCGCGCCGGCGTAGAAATATGACTTGCGCCACAAACGCGCCAGGTCGCGCGTCGGTCGCCAGTTGAACTGGAACTTGCCGAGCCGCTGGCCGCCGGTCGGATGCAGCAAGGTACGCGCGGCGATCTTGCCGGCTTCACGCTTGCGATTCTTCCAGAACAATTCAAGCGCCTTCTCGTCCTGCGCAGGCATCGCGGCCCGCAGTATCCCCGTGCCTTCGACGCGCCGCATGCCGCTGACGGTCAAGGTTTGTGCGCCCGGCATCGCCGGCCTTTTCATGATGATCGTCGAGACGCCCTCTTCAGCCGTTCCCGGCGTCGCCGGCACGGCTCCGGCTTCCCAATCGGTCGCGGTGTTCAGGGCTCGCTCGATGACCAGCGATAGCGCCTTCTGCACATAGTTGACCTGAATCAGAAAGGGGCCGAGTTGAATCACATCGCCATCGGCGAGCGGGGTTTTCTCGACCACTTCACCGTTCAGGATAGTGCCGTTGGATTGCGACAGGTTGAACAGCCAGAACTCGCCTTTGATCTCCTTGATGCCGGCGTGCGTGCGCGACACGGCGCGGTGATTCAGCACGAGATCGTTGCTCACCAATCGCCCGATAGTGAGGCCCTCGCTCTCCAGCACAATGTCGTCAACGGCGTTGTCCGAGTCTCTGCGCCGTATGAGGAAGCGATTTTTTGCAGTCTCTATCTTCATCGCCATAGTTCATCACCGTAAGGTCAATCACCCTTTTGCAAAAATCATTTCATTATTATTTGGAGGCGGTCTTTGACCACCGCTGCTTATGCTACTTCCTGCATAGGCCGAACGCGAGGGCTAGGAAGTGTGCGCCCTTCAGCTTCAAAATGACGAATGATGTCCTCAACTACTTCGCATAGCTCAGCGTAGAGACTTACCGGATCATCTCCATGAATTCCAGTGATCAGATCGGGGCATTTCCCAATATAAGTTTGATCTTCTTCGCTCCACTCAACCCATTTATGATATTGATCGCTCTCTTTCATGATTTCACCTTCTCTATGGCTTGTTTCACTTGCCTTTCTTGATAAGGTTTGGCATCGTCACCGTCTTTTCCGCTGAGAGTCACAGCACCAGCATAGTTGACATGAGTAAATTTATGATGTGAGCCTTTACCACCGCCATGAATTTCATAAAACCCAACTCCCTTTAGATCCTGAATAAGCTCTCTAATTTTCCTCGCCATTCTTATCTATATTTTCTTTGCGGCTTCCGCGCCGCACCCGTTAGGCCCACACTTGCCATGAAAGTAATCTTCTATTGAAGCAATTTTCTAATTTCCTCTTTTACGAGTTCCGACCGCAAGATTTCTTCTATCTTGCTAGTGAGATAATCGGGCGAAACGATCATCTGCTCTTCTCTATCCAAGATTCTTAGGCTCACAGGAAAGAGCGAGCGCTCTCCGTGGACGACCTTTAAAAGATGAGATAATCGTCCAGGCTTCAGAAGTGATATAAGACCGGACGAGTATGATGCATACCGACCAGAATCTAATTCGCTGAAGCCAACCTTCGCCCTCATCTCTTGGTCTTGCCCTTCGTTGAACTTCTCGGCTTGTTTCTCAAACACTTGCATTATCGATGGTTCAATTGCCATTGTCGACCTCTTTCTTTTTTCCTCGTATAGCAGAAAAGTTAGTTAGGGAATGGAACGAGTGCAATTGCAATGGCCTAACAGCGCGTTGCAGGAATACGCAGGCAACGCAGTTCGAGTGGGTTCTTTCATGGCCGCTTCCGCACCACCTGAACGTGAAGGTTAAACCTGTTGGCAGGTGATTAAATGCTGTCGTTTTTATCATTTTCTTCTTCGCTTGGGAGTAGCCCAATGTTTAGATTCGCCGCGTGCTTCAGAGGATGTGATGAAATTTGTTTCTGGGGAATCATCATTAAAGAAAGCATGTCTCCGTCTGTATCGCGCAGCCATTACTGTTAGGTACTCAATGCATTTTTGCTGGTGTCCTTTGAGATTGCGAGCTTTCATAATCCTTCCACAAACGCAGGTAAACAAGCAGCCAGATTCGATATGTTTGTTATAGCTAATTGCAGAGACAAGATTGCCGCATTTCTCACACCTTGGTTTCTTAGCTGGTTGATTCTGTCTTTGGGTTAAGCCGAACGCCGGCTGCTTACCCTCTTCTTCAGTTTCGCAAACTGCATGATGGGCTTGAACAGCTTTGGCTTTTATGGTTTTGCCGCAGATTTTACAAAGGATTGTGTCATCTCTTGTTTTGGGAAACACTGAGCAAAGAGTATTGAGATAGTAATTAAATCGTTCTACCAAGACAATATAACCGCAATACTCGCACCTTACTGTATTATTGAGTTTGCTCTGCCTTAACGTATTACGAAGTTTAGTCTTCCTTTGCTTATTGGTTCTACGCACGGAACACTTCTCTTTGATATGCCGCGCGTAGTTTCGATCATTCACATCTGACCCGCAGTCTTTACATTTTCTGTAGGTCGCCATGAACACCCCTTCCATCTGGCTTGGTTTCCACATCATTTCTCATAGATGCCACGGGTAATAGGTCTAACAAACAGAGGTCGTTAAAGATCCCTTCAAATCTTTTTTCTTTCCAGGCTGTCTATTAACGCGAAGCGTAATAGATCACCTGAATGATGTGAATGGTCATCAGCGCCAGCATCAGCGATGTCGTAGCGACGTGCGGCGGCAGCCACCATTTGCATATGCGATGCAGGTAGATCAACGCATCGACTCGCCGCATAGTCACGGCTGCTTCAATCGCGCGCCCCAAGCGCTCGGCGTCTTTCGGGAGTTGTAGCTGCTGAAACTCCGCTTCGCTATCACCCGTCGCTGTCTTGATCATCGCGTCGAGCGGTTCGCGCTTCAGATATTGCCTGAGCAGATAACCGAACGACGTGAAGCGCGGAATAATTTTATTGCGCACCAGACTGCGTAGCGGCTCCGCCGGCGACGCACCAAGCTCGGCCAGTTCTTTCTGCAATTCGTCGCGGCGCTGCAAGAGATCGTCAATCAACAGCGGCGAGCCTTCGATCTTGGTCAGGATGCGCGGCGCGACCTGATAAGCCAGGATGCCGAATAGTCCTGTGAGAATCACCAGGTCGAAGGTGATCATCAGCGCCGTCGTCAGCAAGCCACCTGCATTGGTGCCGCCATGCAGCAAAATCATAATGCCGCCGATGACACCGAGGTAAAGATGCGACAGCAGCCAGTAGCGCAACGCCCCCTTGCGCTTCGTATAGATTTTGCGCCGCATGGGATAAAGCATGACGCCGATGAGTCCGACTAGTCCGACTAGGCCGGTGATCCAACGCATGTTCAGGAAGCTCACCAGCCGCTCGCCGAGTCCATAATGATTCAAACCCAGAATCGTCAACGCTGTCAGCAGCACCGTCAGTATGATGCCGGCGATGTGGCTCAGGCGGCGTGGCGGGTCTGAGCGATGTATGTTGCGCCCCATGGCGTGCGTCCGATCCATCACCAGCAAGCCTTGAATCGCGCCGATTTCGTCGAAATACTTCGTCGGCGTGATGCGCGCCAGCGCCCCCGTCGGGCAGTTCTCTTCGCAACTGTACGCCTGCGTTTTACTGCCTTTAGGATTGAGCGATGTGTTATTGCATAAATTACATTTGACGGCGACGAGATCGTCGGTCGCTTCCACGGGCGGCGGCAGCGGGTCGGTGCCGATGCGTAGATAGTCCTGCAACTTGATGGCGAACGTCACTTTTTCTTCAGATGCCTTTTCGCGGCGCGGAATCATCGAGATCGCGTTGTAAGGGCACTGCGTGGCGCAGTCGCCGCACCCGATGCAGGTCGACTTGTTAATATCGATCTGGCCGTCGCCGAAGCGCCCGATGGCCCCCGTCGGACAGCCCGTCAAACATTCAGGGTCTTTGCAATGCATGCAGACCGAAGGCGACAGGATGCTCTGCACGGCACTGGGGCGCGGCGCTTCGAGTCGCGTGACCTGTATGCCGCGCCGCATCAGGCGCGACTGGCCGTGAACACGGTGGCAGGCCAGCGAGCAGTTGCCGCAACGCACGCACAAATCCATGTCCATCACCAGCAGATTGGTGCCGTCAACCAGTCCCGTCTCAATCAACGCCTGCTGCGCGGCGAGCGTTTTTTCGCGCACCACCGGACGCGTACTGACGCGCGATTGGATTTCGGGCGGCCCAAGTTCGCTCAAGCCGCGCGCCAGGGTTTCGCGCAACAAGGTATTCTGGCGCAGCTTGGCGATAGAGATTTCGAGCACTTCAGTGCGGCCCATCAACGTCACTGTGTAAGGCCACATTACATTTTTCAAGACGCCGTCGACGCCATAGGCGAAGCCGCGTCCGAGATAATCTTCCATCTTCTGGCCGTTGGGATAATTGACGCGACGCAGCCAGCCTGTCTGTATGAAGTAGACGCGATCCACCGCCGCGCCTTCACGAAAGAGTATGTGATTTTTCGAGAAGACGCGGAACAGCGACATATTCTTGATCTCCTGCGCCTGCTCCGGCGTCAGGTTCAGTCGCGTGGTCAGCGCCGCAAGGATGCTGTCGCGCCCGTGGCGGCGATAAGTCGAGTCGAGCGCGTCGGCAAAAGATTTGATCTTGCGCAACAGACGCAGCGCGGGCCGCTGCACTTCCATGATCTGCGTCGGCTGTGCAGCGGCGGCTTTGACCGTCGCATTGCGCGGCACGCCGGCCAGCACACTCATTTCGCCGAACTGCTGGCCGGGCGGCAGCTCGCTGACTTTCAAGCTCTGGCCGTTCGGCGCATTGACGAAGACCTCGGCGTGCGAGTTGACCACCACATAGAACGTATTGCCGCCCCAGTCGCCGGCGCTGATGATCGGCTCGCCAGGCTCGTAAGTCAGCAGGCGGACGTAAGGCCCGACTTTCTTGCCGTTGTAATTGCGCCCGTAGACCGAGACTTCGAGATCAAGCTCGTGCTCGTAGTGACCGTCGTGGATCGCCAGCAGGTCGCGGATCGAGGGCAAGGTCTGTATGGCATTGAGGACTTCTCGGCGACTCGTATGTTCTCGCGGCATAACACGTACCTTTACATGAAAAAATATGAATTCGTATGATTGTGTTCAAAGCCTGTGGATCGGCTGGCCTGAGAGTATACACTGTCGAAGGATGAAGGCGGAAGGTGGAATGACAGAGGCTAGGGGCTGGAGGCTAGCCCGTAAGCTTCCAGCCAGCCCCTAGCCCCTAGCCTATAGCCTCTCTTCCTTCCTCATCCTTTGCTAAAACGGCACGGATGACTTGTGGCATTTCGTGCAGGCGGAGTCGCGCGCCGTGACGTGGCAATCCCAGCAACTCGAATGATGCCGCTGGCCGCGCGCCACGTTGATCGCGGTGATGTCGGCGCGCACCGGCTGTGCCGCCACTTCGGTGGTTTTGTGGCACTTGCTACAATCGTTATTCTTGGCCAGATGCGGCCCGTGCCTGAAGTTGTAAAGGCTGAGGGCCGGCCCCGTGCTTCTCGAAAAAGCCAGCGCCTGATCTTTCTTGACGTGACAGGTGCCGCAGTCGCCGAGTTGCTTCTGCGTCGCCTGAGCCGTCTGCGTCGTCTGATTCGCCTGATGCGCGTGACAGGCGTAGCATTCCGGGTGATGCGGGTAGCCTGCGACAATCTTCGCCTGGTCGAACGTGTGGCACTTGCTGCAATCGGGCACGCCATTTGGCATGTCGGCCATCTGGTCTTTCATCTTTTCAGGATTGCCGTGCTGCCTGTGCGAGAATCCCTTCAAGCCGAACTCCGCTTGTTTCTTCGGAAACTCGATGAGCGTGCCCTTCGCGTCAACCGGCGTGGTGTGGCAGACTTCGCACATGCGGCTCTGCCGGTTGGTGTAGTCGCGCTGATGACACTCAATGCAGCCGGTGTGACTCGGAAAGCTCGGCGTCGAATTGTTGTCTTTGCGTTGATGGCAGAAGGCGCAATCCTGCGTCTTCGTCTGGTGCTCTTTGCGCGTGTGATTGAAGGGCGAAACCTTTTCAATCACCTTCGAGTCGACGACATCGAAGGCAGACTGGCTGACGGGCTGAACGGGAGCCGAGGCGTTGGCGTTTTCAACCGGCTTGTTCAGGTTCTCTTTCTTGCTGCGGCACGCCCCCATGCTGACGAACAGCGCAAGGGCGATAATCGTGACGATTTGCTTGAGCAGTTTGGCGGTGTCGTTTTTCATTCCCGTGTCGCTCAATCAGTCTATCAAGTCTATCGAGTCTATCGAGTCTGGAGAGTCCAGAGAGTCTTGAGAGTCTGGAGAGTCTCTGAAAAGTCCCGTAGGGACGAAATGTTTATAGTTGCAAGCGTTGAAGAGAACGCCAGCCCCGTCGGGGCGAAATGTCGACATGGCGCTCCTGACGGAGCTTGGCTTCTTATCAGCAATGGTGACTATAAACATTGCGCTCCTACGGAGCTTCCTTTGCAGAAACATTTTCTAGACTCTCAAGACTCTCCAGACTCTCCGGACTTTCATGGTCGCTTGCCCAGCTTGTTCAAATCCTGAGCGCTCAATTGATCGGGCAAGCCCGGTTTCCGGTTTTGGTGGCATTGATTACAATAGCCCGCTTGCGGCAGAGTGATGGCGTTAAGCGTCATAGTTTCGGCAATCGGGCTATGGCAATCCGAGCACAGATAATCCGTCGCCGTCGGCGGATTCCAGGGCTTTTTCTTCGGACGTATGTCTATGTCGTGATCGATGTAATGACGGAATTTTTTGATCTGGCCGAACAGTTCATGTTTTCCCTGCCCCATCTTGCCATCGATCAGCGCATGGCAGCCCCGGCAGTCGTTCTCGTAAGGAAACTGGCTCAGTTCGCTCGCCGTGCGCAACGTCGAGGAAACGCCGCCGTGACAGACGAAGCAGGTCGGGTGATCCATCTGCGTCTGCATGTCCCTGGATTCGACGGGGGCGTTGCGAATCGGCGCATGGCAACTGGTGCAGAGCGGCCTCGCGCCGACGCTGAACTGCGAGCCGTACCCTGCCTGCGGCCCGCTGCGCACAGGCGTGATGTGCACGTATGGCTTCACGGCCTCCTGATGCGCTCTGTGCCCAAAGACATCCTCGAACTCTGTGTAGTTCTTCATCTGAGGGCTGGTATAGTCCGTGCGCTCCGACTCGGCGCTTGCCGTCGTGCGACCGGGCATGTGACAAATACCACAGAAGCGATTCGAGCCGCCGACGGCATATCTGAAGAACTCCGCCGCAAAGTTCTGGTGGCAGTTGATGCAGGCGGCGTGCGGGAAGTCTTTGGC
>JBBWZK010000188.1:0-16724 GCA_039648975.1 Blastocatellia bacterium
CCGCTGCGTGCTTCAAGAATGATCGCCTTCGGCGCAAGCGGCGTCGAATCCTGCCGAGCGCCGCACACACTACAATTGGACTCCTGCGCTTGAACCTTGTTGCCGCATTCAGGGCAAAACATACAACTGGTTCCTGGTTTCCGGCGCCTGGTTTCTGGTTCCTGGTTTGCGCGCTGACGGGTACGAATGCATTCGACGCAATGAACCAGAAACGAGGAACTAGAAACCAGGAACCAGAACCCGGCTATCTGAGTACTTGAAACTTCAAGAACGTTTTGCCAACGATGATCTCGTCGCCGTTTTGTAATATCTGCCGCTTGCCGGGCAGCAACCGCCGTCCGCGATTCACAAACGTGCCGTTGGTCGAGCCCAGGTCTTCGATGAAGTATTGCCCATTGTGATTGATGATGCGCGCATGGCGGCGCGAGATTTTCGCTTCCGGGTCGTCTTCGTCAAGATCAATATCGGGAAAGATGCCGCTGTCGGCGTCCCATCGGCCAATGTTGGTTTCGATGCCGGTGATGGCAAACTCGCGTCCGACACGCCCGCCGCGCTCGACGACGAGCCGCGCCGTGACGCGCGGGTTATCCATCAGCGCTGAGTTATTGCCGTCGGGCAGCATCTCGTCCGTGCGTCCGCGCGATGACAGCGCATAGGTTTGACCACCGGCGGCGCGCGGCGGCGGTTCCGGGGCGGGCGGCGAATACGGTTCGCCGGCGCGCGGACTGTAGGCGGCGCGCTCATCTGTAGCGGTCGGACGCCGGTTCGAGTTATTGCCGGGCGGCGGTATCGCCGCTGTCGGTTCGGCGCGGCGGTCCTCGCCTCGGCGTTCGCGCGCCGGCATCGCCGGTTTGGGAACGCTCGTCGAAGTCGTAAAGGTTGGCGGCGCAATCGGCGGCCCTTCATTTGTATTTGGCGGCAGCGGCGCTTCGCTTTCGACGGCGCTCGGCGGCTGGAAGAACGATTGCCGACCGCGCGACTGCGGAACGAGGTCCAGCTTCATGCCGCACTCATCGCAGTAGTCGCTCCCGTCAATGTTGTTCGTCCCACAGTTGTTGCACCTGATCATAAGGCTGGGCCTCCAACAGCTCTCCTTGCCCCGCAGGCAAGTTCTAGCGGCAACGGGATTATACTCTAGAGATTATACACTGGCAATAAATAGAAGGATTCAGGATTCAGGATTCAGGATTCAGGGCCGGAGCGCAGGTTCAAGGCTTAGGTTGCGACGCGGGATTCAGGATTCAGAATGGCATAAGCCGTCGGTGCGTTGCGGTTCCGTTTCTAACCTCGCCTCTGAATCCTGAATCCTGAATCCTACTTCCGCATTGCTGCAATGAGAATCTGCGCCACTTCGGGGCGCGAGAACTCGCGCGGCGGCGGTGTGCCGGCGGCAAGCAGTTCACGCACCTTCGTGCCTGACAGCGTGACGTGCTCGGCGGAGTCGTGCGGGCAGGTCTTGTTCGACGCCATCGCGTCGCAGCGCCGGCAGTAGAACGAATGATCGAAGAACAGCGGCGTGATGGCTAAGGCCTCCGCATCGAACTCGTTGAAAATGTAATGTGCATCATAGGTGCCGTAATAGTTGCCGACGCCCGCATGATCGCGCCCGACGATGAAATGCGTGCAGCCGTAGTTCTTGCGAATGATGGCATGAAAGATGGCTTCGCGCGGCCCCGCGTAACGCATGGCCGCCGGGTTGACCGCCAGCATCGTCCGCGTGCGCGGGAAGTAATGCTCCAGCATCGCTTCATAACAATGCATACGCACGTCAGCCGGAATGTCATCCGACTTGGTTTCGCCGACCAGTGGATGCAGCAACAATCCGTCGACGATTTCGAGCGCGCACTTGATGATGTCTTCGTGTGCGCGATGAATCGGGTTGCGAGTTTGAAAGGCGACGACGCGGTGCCAGCCTTTCTTCTTGAACGCCTCGCGCGTCTGTTGCGGGTCGAGGCGGTAAGCCGGGAACTGCGAGTTGCGCGGGCGATTGAGCAAGCTGACACGGCCGCCCAACAGCCAGTCGCCCTGTTCGTAGAGCGCCGCAACGCCGGGATGCGCGGCGTCCGTAGTCAGGTAAACGCGCTCGGCTTCGCGCTGCTTGTCATAGCGGTATTTTTGTTTGAGGTGCAGCACGCCGAGCACATGATCATCGTCGGCGTAAAGCGCAATGTCCTGGCCTTCTTTGACGGGCGCGGCGAAATCGTCGCTTGCTGAAAGGGTAATGGGGATCGTCCACGGCAGGCCCGATGCGAGATGCTTGTTGCCGCGCACGGCGATGTAATCGTCTTCACACATGAAGCCCTGGAGCGGGCTGAACGCGCCGTTGGCGATCATTTCAAGGTCGGAGATTTCGCGCGCCCTGAGCGTCAGGCGCGGCATGGCAGGGATGCGTTCGAGCAGGGTTTCGCGCTCGACGCCGGCAAGCTCGCGATTGATGAGCCGCCCGCCATGTGCTGGTATCGTTTCCATTAGTCATTTTCCTCACAGATAAAAATTGCCTCATGAAATACGCATTGAACACTCAGTAAACTTTTAGTGATATGGAACAAGCTATAAACGATAGGCGACCACCGCGCGCCCTGTCAACGCACGGCCTGCGCCATTTGTCCGTTTGCGATGGAGGCTGAGGGATACTTATCGTTGAAGAAAATCTTGCCTTACTTTTTCGCCGCCGCCCGCGCAAGCTGCAACGCCAGCTCCATGTCTTTATCACGGCCTGAGATAAAATCGTCTATCGTGTGATTGACGGGATAATCCGGCACCACGCCGTGGGCAGCGGCTTTGTAACCGCTGACCGCCATGTGGTACGTCACCAGCGGCACGCGCACGACGACCTTGGTGTTCGGCAGCACGACCGCCGGCATCATCCCCGAACTGTTGCCGTAATAGCCGCCGCCCGATTCTTCGCCGATGAACACGGCGCGCTTGTGATAGTGCGCCTGCGACAGAAACTCTGAAGTCGTCGAGAAGCTGCCGCCGTCGATGAGAATGTAAACCTTGCCCGTGAAGGTCGGCTTGCTCGGCTGATTGATGCCCCAGTTCGGATGGCTCGTCGCATGGAACTTGCCGTCCGTGCCGCGCTCGGCCTGCTTGTCGCTGAGCTTGAAATCGGCGCGGCCCGCGTACTTCATAAAGTCGAAGTGATCGTTGTTGATGACCAGGTCATTGTAATACTTGAACGGCTCGTTGATCAGGTAAGACAACAGCAGCTTGCCCAATTCGTCAGCCCCGCCGCCATTATCACGCAGGTCTATGACCAGCGCCTGCGAGCCTTTCGATTGCATTTCATCGAATGATTCCTGGTAAAACGTCTTCAAATTCTTCTTCTTCTCCGCGTCAACAAAGCCGCCGAAGCCATTGATCTTCATCACACTGATGCGTCCCTCATCCAGATAATGAAGCTCACCGGCGCGCGTCGGCTCTTCATCCTGCGGATAAGCCGCCTTGGCCATCTCTTGCCACTTCGGTATCTCGATGCCGTCGAGATGGGCTTTATCTTCACGCTTCGTCTTCGCGTTATAGACGACCAGATCATAAGGACTCTGCGCGCCGACGAGTGTATACAGCAGGACGCCGAAGCGCAGACCGCTGATGCGCGCCTGCCGCGAGGTTTCTACGTCGCCGTCACCCGAAGCCGCCGCCAGCAGAGTCGCAATGAGTTTGGCCGCCGGCTGGTTGTTGATCGAGCGAATCTCAAGCCCTGCAAGGTGGTGTTCGGCGCTCGACAGATCGCGCAAGACGTAGGCGCGCTTGTTGATCACCCTGACGTTCAGCGGCAATAGCCGTGCCTGTGTGTTGATCTCTTTGCGCAACGCTTCGGGCAAGCTGATTCCCGTGTGTCCGCACTTGATGGCGGCAACGGCGGGAGCGAGCACGCGCGTGAATTCGTAAACATTCATCGGCTGATCGAGCGCCGCCGCCGCCGCATCGAAGGTGCGATCAAGCTGCGGCTTTGGCGTGTAGCGATAGATGCCGCTGTGGCCTTCTTCGAGGGCGCGGCGGGCGATTTGAAAATCTTCGCGCAACTGCTCCGGCGTGAACTTCGGCAGCGCTGTCGCCTTGTCTGAATTGGTTTGATTAGCGGTCTGCGCCAGGCCAGGCAGCCACAGCATCAGCATGGCAAGAGCGATGGCAAGTAGTCGTCTCATCCTAATGTCTCCGATAAAAGATTAGATAGGTGCGAAGGAATTGCGAGCACACCGATTCTTCATACTGCAAATATGCCGCAAAAGTTGCGAGAAAACAGCCACAGCGAGTTCGCAGAGAGTTCCGCCTTCGGGCGGAATGCAATGATTCATCTGCTGGCGGTCGCTTCGTTGTAGAGCTTCTGAATGAACTCCGGCGGATCAGGCTCTGCTTTAAGCGTCTGCTTCATGCCACGGCTATAAGCCCAGCGGTGCAGCCACGACATGCCCCACGGGCCGGCGTAGTTATCGGGCAGGCGGTAGGCTTTGTCTTCGAGCGCCCGCGCCAAGGTGACGAACGCATAGCCGCGCTCACTGAATATCCGCGCGACGCCGTCGAAGTAATCGGCATTCAATTCGTTGGCGTGCAGCAGCAGAACATGACGTATCGGCGAGCCGACGGCTTCAAGTGAAAGCTTCTCGAAGAAATCCACCATGGTTCGCAGGTGCTCAAGGTAAGCCTCGCCGGTGCGCTTGATCAGCGCTGCATCATTGCGCTCGCGGGCTTTGACGTAAACCGTGTTGAACATGTAATCGGCATCATCGAATGTCACCGGCGCGACCGTGTATCCACGTTCTGTAAGGAACTTCTCAAAAGCGGTGCGGGCCTCAAGCGTCGGCCCTGTGCGCAGAAACGGGTGACGGAAATAGCGCAGCTTCATGCCTTTTTGCTCAAGCAGTATGCGCGTGATGGTTTCGCCGCGCATCACGTCTTCTTCAAAGGCGGCGAGCGGCGTCGTTTGCAGCGACGGATGTGAATAGGTGTGATTGCCCAACTCAAGCCCGGCGTCGAGCCACAGCTTGAGGATCGCCACGCGCTCATCCATTTCGCCCATGCGGTAGAGCTTGCGCTCGTTGACGAAAGCGACCGCCGGAACGTTGTGCGCCTTGATGATCGACAGCAGCTTCACGGTCATGGCGCGCAGCCGCTTCAAGTCTATGTCGGGGCCGTTCAGCGGCAGATCATCGAAGGTCACGCAAACCTCTTTCGGTGCGGCATTCGCCGATGGCTTCTCCTGCGCCAACAAGCTTGCAGACGGAATGCCGACGAGCAACAAGGCCATAAACGCGGCGCGCTTCAGCAGCTTCATGTTTTTACGTCTCCTTTTCAATCTGTGAGTATGTCATTCTCGGTTGAAACGTCAAGTCAGCGCGATAAGCCGATCAACCCCTATGCGCTGCCGGGCCATCGCTGGCGTGCGCTGCGCGGCTCTGCTAAAACTGTGGTGATGGCACAAGACGGCAGATCGCTAGAGGCTTATTTTCAATCGCAGCAGGCAGAGATACTCGATTTCATTCGCTGGCTCGTCGAGCAGGAATCCATGTCGCGCGAGGCGGCGGCCACCGCGCGCATCGCCGAAAACTTTGGCGACAAACTGAGCGAACTCGGCGCGTCGGTGGAACTGCTCTCTGATCCGAATTTCGGCGCAAGCGTCCTGGCGCGCTTCGATTTCACGGGCGGCCAGGCCGCAGACGATAAACAACTGATGATCGTCGGCCATCTCGACACCGTATGGCCTGCGGGGACGCTCGCCGCGCGACCCTTTCGCGTCGCAGACGGTCGCGCTTATGGGCCGGGCATCTTTGACATGAAAGCCGGTGTGAGCATCGCTACATTTGCGTTGCGCGCGCTCAAAGAGCTTGGCCGCAGGACGCGCCGGCAGATTTGTATGCTGATGACCTGTGACGAAGAGACCGGCAGCCACTTCTCGCGCCCGTTTATCGAAGACGAAGCGCGCCGTGCGCGTGCGGCGCTGGTGCTTGAGCCGCCGATACCGGGCGGTGCGGTGAAGACGGCGCGCAAAGGCGTCGGCGAATTCGAACTCATCGTGCGCGGCAAGCCTGCACATGCCGGCAACGATCCGCGCGCCGGTGTAAGCGCCATTACAGAGATGGCGCATCAGGTTCTCGCCATCAATGAGTTGATAGATTACGTGCACGGCACGACGCTCAATGTCGGCGTCGTGCGCGGCGGCGTGCTGTCGAACGTCGTCGCCGCCGAAGCGCATGCGACGATTGATATGCGCTTTGCAAACGTCGAAGAAGGCCACCGTATTGAGCAGGCCATGCAACAGCTCAAGCCTGTGCTCGACGGCGCGCGGCTCGAAGTGCTTGGCGGCATCAATCGCCCGCCGTTGGTGCGCACGCCGGAAATCGCTGCGCTGTTTGCGCACGCCCGCGAGTTGGCTGCTGAGATCGGCTATGATCTGCGCGAAGGCGCAGTGGGAGGCGGTTCGGACGGCAACTTCATTGCGGCCCTGGGCGTGCCGGTGCTCGACGGCCTCGGCGTAGACGGCGCGGGCGCGCACGCCGAACACGAGCATATTCTCATTGAAGACATCGCGCGCCGCGCCACCTTGCTGGCACGCTTGATGGAAACGATCTAGCACAGTTTAAAAATGCGTGTAGCCATGTAGCGCAATCTGTTAGATTGCGAGCGTCAATGCGAAATCTAACAGATTGCGCTACATCCAATTGAAAACCGCTATAAAGACTCGCCAACGACTCGATGAATCGGGCTAGGATTTTGCCTGCTGGTCGCCGAGCAGTTGCTGGTAAACGGCGATGACGCGCTGGCGGGTTTCCTCGAAGGTTCCTGATGTATCGATTTCGTAATCGGCATAGCGGCGCTTTTCTTCGGAAGACATCTGCGCCGCGACTCTCTGTTCAGCCTCTTCGCGAGTGAGTTGATTGCGCTTCATCAAGCGCGCGATCTGCGTCTCGCGGTCGCAATAAACGACGATCAATTTATCGAAACGCTTGTAGCCGCCGGATTCGATCATCAGCGCCGCGTCAATAATACTGATGCCGTCGGGATGACGCGCTTCGGCTTCTTTGAGCAAGCGGTTCTGTTCTTCGATGACGCGCGGGTGGACGATCTCATTCAATCGCCTGCGCCGTTCGGCATCCGCAAAGACAATGGGGCCAAGCCGGCGACGATCTATCTGACGATCCGCCCCAAGAATGCCGTCGCCAAATTCTTTCACCAGATCGAAGTACGCCGCGCGACCCGGCTCCATCACCGAATGCGCCACCTTGTCGGCATCGAAGACAACGCAGCCCAGTTCGGCAAGCACCGAGACGGCGAAGCTCTTGCCGACGGCGATGCTGCCTGTGAGTCCGACGTTCAACATTCTATTCCCAGTATTCGACCGGCTCGTGTTTGACCACCGCCATTTTATCGAGCGCGGTCTTGCCGCCGAATGCGGCGACGATCTGATCATCAAGATCATCGGCGACATGCGCGATGGCGGACACCGAAGCATAAAGCTCCGTGCGATCCATGCCATCGCCCAGAATAGTATGCGTCAATACAATTGCGCCCTTGCCGCTGTCGTCTATCGACAGGCCGAAGCCGCCGAACATCAGGCGCAGATTGTAGGTCAGCAGATAGCGCATCAATTCTTCCGTGATATTCACATCAATGACGACATAAGAAAAGACCTCGACGCCGGATTTTTTATCGCCTATCGGAAACGTCCGCACGTAGACGAAGGTCGAGCCTTCCTGCAACGCGAAGGTGTCGTTCATCTGCGTGACATTCACTTCGCCGAACAGCGCGTGCAGGTAGTCGCGCGCCTTGTCATAGGCTTGTTTGTGCGCTTCGCTTTTGAATTTCATAGGCTGAAACTATTGCCTGAAACGATAGCCTGCGTATGGGCGAGCGATCCATCGTCGCGCAAGCTTGTTGCTCAGAGCGAGTCTGAAAAGTTAGCCGGAAAAGCAAGCTCCGCGAGGAGCGCAATGTTTATAGTTGAAGACGTAGAGAGGAATGTCAGTCCCGTAGGGACGCAATGTTGACATTGCGCTCCTGACGGAGCTTGAAGATCAAACCAACTTATTGACTATAAACATTGCGTCCCTACGGGACTTTCAAATCGTCTCTCATCTCAGTTCATGCCGTAATCGTATCACCACCGGCGCGCACGACCTGCACGCCATCACTTGCAACATGAATCGCTACTCTTAGGCGCTCTCCATGCCTATCCAGATGAAGCTGCGTAAATGGAATAATGATGGTCTCTTGTAATATGCGTTCCAATTGCGCGAGGCTCTTGCGCTCGGCGACCAGCCGCTGGCTGAAAAACGCGGCGAGCTGCGCATCCATTTCAATGCGCACCGGCTGCGTCGCTTCGAGCCGCGCCCGCAGGGCTTCCAGCCGTTCGCTGATGATCTGTTCGGTCGCTTCACGGTCGAGCACCTGAAACTCGATCACCTCGTCTACGGTTGCCGCGAGTGAATCCGTCAGGCCAAAGCTGCGCTCTCTGAGATGCAAGCCGTCAGTCGTCGCTCGCAGATTGCCGGTGGCGCGAGGTTCGCCGCTTTCGCCGTTTGGGCGAAAGCCGAGCGGCGCGGTCTTGTGATGTTCGCTGAGTTGCGAGCGCGACATCACGACGGTGGTGTTCGACAGCGCGATGTTTGCGCCTGTCGTGTCGGTGAAGCGCCCATGCTCGAAGGCTTCGCCGAGAAACTGCTGAACGAGCGGATGCGCCAGATCGACGTTGCGGAAATAGAGCACCGAATGCGGATTGTCTTCCGCCGCCTTGGCCAGTAGGCCGCGCTCGCCATGACCCAGATAGCCCGGTTCCGCGCCGATCAGCCGCGAAATCGAGTGCGGCTCGCTATACTGGCTCAGATCGAACGTTGTGATCTTTTGTGATGAACCGTACAAAAACCTGGCGAGCGCCGTGGCGATCTCATGCTTGCCGACGCCTTCGGGGCCGACGAAGAGAAAGACGCCGTCAGGGCGCTCCGGCTTCAGCTCGAGGCCGAGCTTGGCGATGCGCACGACGCGCGCCACATCGCGGGCGGCGCGCGCCTGGCCGGGCACCGCCGCATGCAAAAACTCTTCGAGGCGTTCGAGCCGCTCGGCAGGGTCTTCGTCCATGATCTCAAGCGGCAGGCCGGTCATCTCCGACAGCGTCTCGGTGACGGCTTCGCGGGTGACGCGGCGGTGTCCGGCAAACGAGGTTTTGGCCGCCGCCTTGTCGAGCAGGTCAAAGGCCTTGTCGGGAAAACTCCGCGTGTAGAGAAAACGCTCGGCTTGATCAACGATGAGCGCGATGATCTCGTCGTCAATGCGCACGTCGTGATAGGACTCGAACGAACTGCGCGACTCCAGCAGGATGCGGCGGGTTTCGTCAAGCGATGGCTCTTCGATGGTGATGTTGCTGAAGCGACGGGCCAGAGCTTCGTCGCGCGCGATGTACTTGTAATATTCGGCCAGCGTCGTCGCGCCGATGCAGGTGATCTCGCCTTTCGAGAGCGCCGACTTCAACAGGTTAGCCACGTCGCCTGTGCCGCTTGCACCGCCGGCGCTCAACAACGAGTGAATCTCATCAAAGAAAAGAATCACGTCGCCCGCCCGCTTCACGTCTTCAAGTAATTGTTTCAAGCGCTCTTCAATCTCGCCGGCATACTTGGCATCGGCCAGCAAACGCAGACGCGAGACTTCGAGGATGCGCTTGCCGCGCAGGCGTACCGGCACACGGCCTTCGCACAAGCGGCCTGCGAGCGCCGTGACCAGCGCGCTCTTGCCGACCCCCGGCTTGCCGATGAGCAGCGGATTGTTCTTGAGCTTGCGGCAGAGCGTTTCCAGCGCCGCCGTCAATTCGCGCTCGCGCCCGACGAACGGATGTAATGAAGACTCCGCAGCTTCCTCAGCAAGATCCGCGCAATAATCCTTGAGCGCGCCGGTGAGCGCGCGCGGCTTCGGCGTTGGCGCGGCAGGCGTTGTCGGTTCGAGCGCGAGGCCGGATTGAGATGACGAGGCTTGATCGAGCGTCGCGGCGGCCTCAACGCTTTGTGCCGCCTCGTCGAGCGCCTCACGAACCGGCGGGCTGGCGAGCGCGGCACGCAACAGATGTTCAGGCGCGGCAACGCTATGGCCTTCGTCGCGCGCCATCTCGCCGGCTGTGAAGATGACGGCCTGTGTATCTTTCGTTACTGTGAGCGATTCGCCTGCGAGTGGAAAGCGTTTGAGCAAGGCTTCCGTAGCCGACTTGAGCAGGCTTGCCGACTGGTCGTGCAAAGCTGGCACGCCGCTGAGCAGCGCGACAACCAGATGCAGTGGCGACAGGACGCCGCCGCGCGCCAGCCCGAGATTGCGGGCGCGCTCGAAGGCATCGCGTGCCAACGGGTCGAGCAGACTGAGAAGCTGTTCCTTTTGCATGCTTTCGGGCGAGCCGCCGAACAAAAATTTAGCGTGCGACGCTGATATTCAACGTCGCCGCAGGCGTCGATCCTTGGCGGCTTTGACAGCCTAACTTGCCGGTGGTTGCGGGTCAATACCGATTATTGGGCCGATTATTGGATGGTCTCGGAACTGACGGGCTGCGGCTGGTTCGCATCCATAATCGTGAGCGGCTGTTCGGCGAACAACGTCGAGTTGATGAGCGTCTGCACGACGTAGTTACCGGCAACCGGGAAGGTAACATTGGCGAACATGGTGACGTTGTCGGCATAGCCGCCCGGCGGAATCTCGAATGCCGATGGCTGTGAGACGGCGACCGGCTGCGTGCGATCAGGCGTCAGGATGCGGACTTCGGAAAGATACTGCCCGTCGCCAGACCAGTGATTGAGGATGACCAGCTTCAACACATTGATGGGTAGTTGCGGCACCTGTATGGCGTAGAAGACGCCGATCAGGCTGAGCTTCTGGCCGATCTCCAGCCGCACATCTTCGCAAAGAATGGTGTAGTGCAAGTTCAACTGATTCGTGTGGTCTTGCCGTATCATGGGGGTTCTCGCTTTCGCTTATCAGCTTAACACCTGCGGCGCGCGGCTGCCATTCGAGAGTCAGGTAAGACCTTGCCTGAAGCGCAGTGGATAAAAGACAAGCCCGCTGGCGAGATCCGTCCGAATACTCGCCGGCGGGCTTGTCACAAAGCCAGCCGCACGGCTTGCGGCTGGCTTTCATCCGGTTTATGTCATGCGCCGTCGCCGCTTGATGCTGAAGGCAGACGAGCGATCTTAGATCGGTTAGCGCCGGTTACGATAGCCTTCCTCGTAGCCCTGCCGGAAGCCTTCGCGGTAAGCGCGGCGATAGTCCTCGCGGTTGCCGAACTCTGACCGATAGCCGCTCAAGGCATCGCGGAAGAGGCGATCATTTTCGTAATTGGAATTGCGCCGGCGAGAGGCGTCGTCGCGGCCTTGACGCAGGCCTTCGCGATAGCCGTTCTGCTGCGCAATGCGGTAAAGATCGTTGCGGTCATTGCGACCATCTCGACCGGGGTTGCGGTCGCGGTTCCAGTCCCGGTCATTGCGTCCGTTATACCAATCATCCTGGTCATAGCGGTCATCGTTGTAAACGTCCTTCAACCGACCGCCGAGCGCTTCTTCGACCGCTCTTTTGCCATAGCGCCGCGTGCGCCCGTTGATGGCATCATTGAACCCTTGCTCGTATCCTCTGCGGTAGGAATTGCGATAATCATCGCGATTGCCCATCGCTACCAAATAGCCATTCGCATCGTTACGGTAACCGGGCATATTTCTGAAGCTCGGACGTTGTCCGTGGCTCACATAATCTCCCGCCTCTGAATAGGCCTGGTGATAGCCCAGCTTGAAGGCATAGTCCCGCGTGCGCTCCCTCGACCAACGCCCTTGATCCTGATAGTTCCGGTCCTGATAGTCCCGGTACTGCTGTGCCTGCGCCGATGCGCTCAACAGTACGCTGAACACGAGCAGCAGTGCAGCACCGCTTACCACTCTCCTCAATGCATTGAACTTCATCTGTGTCCTCCCTCCTGGCTCGGCCAGGATCGTTTTATTTTTCACTGTTCTGGTCATTACAAGCAGTGTGCCACAGGCAGCCAGCGCCGGCCACTGCCCATTTATCGAAGCTTTTTCGAGTTTTTGCGCATTTTCTCAAAGACTCGAAAACAGACGCAACGAATCCGAACACCAATTGCGAATGATGACGAACGAAATGGGATAAGGAACGGGAGGCAGGAAGCAGGAGGCAGGAGGCCGTTCAGAGTAAGCAGATATTTTGATAGCCAATCAAGCAGGCAAAACAGTAAAGCTACTAATTCCTCTGAGCGATGCGACCAACTTTATCCTGCCTCCTGCTTCCTGTCTCCTGTTTACCGCCTGCTATTCCACAATAGCGAGCACTTGATTGGCCGAAACCGTAGCGCCTTCGCTGACGCGAATCTCAGAGACGCGCCCGGCTTTGGGCGATTTGATTTCGTTTTGCATTTTCATGGCTTCGACGACCACCACGCCTTGACCGGCGATCACTTCATCACCGGCAGCGCACATAACGCGCACCACTTTGCCCGGCATCGGCGACGTGAGTTGCTGCTGACCTTCGGGGCCGTGATCTGCCGCGCCGCGCCGCTGCTTGCGGTCGATGATCTTGGCTTGAAAGAGGCGGTCGCGCAGCTTGATGCGCAAGCCGCCGGTCGCTTCGGCCCAGACGCGCGTTTCGTAAACTTCATTACCAATGAACAACAGGTAGTCGCCGTCTTCCGGGCGCGCGACCTCTATCTCATAGAGGCGCTCGCCGACGCGTGCAGTCACCTGACCGTCGCGCTCTTCAAGCTCAACCGTCACCGCTCGGCCATTGATTTCCGCTTCGTACTTCATCGTCGTTGAGCGAGCCTGCCGGTGTGCTTCCAGCGGCTCTCTGTGGTGCGCGGCGTTGCCGCTTCCAGTTGCCTGGTCTTCGCCCGCGCGTGCAGGATGGCGGCAATGGTGGCGAGGTCTTCGAGTCGTCGTGTTGGTTCGTCGTCGCTCAAACCGTGCACGCCAAAGCCATCTTGCAGAAATCGCTCAATGAACCCCGTGTCAAAATCGCCGCGCCGGAATGCGTCGTTTTCGACGACCGCGCGAAAGAATGGAATGGTGGTGTTGATGCCTTCGACGGTGTACTCGTCGAGCACGCGCGCCAGCCGGTCAATCGCCGCGGCGCGCGTCTCGGCCCAGACGCAAAGCTTGGCCAGCAACGGGTCATAATAAATCGGCACCTCCCAGCCCGCATAGCTGCCACTGTCGTAGCGCACGCCAGGGCCGGCGGGCGTTGCCATTTTGGTGATGCGTCCGGGACTCGGCAGAAAATTGTGGTGCGGGTCTTCGGCATAGATGCGGCACTCGATGGCCGCGCCGCGCAGCACAATGTCATTTTGTGAGAAAGATAACTTTTCGCCCGCCGCAATGCGTATCTGTTCGTGGACGAGATCGCGGCCCGTCACCAGTTCGGTTACCGGATGTTCGACCTGCAACCGTGTATTCATTTCGAGGAAGTAGAAATTGCGTTGCGGGTCGACGAGAAATTCAATCGTGCCGGCGTTGTAATAACCGGCGCGGCTGGCGATCCGCACCGCCGCTTCGCCCATGCGACGGCGCAGGTCTTCGTCAACGATGGGCGACGGGCATTCTTCGACCACCTTCTGATGTCGGCGCTGCAAAGAGCATTCGCGCTCGCCCAGATAAACCATCTGGCCGAAGCGGTCGCCGATCAACTGAATCTCGATGTGGCGCGGACGCTCGATGAATTTCTCTATGTAAACCGCAGGGTCTTTGAAACTGGCGGCGGCTTCCGATTGCGCCAGTTCCAGTGCGCTACTGATCTCGTCGCGCGCCCGCACCAGGCGCATGCCTTTGCCGCCGCCGCCTGCGGCGGCCTTGAGCATCACCGGATAGCCGATCTGTTCGGCAGTCGCGATGGCGTCGGCAACCGATTCGAGCGGCGTCGTGGTGCCGGGAACGACGGGCGCGCCGGCCTCGCGTGCGACCTGTCGCGCATTGGTCTTTGACCCCATCAACTGCATGGCCGATGCCGGCGGGCCGACGAGCACGAGCCCCGCGTCTTCGACGGCGCGGGCGAATTCGGCGTTCTCAGAAAGAAAGCCATAGCCCGGATGAATCGCTTCCGCGCCGGTGCGCCGTGCGGCGTCAATGATCTTGTCTATGTGCAGGTAGCTTTCGGCGGAAGGCGGCGGGCCGATGTGAATGGCTTCGTCGGCGACGCGAACGTGCAGCGAGGTGCGGTCGGCGTCCGAGTACACGGCGACCGGCGAGATGCCCATTTCGCGGCAGCCGCGTGCGATGCGCACGGCGATCTCTCCGCGATTCGCTATCAGCAGCTTCTTAAACATAAGGCGAATGAGAAACCGATGTGGGCAGTGAGCGTAAAAAAATGAAAGGCGAAATCGCAAGCAACTTCGCTTCAACGCGCGGCGCTGATGTTGCTTGATCGATTTCGCCTGCTGACTTCACATACTAACGATCTGACGATGTGCGAACCGATGGCAGCTTTTTGATTTGGGCGCTGGTGAAGAAGACGCCGTCGCGCATGATGATGTCGTCGTCCGTGCCTTCAATGCCGTCTGCGCCCGCCGAGCGTAGTTCAAATGTGTTGAATTGAATGGCGAGGGCCGGCGCGTTGCTTTGATTGGGATCAGTATCGTTTCGCAAGCCCCCTTCGGCCAGGGCTTCAGGGTAACTTTGATAACGAATCGACTTTTCCCAGTAATCCTCTGGCATCGCTTCGCTCAGGACTTTTTTAAGATCGGCTGTGTTCTTCGGATAAGCGCCGGTTGTCGCCTTGTAATCTTCGAGGATGCCTGCGAGTCGATGCATCGCCGCTTGGGTTGCCGCAACGCGGCGGATGCTGTGGTTCTCCAGAGCGTGCGGAATGCGGCTGATGCCGTAAGCCGCCATGCCGGCAGCGCCGGCCAGGGCAAGCGTCAGCGTTGCCGCAGCGATGCGCCGTCCGCCGTAACCGGCAGGGTCGCGTTTTTCGAGGCGCAGGGCGCGCAGCGCATACCACGCAGGCACGAGCGCAAGCCCCGTCAGCCATTTCGTCAGAATAGCCGTCAAGCCAATCGCCAGCAGCAGCAGCAGCAATGCAGTCATCGCCGGACCAAAGCGACGAACCTTGATCGGCGTTTCATCAAGCGGCGCACCGACGAATCGCGCCCCGCAAGCGCATGCTTTGATATTCAGCGCGATCTGGTCGCCGCAGCACGGGCACATCATCAACTGGCCGGTCGCCTGAGCTTGAACTGCGAAATTTGAATTCACTAAATCGTCTCCTGACTCAGAACTCAAACTTCAGTTCTGAACTGAATAATCAGCGCGCACCAGGCTATCGGCTTCAATTTTGGCCTGGGCCGCTTCGACGGCGGCGCGATCCGTTTCGCGCAGTTCGCGCCACGTATGATAAATGCGATGCACCACCGTCCAGTGCGATAGCACGGCCAGCACCCACAGCACCTGCGGCATTTTGTGCAGGAACGGATTCGCGAGCGGGCCGACTTCCGTGAGCGAGGCAATGATCAACAAGACGACGCGCTCGGGCCGTTCGAGAAAGCCGACCTTGCAGGCAATGTCGAGCGATTCGGCGCGCGCCCGCGAATAGCTGATCATCACCGAACCGACCAGTGCCAGCCCGGTCAGCGCCACCAGCAGCGTCGAGTGCGCACGGGTGCTGCGCGCGTAAAAGACCATGATGCCGACAAACACAATGATGTCGGAATAACGGTCAATCACCGAATCGAAGAACGCCCCGAAGCGCGTCACACGCCCGCGCAAGCGCGCCACCTGGCCGTCGAACATATCAAAGATATTGGCGAGGATCATCAACAATCCCGCCTTGAAAAACATGCCGTAGCCGAACAGCACGCCGCAGCCGATGTTCATCAGCAATCCCATGAAAGTCAATACATTGGGATTGACATGGCTGCGCGCCAAGCCGCGCACCATCGCGTCAATAATTCGTTTGCAGCCTGCTCCGATGACTTCGCTGATCATCTGTCGGCCCCCAACTTTCGGCCCTTGCACGCGCTGGCGAAGCGACACTATGTCAAACGCTTGCGCCCATTGTCAAGATCATCCGCCGCCCGACTTTAGATGCATCTGCGCGGCTGCGCGGCTCGGCCATTGATTGCCAAATGGCAAATGCCAATCGGCCATGTCAAAACTGGCCGTTGGCACATGACCGGCCTGCCGATTTATTCCGCCGCGTCGTCGTGAACCGTCGTCAGCCGGACGACCTCAAAACGGCGCTTGCCGTTGGGCGTCGTGATGTCGACTTCGTCGCCTTCGCGCTTGCCCATCAGGCCGCGCCCGATAGGCGAGGTGGTGGAAATCTTGTTCTGCACGAAGTCTGAGTCTTCGGCCATCACCAGCTTATAAGTCACTTCCTCGCTGCTGTCGAGATCGTACAAAACGAGCGTCGAGCCATAAGCGGCGCGGTCGTTCGGCAGCCGCGACACATCGATCATCGAAATATCCGCCAGCCGCTTGCGCAGATTGGCAATCCGCGCCCGCACATAATCCTGCCGATTGCGCGCCGCTTCGTACTCGGCGTTCTCCGAGAGATCGCCCATGGCCACGGCTTTCTTCAACTCCTGCGGAATCTCCGTCCGCAATTCCGCTTCCAACTGGCGAAGGTCTTCTTGAATCTTGCGTTTGATTTCTTCCGGCATAGACAAACAATCCAGTCTGAATTTTTGCGCCTCTCAATGTGAAATGTTGAATGCGCCCGATTACCTGCGAGATGACGATGAATGGCTATCCAGCCACGGGTGATTG